>JBQCFI010000304.1:0-23340 GCA_051959325.1 Ginsengibacter sp. | reverse complement strand
TGAGATCCTGAAGCGGGCCTTGCCTGTTTAGCATCAGCATTATATTGTGCCAGCGTTAACCCGCCAGGTGTTTGATAATATAGATCACCATAAGACATATATGTATGCAGCGTTTGCTTGTCATTTATTTTCAATTCATTTTCCCATGTCGCAATGTCTTTCCGCATTTTTGCTTGTTGCCTGTAGCCATCGCTCGTTTGATGAGAATAACTAAAGATGTTTTTATGATCAGCATCGCCGGCTTTTACATTTACATTTATGCTATTGGTATTAAAGCTGCCGGTTGTATAATTAACCGAAAACTCTTGTTGCCATGTTGCAGGCAAAGTATGTATCAACATGGTGCCACCGATGCCTGCTCCATACAAACTGCTCGTCGGTCCCTTTATAACTTCAATGGAATTAAAATTATAAAAGCTGAGTTGGTTCAAATACGTATTGCCGCTCGGATCAGTAAGTGGAATATCATTTAAGTAAATCTTCACATCGCGCACCCCAAAGGGCGAACGCAATGAACTGCCTCGGATATTAAGGCGGTAACTACCGGGAGAACGCTCTTCCATACTTACTCCCGGAATAATATTTAAAGCAGGCAATATGCTCATATTGCTGAACCGGTTTAATTGTGCCTGCCCGGTAACGCTTACCGGAGCTGCTACATCAATTAATTTCCGATTTTGTTCATAAGCTCTCACGATTACATTTTCCAACGTTTTAACCGAATCAGCATTATTGGTCGTTTGCGCAGCTACCGTATCTCCGAGAAATAAAAAAAAGATAAAAATAATTTTCATTCGAAACAATAATCGTTTAGACACAAAAGTAGTCCCAAAAACCTTGCGCTTCTTTGGATAAAATTTCGGGCCATTTACTTTTTAATAAATTCTTTTTGTGCTGCTGCTACTTTTGGCAACATTTGTGTTCTTAAATGAGTCTTTGAAATGGAAAAAATAAAAAAATGATAGATCCAAAAACAGTGTCGAACATTTTAAACGAATTAGGCGAAGACCGCGAAGATTATTTTAATGCGATTGCACCGCCGATCATGCAGACTAGCAATTTTGCTTTTAAAAAAGTCGATGATTTTCGGGATGCTCTTGAAAATGAATCGTCGAGATATCTATATAGTCGCGGAATAAATCCTACCGTGCAGATTTTATCTCAAAAGCTCGCTGCGCTTGATTGTGCCGAGGACTGTCTGGTTTTTAACAGCGGAGCAGCCGCGATTTTTACCTCCGTATTTGCCAATATAAAAAGTGGCGACCATATTATTTCTGTTGAGAAACCTTACACCTGGGCGCAAAAAATGTTTAATAATGTTTTGCCACGATTCAATGTTTCGGTAACGTACGTTGACGGAAGAGATATTGAAAATTTTGAAAGGGCCATTCAGGCAAATACAACACTCATTTATTTGGAATCGCCGAATAGCTGGAGTTTTTATTTGCAGGATCTCTCGGCCGTTGCCAAATTAGCAAGATCAAAAAAAATAATAACCATTTGTGATAACAGCTATTGCACGCCGTTGTATCAAAGGCCGATCCAATTGGGCATTGACCTTACTTTGCAAAGTGCCACAAAATATATTAATGGCCACAGTGATGTAGTAGCCGGGGTTTTGAGCGGAACGAAAGCAATGGTAAAAAAGATTTTTAGCAGCGAATACATGAACATGGGAATTGGCACTACACCTTTTAACGCATGGCTGCTGATACGCGGCTTAAGAACGCTGCAGGTAAGGCTTACACGAATTTCCGAAACGACCCAAATCATCGTAAACTATTTAAAAAGCCATGAAGAAGTGGAAGATCTTACTTTTCCTTTTGACAAAGATTTTCCGCAATACGACCTGGCAAAAAAACAAATGGATGGCGCCTGTGGATTGTTTTCATTTTATATAAAAACTGATTCCATTAAAAAGATTGAGCTGTTCTGTGAAAGCCTGCAGCACATCATTATGGCAGTAAGCTGGGGTGGTTATGAATCTTTGATTATGCCAAATTGCGCGTCTGTAAAAGAAGAAGATTTTGATGCAAATAATAAAGAACAAAGAAAACTGAGAATGTATGTTGGCCTGGAAGATCCGCAGTATATTATTGAAGATTTGGAGCGAGGGTTTGATGCAATGAAATGATTCTTCTCATAACAGTCAACAAATAAATAAAGGGAATTCTTTTTCTCGAATAAAGGCTTTGAAACTTCAAGCTATAAGAATTTTAAAGAGCTGAAATCCATAAAACTAAAATGCTTGAAAAAGGAATTAAAAAATTAAAGAGCTTTGTGGTTAAGATTGCGGCAAAAGGATTAAATAAGCGAAAACCCTTACACTCGAAATCGCGAGGTTACCGGAAGCAAAGAAATATTCCCTTTTTGTATTTTCGTTTTCATCCAAATGCAAGATGGTAAGGCAAGTATTAGCGGCAGAATGAATACCAGCAGTTGTTAAATACTTTCGAAAATAAATTTTCCGTTTAAACGAAGAATATTTTAAAGCTTACTATCTTCGACATTATTTTTATTTACCACTTATCCATCTCTCCGAAGACAAAACCTTCAAATCATTATTTTTGTTTTATGTGTATAAAAATCAAGCTACTGGTCATTCTTATTTTCATTTCAGCAACTGGATTTTCTCAAAAAAAGTGGACCTTGTTGGAATGTGTGCAATACGCAATGGAAAATAATATTTCGGTAAAACAAACAGCACTACAGGCCGACGTTGCTGCCATTACTTATAAAGAAAGCAAACTTTCTCAAATACCCTCGCTGAACCTATCAAACAGTGATGGACTTAGTTATGGTAAATCAAAAAATCCTTCCACCGGTATTTTAGAAAATCAAAACTATTTTTCTGTAAATTTAAATCTTCAGACCAGCGTTCAGATTTTTAACTGGTTTTCAAAAAAGAATACCATCCTTGCCAATCAATGGTCGGTAATGGCTGCGAATGCTGCAACCGATAAATTGAAAAATGATATCGCACTAACCGTTGCTAATTCATATCTACAAATCTTACTGGCGCGGGAGCAAGAGCAGATAGCTGAAGTGCAGGTAAAGCAATCACGGGCACAATTAGACCTGGTGTATAAACAGGTAAACGCGGGGTCAATGGCCGAATTTAATGCCACAGAATTGGAATCGCAATTGGCGAATGACACTTCCAATTTGATCAGCGCCACAGGAAATGTTGCCCAGGCAAAATATGTATTAAAAGCATACATGAATATAGATGCGGCTGATTCGTTTGAAATTGCAGAGCCGGCAATGGAGCAGATTCCTCTGATGTCCATTGGCGATTTACAACCTGAGGATGTATATGCGTCTGCACTCGCCAATCAGCCGCAGCAAAAGATGAACCAATACAATTTAAAAGCAGCGGAAAAAAATAGCCTTGCTGCAAAGGGAATGCTATATCCAAGCATTTCTGCTTTTGGGTCGCTTGGTTCCAGTTATGGTTATTTTCGCACACCACAATTCACACAGGTATTTAGTGGCTATGCTCCAAGTGGATTGGTCGTAAAAGATAATGCGGGCAACCTCATTGACGTGCAAAAACCAGTATATAAAAATGGCGTTCGAAATGGGTTTATCACTTCAGATCCGTTTGGCACGCAGTTCAATAATAACTTTGGACAATCCATTGGACTCAGTATTTCTATTCCTATATTTAATGGCTGGCAGGCGAGAGGAAATTATAAAAGGACGCAAATAAATATCAAAAACCTGGAGTATCAGCAGGACCTTGACAACAAAACATTGAAGCAGAATATTTACCAGGCATATAATGCAGCGGTGGTAGCACTCGCTAAATTTACCTCATCGGAAAAAGCGGTAGATGCTGCACAGAAAACATATGATTATACTTTAAAAAGATATACCGTAGGAATGATCGGAACATTGGATTTAATAACCAATCAGAATAACTTATTTACGGCAAAACTCCAATATGCTTTAAATCAGTTTGATTATGTATTCAAAATGAAAGTATTGGAATTTTATAAAGGTCAGGGCATCAGGTTGTAATAAATAAGTGCAATAAGAAAATAACAATTATCAAACGGAAAATATGAATAAAACGCTCAAATGGATCATGATTAGTTTAGTGGTTCTGATTGTGATCCTCGTTATTTTAAAGAAAACCGGCGTGATTGGAAAAGATGAGGGAATTAAAGTAACTGCAGAAAAAGTCGCACGCAGAACGATTGTGGAAACAGTAAATGCGAGTGGAAAAATATATCCTGAGGTAGAAGTAAAATTAAGCCCTGATATTTCCGGAGAAATTGTAGAACTGGATGTGGCAGAGGGCGACAGCGTAAAAAAAGGACAGGTTCTTGCAAAAATATATGGCGATATTTATCTGACACAAAGAGACCAGGCTGCGGCGATTGTAAATCAGCAACAAGCGCAAATGGCTGACGCCAAGGCTTCGCTTGGTGCTTTGGAAGCGCAACTGGATCAGGCCAAAAAAACATACGACATGCAGAAGCAATTGTATGATGAAAAAGTTATATCCAGGAACGAGTTCAATACAGCAGATGCTGCTTACAAAACAGCACAGGCAAATTTAAATGCTGCAAAAGCAGGAGTAAAGGGAAGTGCTGCTTCTGTACAGAGTGCGCAGGCCGCATTGCAAAAGGCCGATAAAGATATCAGCCTCGCCACTTTAAGAGCGCCAATGGATGGCATTGTTTCTTTATTAAGTGTAAAAAAAGGAGAGCGTGTTGTAGGAAGTTCAATGATGGCCGGTACCGAAATGATGCGAATAGCCGACATGGGTAAAATTGAGGTTCGCGTAGATGTCGGCGAAAATGATATTCCTAAAGTACGGCTTGGAGATAGTGCGACTATTGAGGTCGATGCGTACAATAATAGAAAATTTTCAGGAGTTGTAACGCAAATTGCCAGTAGCAATAATGGCGCCTCCACTGCAAATGATTTAACAAATACCAGCACCGACGTAACCAATTACAAAGTCTATATCCGGTTGAATCCGGCTTCTTATAAAGATCTCATAGATACGACCCACAAAAAAAGATTTCCTTTCAGGCCTGGAATGAGCGCCAGCGCAGACATACAAACAAAGACACACACCAATGTTTTATCCATTCCTATCAATGCGGTAACAACGCGGGAAAAAAATGATTCGACAGGAAAAAGAACCGCGGGCAATGCCGCCAGTCAAACAGATTTCGTTAATAATTCAGGTGATAACGGATTGGATATTGTAGTTTTTGTAGTACAACCTGATGGAAAAGTGAAAAAACAGAAAGTGAAAACAGACATCCAGGATATTAATTATATAGAAATAACTGACGGCCTGAAAGAAGGAGATGAAGTGGTTACCGGCCCTTACGACGTGGTTTCTAAAACTTTAAAAGACGGCGACAAAGTGAAAGTAGTTTCTAAGGGTGACGTATTTAATGGAAAGAAGTAACTTATTTATGGATCGTTTCGATGAGTAAGTATAGCAATGTTTTTCCTCATTGCCTGTCACAATTCTTTTACAATAAATTAATAAATAATAAGAATTTTGTTTTAGAGAAAACCTCAGCAATGGAGCATTTTATTTAAAATGCTCCATTGCTTTTTTTACACCATTATATTTTAATAACAAAGCTTCTGCAGCTGCTTCATCTTTTATTCCTGTTTTTTCCATCAGCATTCGTGTACCTCTTTTTACGATCTTCTGGTTCGTAAGTTTCATATTTACCATCTTATTATCTTCCACTCTGCCCATTTGAATCATGGCGGTTGTAGAGATCATGTTCAAGACCATCTTTTGAGCAGTGCCACTTTTCATGCGTGTACTTCCTGTTATAAATTCAGGTCCAACAATTACTTCCACGGGAAAATCTGCAACTTCACTAATCGGAGATCCGGGATTGCAAGCAATGCTTCCGGTTGTAATGTGATGTTCTTTACATTTTTTTAATGCACCGATCACATAAGGTGTGGTGCCACTGGATGCAACGCCAATCACTACATCTGCTTCATTTATCTTATAAGATTCTAAATCTTTCCATCCCTGGGCGGTATCGTCTTCCGCATTTTCCACAGGGTCAACAATGGCTTTTTTACCTCCGGCAATAATACCGATTACCAACCCTTTTGGGACGCCATAAGTAGGAACGCATTCACTCGCATCGAGTATGCCCAAACGGCCGCTGGTACCTGCTCCAATATAAAATAATCTTCCGCCATCGATCATTTTTTCAGATACAGCTTTTATCAAACTTTCTATTTGAGGCAAGGCTTTTTGTACGGCTGCTGCTACAAGACAATCTTCTTTATTGATGTTTTTGATAATTTCTCCAACAGACATTTTTTCAAGGTGGCGGTATTTGGAAGATTGTTCAGTAACTTTTGTGAAAGCCATAGATTTTTTTTGTTGCAAAATTATAGGATTTAAAATTCTTTTTTCAGATAAACATGATTGGTTGTTACTATTGTTAAAACTATTTTCACCTTTGGTGCAATTCTATTGTTAGATTAATTTACACGACTTTATTTTTATAATAAAATGTTTTCTAAAATGAAACAACTGATCTGCATTCTTACTTTTTTCTTTTCAATTTTATTTGCGAACGCGCAAAATATCGAAAAAAATCTGGAAATTTTTGCAAACAATTATCCGCAGGAAAGAATATATCTTCATTATGATAAATCGACTTATGCTGCAGCCGATACTGTCTGGTTTAAAGCATATCTGATGCAGGCAATTTACCCGGCTGATTCAAGCAAAACACTATATATAGATTGGACTGATGACAAAGGAAATTTACTTTTACATACCGTTGCACCCATTCAGGATGGCACATCATTCGGACAGTTTGATATTCCTGAAGGCTACACAGGGCAATACATTCATGTAAAAGCATACACTAAATGGATGCTGAATTTTGATACCGCTTTTTTATACAACAAAGATTTAAAAGTTCTTTCCTCTGCAAATAATTCTTCAAAATCAAAAAACATTGTCACACCTGAATTGACTTTTTTCCCTGAAGGCGGAGATGCGATTGCGGGAGTAACAAATAAAATTGCTTTCAAAGCAAATGATCAATATGGTACGCCAATAAAAATAAAAGGACAGGTAAAAAACAGTAAAGGCGCTGATGTTGCAGATCTTAAAATCATTCATGATGGAATGGGATTCTTTTTCATTCACCCCGAAGATGGAGAAACTTTTTCCGCTTCATGGCAGGATGAAAAAGGAGTGAATCATGTTACTAAATTACCAGCGATAAAAAGCTCCGGAGTTTCTTTGCAGGTAACCGTTTCAGGCACACGAAGAAATTTTTTAGTCAGTGCTGCACCCGCTTCAATAGCCGCAATGAACTCAGTGCATATTATTGGAACAATGTATCAGCAACCTGTTTTTAACATCAGCAAGGAGCTAAAAGATGGGGCAACAGAGGGAATCATTCCCACAGAATCATTGCCAACCGGAATTCTCACCATTACCGTTTTCGACAATCAATGGAAACCGCTTGCAGAACGGATTACCTATGTCAATAATGAAGAATTTCAATTTGAACCTGAGATGACTGTAACACATTGGGGACTTAATAAACGTGCAAGAAACGAAATTGAAATAACGGTTCCGGATAGTCTTTCTGCAAATCTTTCTGTTTCGGTAACAGATGCGGCAATTGACAATGACACAAGTGATAATATTATTTCGCACCTTTTATTAACGGGAGAATTAAAAGGAAAAATAAATGATCCGGCACATTATTTTTTAAACAATAGTGATTCCATCATGCAGCAACTGGACCTTGTCATGCTTACTCATGGGTGGCGCAGGTTTGACTGGGAAAAGGTGGCCAGTGGAAATTTTCCGGCTATTAATTATAAAAGAGATACCGCTTATCTGTCCTTGTCAGGAAAGGTTTTAGGAGCTACACCAACTCAATTACGTGCTGCAGGAGCGATTGTATTGATGGTAAATCAAAAAAAATCTCCGATGCAAATATTTACTGCACCTGTTCGGGCAGACGGAACTTTTGATGACCAGGATGTAATCATCTTTGATACTGCAAGGGTTTATTACCAGGTTGGAAAATTGAAAGATGTAAGTGTTCAGTTTATGCAAAACAGGCTTCCACCTTTTTCAAGTAATGCGAAAGCGAGTGGATATAATTATAATCATCTTGCCGATACCACCGGCAATCATTATCATGTGCAACTGAGTGATGCGCTGGAACGGGAGTTGCAATTTCTAAAAGGAAAAGTGTTGGCAACCGTTAACATCAAAGGCCGGCCAAAATCAACACTCGAAGAAATGGATAAAAAATACACTTCGGGAATGTTTTCTGGAGGAGATGCCAATGAATTCGATTTGGTAAATGATCCATTCGCGAATTCATCAATGGATATTTTTCAATATCTCCAGGGAAAAGTTGCCGGATTGCAAATAAATACAACCAGCAATCCGCCTACACTTTCGTGGCGCGGCGGCACTCCACAGGTGTATGTAGATGAAATGTCAACCACGCCTGACATGGTTTCGTCAATTCCGGTTTCTGATGTGGCATATATCAAAGTTTTCCGTCCTCCTTTCATGGGTGGTATTGGAAGTGGAAGTGGCGGCGCCATCGCGATATATACCCGAAAAGGCGGCGATCAAAAACAAGAGCCAGGTAAAGGTTTGTCCAATAATACGGTAAGCGGATATACTGCTATCCGTCAGTTTTATTCACCTGATTACGAAACTCTCAGCCCTGAAAACGACAAGAAAGATTTGCGCACAACACTCTATTGGAACCCGTCAGTAATCACTGTTCCGGGGCAAAATAAAGTAACGCTTAAATTTTTTAATAATGATATAACTGATGCTTTTCGTGTAATAATAGAAGGAATGACAAAAGACGGGAGACTGGCTCATGTTGAACAAAACATGGAATAGTTTGTGGTGAAATCCAGTCAGCGAACAAAGAAATAATGTGAATTTCTATTTTAAACTTTTAATAATTCCTGCCGCTTTTGCTGTAATATTTTCCCAATAAAAATGTTCGAAAAAAAGTGGCGAAATCGATTTGTTTGTTTGCGTTGCAATTTCCATTTTGTTAGCAAAGGCTTGCCAATCCTGATTCTCACATAGAAATAATTTTCCGTTGCAAATGTTTTCATCTACACCGATGGCGCCATTCAAAGTAGAAACGGCATTGAGATTATATCCCAATGCTTCTACCAGTTTTGTTTTGATTCCTCCGCCATCAGTGACGGGATTTATGAAAACATCAGCACCTTTAAAATAAACAGAAATATCATCTACAAAACCTGCGTAAATAATATTTTGATCAACATGATTTTTCAATTCATTCATTTCACCAGGAAGGCCTTTGCCACAAATGATGATTTTATAAGAAATATTTTTTTGAATAAATAAGGGGTTTATTTTTTCAACAATGTTTTTTACAGCGTCCAGGTTTGGCCCATAATTTAATGTACCATTGAAAAGAAATAAATGAGTTTGCGGAGCTAATGAATACTTCTTTAGCAGCACATTCTTTGCAGAGTCTTTTTCTTCTGCTGATGGCGGCAAATTCCATGATATTCCATAAGTGATGACAGCAGATTTTTCATATAGAACTTTATATTCTTCAAAAAAATATTTCCGGTCTTCGGCTGTAATACAAAAAGTAAAATCAGCTTTCCGATGAACCCACTTTTCGTAATACCATAAAATTTTCCACCACCATTTTCCGAGAGTTCTAAAACGCTCTGCTTCTATATTGTGCGAATGGACAATCACTTTTACCTTGCAAAAATATTTTAATAGAAGCGCCATCCAGCCATAATAAGGATGCTCAACGATTATGTGCGAAATTTCATTTTTGCGGATAATTTTTTTTATTAAACTAAAATAAAAGAGATTGATATATCGTGACGATTTATTGCTCAACAAATTAATAACAGGATAAGGCGCCAGTGCAGGATCATTATCTTTTATTGTAAAACAAAAAATGTTTACCTGTTCAGACAAATATTCATTGAAAAGTGCAATTCCTTTCTGCCCGCCCAATTTGGGTGGCAATATTTTGTAGGTAACAAGACTCAACACATTAGCCATTCTAAAAAATCTTTATTCCGACAAATTAATATTATTTTGTTGACAGTATTTTCAAACAATTATTTTTAATGAAATTAATTTCATTTTTTTCCCGGTTCACGTTTATTTGTAACGTCTGTTTTTTAATATTCATTTTAATCAATAGAATGGAAGCTAAAAAGGCTTCCATTGCTACAGCAGGAGGCGTTTTGCCACTTCCATTTTTTAAAGACCTCGTTATCATTTTAGGTTTTTCAGCAATCATTATAAACTTTTTAATGTGCATTGTTTATGGAGTTGTATTGATAACCAAAAAAGCGCTTCCATTGCCAAAATGGCTACCTCTTGTAAATTTTATTTTTTTATTGATTCAATTTTATTTTTTCTTTTTGTAAATATTTTCTCCTGATGATCCATAAAACCTTGAACGATAAGCCTACCAAAATCTTTGTCGGCTTCACCGCTTTTTTTGTCGCAAACGCCTTAGTTGCAGAAGCTATTGGAATGAAATTATTTTCCTTCGAAGAACTGTTTGGAATGCGACCGGCGAACTTCACGCTTTTTGGACAAAGCGGTTTGGCTTTTACCCTTACCTGTGGCGTCATTCTGTGGCCTTTTGAATTTGTAATTACAGATATTATCAATGAATTTTATGGACCAAGAGCGGTTCGCAGGATTTCTGTGACGGCCGTCATTCTTATTTCATATGCCTTTTTGATGTATTTTATTGCTATTGCCTTACCACCGGCAAAAGCGTGGCTTGAAAGCAGCCATGAGCAAGGCGTTGAAAATATTCAATCTTCTTTCAGTGCGATTTTTGGGCAAAACATGCGGATCATCATTGGCAGCCTGGTTGCCTTTTTAGTGAGCCAGGGCGTGGATGTTTTTGTATTTCAGAAAATAAAAAAAGTTACGGGAAATAAACATCTTTGGTTGCGCGCTACCGGTTCTACCCTCGTTTCGCAATTGGTGGATAGTTATATTGTTTTATTCATCGCGTTCAGCGGATTATTTTCATGGCAACTCATTTTAGCTGTTGGCATTATGAATTATTTATACAAATTCACTTTGGCAATTGTGCTGACGCCGGTTATTTATTTTATAGAAAAAAGAATAGAAAGATACGTGGGCCACGAAACTGCAAAGCAAATGAAACTGGCTGCAATGGGTGATAAGACTATGTTTGAAAATATTCCTGCTGCCGGATAAGCAGTGAACAAACAAATAACGTCGATTCGTATTTCTTATTTTTGCTCAATGAATCTTGACTTTACAGAAAAAGAGCTTTTCATTTTTCATAAGATTGCTGAGGCGGCTGACGAGTTGAAGATGTCGGCTTATATAATCGGCGGTTTTGTAAGAGATAAAATTTTAAAGCGGCCTGACAAAGACGCCGACATTGTTTGCCTGGGCGATGGGATAGAATTAGCAAAAAAAACTGCTGAAAAATTTTCTCCAATTCTACCTGTTAGTTTTTTTAAAAATTTCGGTACTGCACAAATAAAATTGTTTTCCGGTGATAATTATTTTGAAATAGAATTTGTGGGCGCACGCAAGGAAAGCTATAACCAAAATAGCCGGAAACCGGAAGTGCTTCCCGCAAACATGGATGAAGACCGAATGCGCAGAGACTTTACTATTAACACTCTTGCCGTTAGTTTGAATAAAAGTGATTTTGGAAAATTAATTGATCCGCTGGATGCGATTGCAGATATCGAAAATAAAATTATCAAAACGCCTCTTCCTCCCGAACAAACTTTTATTGACGATCCCTTACGTATGTTACGTGCCATTCGTTTTGCCACGCAATTGAATTTTACCATTTCTCCGGAAACTTTTGAAGCAATAAAACAAAACGTTGAAAGAATAAAAATTGTAAGTGGCGAAAGGATCATTGATGAAATCAATAAAATTGTGATGGCTCCAAAACCCTCTATTGGTTTTGATCTTTTATATAAATCAGGATTATTAAAAATTATTTTTCCGCAGCTGATCGCTTTGGTTGGCGCGCAATATATTGATGGCAAAGGGCATAAAGATAATTTTTATCACACATTGCAGGTGCTGGATAATATTTCTGAAAATACCAACGATTTGTGGCTGCGTTGGGCAGCAATTCTACATGACATTGCAAAGCCTGCAACAAAAAAATTTGAAGAAGGTCACGGCTGGACCTTTCATGGCCATGAAGTAGTAGGAGGCAGAATGGTTCCAAAGATTTTTGCACAATTAAAACTGCCTTTGAATGAAAAAATGAAGTTTGTAAGAAAACTCGTAGAGTTGCATTTGAGGCCGATCAGCCTTACAAAAGAGAATATTACAGACTCTGCAATACGCCGATTATTGTTTGATGCGGGCGATGATATTGAAAGCCTGATGACCCTTTGCAAAGCAGATATTACTTCAAAAAATAAACAAAAAGTACAGCGGTTTCTCGCCAATTTTGAGCTTGTAGAAAAACGTTTGAAAGAAGTAGAAGAATCAGACCACCTGCGCAACTGGCAACCGCCCATAACGGGCGAAATTATCATGAAAGAATTTGGATTGCCTCCTTCGAGGGTTGTAGGAGAAATAAAAAATGCGGTTCGTGAAGCGATATTGGATGGAGAAATTCCAAATGAATATGAATCTGCATTTCAATACATGAAAAAAATTGCGGAAGATCTGGGAATAAGAAATGACCAAGTGAGATAAGCATTTTGAAAAATTTTGATTTAAAAAACAGGAATGCGGTTTATTTCTTTCTTTGCTGAATTCACTTTTTCAAATATTGATTCTTCTTCGCTGCATATTTTAATTAAACAGGAAGCCTTAAATTTGTGATATGGCAATTTTAAAATTCAGAGTTTATTGGGAAGATGATGACAGCGTATATCGTGACCTTGTCATAAAACATACACAGACATTTTTGGATCTTCATAACAGTCTTTTAAAATGTTTCGAGTTTGACAACAAGCATGAGGCTACTTTTTTCAGAAGCAATGATAAATGGCAGCGGGGCAAAGAAATCACTTTGGAGAAATACGAAAGGCCTTATAAAGCTGAGCCCTTGCTGATGAGTGAAACAATTCTTGGAACGGAAATGCGCGAGCCAAATCAAAAATTTATTTACGTTTATGATTTTCATAAAAACTGGACGTTCCTGGTAGAACTGATCAATGTAAATAAAGAAGAAAATCCTAAACTCGTTTATCCTTCCTGCAGTCGCACTGAAGGCATTGCCCCAAGCCAATATGGTACAAAAGGGTTGATCAACGAAAAACTTTCGGAAATTGAAGAGAAATATGATTTGAATACTTCAATTCTTGCCGAGGGCTACAGTGAAGAAGGTGAAAGTGAAGATGGCAACGAAAACGAAGAAGAGGAAGTGGATGACAGTGCTACCGAAGAGCTTTAGATTTATTTGCGGTTCTATACAAACCGGCAATTATGAATAAAAAAACCTGCATTATTATTTCCGGGCCAACGGCTGTTGGTAAAACATCTTACGGAATTGAACTTGCCTTAAAACACAACACACAAATTATCTCTGCAGACAGCCGGCAATGTTTCAAAGAATTAAATATTGGAGTAGCCAAACCTTCAACGGAACAGCTTCAAAAAGTAAAGCATTATTTTATCGACACACATTCGGTTCATGAGGAAGTGAACGTAAAAATATTTGAAGAATATGCACTAAAAGCTGTTGAGGAAATTTTCACAAATAATGACGTTGCCATAATGGTTGGTGGTACAGGCTTATATATTAAAGCATTTGCACAAGGCCTTGATGATATTCCGGGAACAGATCAAGCAATTCATAAAAAAATAAATGAGGATTATTCTGTTCGGGGATTACAATGGTTAAACGATGAAATAAAATTGCGCGATCCGGATTTTTTTTCTAAAGGAGAAATGCAAAATCCTCAGCGAATGCTGCGTGCCCTGGAAGTAAAACTTTCGACCGGACAATCTATTCTTGATTTTCATTCCGGCAAAAAGGTGAAACGTGATTTTGAAATAAAAAATATCAATTTAGAAATTCCACGCGAACAACTTTATAGAAATATCAATCATCGGGTAGATGAAATGATGGATGCGGGTTTACTAAAAGAGGCGGAGAATTTAATTCCTTTTAAAAATCTGAATGCCTTACAAACAGTAGGTTACAAAGAATTGTTTGATTATTTTGAAGGCAAATTTTCTCTTGAAAAAGCGATTGATGAAATTAAAAAAAATACGCGCCATTATGCAAAGAGGCAAATGACCTGGTTTAAAAAATTTCATTCTGGAAATTGAACGATTGATATTTAAGGATGGAAAAATCCGCCCTTTACCATTCAAACAACAATTGCAATTTTATTTTATACTTCACTTATATTGCATTATTATTTTTCAATCATTCACCATGTCAATACTTACTGTCGAAAATTTATCCAAAACCTATGGCAACATTCAGGCGCTGAAAAACGTCAGTTTTTCTGTACCGGAAGGAACGGTTTTCGGAATATTGGGACCAAATGGAAGCGGAAAAACCACTACCCTCGGAACCATTACCGATATTCTAAAACCAACATCCGGAACCTATCAACTATTTGATGAACCACCATCAGCAAGCAGCCGAAGAAGAATCGGAACGTTGCTGGAAACACCCAATTTTTATCATTATTTATCGGGCGTAAAAAACTTAGAGATTGCCGCTGAAATAAAACAACATGGCAAAGAAGATATTGACAAAGTACTGGAAACAGTAGATCTGACACGCAGAAAAGATTCAAAATTCAGCACCTATTCTTTAGGGATGAAACAACGCTTAGCAATCGCCTCTTGTTTGTTGGGAAATCCCTCCGTTTTGGTTTTTGATGAACCAACGAATGGATTGGATCCGGTAGGAATCGCAGAGATCAGAGAGCTGATGAAAAAACTATATCGGGAAGGAAAAACCATCATTATGGCCAGCCATCTTTTGGATGAAGTAGAAAAAGTTTGTTCACATGTAGCCATTTTAAAAAGAGGTGAATTGATCACTTCCGGGAAAGTAAATGAGATTCTGTCAAATGAAGATATAGTGGAAGTATCGTCTGCCGATAACAAAAAACTATTCGAAATATTACAATCAATGAATGGTAAAACAGGAGTGGCTGATGAAAATTCTGTAATCAAAATATTCTTTCCGGTAGGCAATGCAGATTTGGCAGCGGTGAATGATTTTTGTTTTAGCCATGGCGTAGTTCTCAATCACCTTATTCTCAAGAAGAAAAGCCTGGAAGCCAGGTTTTTCGAACTTACCAATAATTAAAAAACTTATGAAACATCTTTTAAAAATCGAATGGCTTAAAGTAAAAAATTATAAAACATTCTGGGTATTTACGATTCTTTATGGTTTCGCGATTCTCGGAATTAATTATACGGGATTTTATATAAATGAGCTTGCTGTTCAAAATATGCCAGCCAGCCAGATGCTTCTGGGAACGCCGTATGCATTCCCTAAAGTATGGGAAACAGTGGGTTTTATGAGTAGCTGGTTACTATATTTCCCGGGGATTCTTTTCATTATGTTGCTTACTAATGAATTTAATTTTAAAACCCATCGGCAGAATATTATTGATGGCTGGACCCGCAAGGAATTCATTACTGTAAAATTTGTGTTCGCGATTTTATTTTCTATAGTGGCCACTATTTTTAATTTTTTGATAGCCCTGTTATTCGGTTTAATTACCACCGGTTCTCATTTTTCATTTTCGGGTATTGAAAATGTAGTGTATATATTTATTCAAACCGTTGCCTATATTACGTTTGCACAGTTTCTGGCTATTCTTTTCAGAAAAAGCGGCGCGGCGATCGCAGTATTTTTTTTATACGGATTAATCTTTGAATTCATTATCTGCATGCTGATCAACCAAAAATTGGAATTATCACCGGTTGGATATTTTTTGCCACTACAGGTAACAGATGTAATGCTTCCCATTCCTTTTGGCAACAAAGTAATTTATAAAGATGCACCGGAAATCTGGATTATGGTAGTTGCAAGCGTTGCCTACATTTGCGGGTATTATTTCTTTGCCTTGAAAAAATTTACAAAAGAAGATCTGTAGAAATGGAATTTACCCGCGCTGCGACATACTTATAAAAATATAGAAATACAAAATAAGCTGTTTATAGAAGAAATTGAGAATACCGGAGTATTTATTACTCCTCAGAAAGAATTTTCTTTTGAAAAATAAAAATTAATAACGTCCTTCAGAAAACAATTTGCAGTTATTTGTTTGTTTACTGCTCATTTCAAAAAAGTGGAAAAGAAGTTTTATTTTTTCTTCAAGCCCGCAAGATAATTTTCCAAAGCAGAAACCATGCTGGGCGCTTTTGGCTGAGGAGCAATGATATCAGGCTGAAAACCTGCATTAATTACCGCTTTGCGTGTATTATCGCCAAAGGCTCCGATGAGCGTTCCATTTTGTTTAAAATCCGGACAATTTTCGGTAAAACTTTTTACGCCAAGGGGAGTGAAAAAACAGATGATCTGATACTCCTGCTTTTCAATTACTGCCTTCACATCGTTTGAAATAATTTCATACAAAACAGGAATAGCATACACGCAATTGTTTGAAATAAGCCAGTTGGTAATTTCACTGTCAAAAGAATGTGAGCAAGGATATAAAAATTTTTCCTGTTCTTTATATTTGTTGATCACTTCAAAAAGATTCTTATTGGTGCCATCTGCAAAAAAAACTTTGCGTTTGCGGTATAAAATAAATTTTTGCAAATAAAGTGCTACTGATTCTGTAATACAAAAATATTTCACCTCCGGGCTCACGGTTATTCTCATTTCTTCACAGGTTCTGAAAAAATGATCGATGGCATTACGGCTGTTAAAAATGATGGCGGTAAAAGAAGGAATATCAATTTTTTGTTTTCTGAATTCCCGGGAAGGAATCGGTTCTACACGAATAAATGGAGCGAAACTTAAGTTTACTTTATACTTTTTTGCCATTTCAAAATATGGCGATTTTTCGTTCTCAGGCTTAGCCTGAGTGATCAGGATATTTTGAATTTCCTTTACGGTCTTGGGTTCCTTAGGCGCAGTATTTATGTCCATTTTATAGTTGATGCAGATACTGCAAAGTTATGTTTTTTTCGCAAGTTGCATTCAAGTGGTATAAAAATAATAAGCTAAAAATCATATTAAATAATCAATAGCTACTTTATAAATAATTAACAGAGGAATGATTTCGGCCCCCACTATATAAATTATAAAATGAAAGGCATTTAAAGGAATTTTTCGTTCGATAGCACCATAACTTTTTATATATCTCGATAAAAAAAATAAACCGAGAACCATAAAAGATATATTCGTGACATCGGGAAGCCATGCGCGATTTAAAAAAGCTAGCAAAATGATAATTGGGACAAGAATGATCCCGGTGATTTTATTTACAAGAAAAATGGCAAAAATGTATTTGTTTGTAGTTTCCTGGATATCTGACATCCAGCCCATAAATTTGATCAAACAAAATTTTATAAAATATAACACAATCACGCTGAAAATACAAATCGGCAGTAACAACTTTCTGCTGATAAATCTGGGCGGATGAAAATAATTAAATAGCAGCCAAATGTATATTCCTGCTGTTATTGCAAAAAAAATATTCATGATAAATGAAGGAAATTTCGCCTGCTCTAATTGATCAGCAAGCTGCGTTTGCCTTAGTGATGTATTAAAGTAAACGCGGAATAAATTCTTAAAATAAGCAGGAAAAAAAGTTTTAAAAAGCCCCAGAATTAGAAGAACGGTACATAAAGTATAAAACAAAAATTCTTTACCGGATTGCTCACGTGGTTGTTCAATAAAATAAACAGGTTTATCTTTTATATTAATAAATTTATTGGTCAGTAATAATTTATTGATAATAAAATTTTCAGGATTTATAAAGCGGACTTTTGTCGTAAGAAAGCTGTCGTTGTGATTTCTAACTGAATCAGTAACGGTTTTTTGAACAGTAGTTGCATTTGTACCTACTGCGCTGTCTTTTCTTATCGTATCAATGGGTATCCTATTACTTTGGTGAATGGCAATTCTGTTTAAATGTGCTTTTACTGTATCTGCTGCTTTTCGTTTAGGGATTACGATATTTGGCTTTGGCAAATGACTGGTATCGGTTTTTGCGGCAGAAAAACTATCGTTTTTGTTTTGGGCAAATGAAGCCGTAGAAAACAGAATAACAGCAGTGCAGATGAGAAAACAGGTAATCCTTTTCATTTTCATTTTGTCAAAAATAGTTGATATATCCAAAATGTATTTTGGAAGAATTTCGGATGTCAAAATTTACATCGTTTCTTTTTCCAACGGCATAGCTTAAATTTAATAAACCAAATTTCGTTTCAAACTCCAACCCGATTCCGCCACTAATAAATGAGTTCGAATATTGTACGGCATTAAATTTTGTTTTTGTAAATCCTAAATCCGAAAATCCGAAAAAATAAGAATTGGTTCCAAGCAAATAGCGGTATTCACCGCTAAAAACTGCATATTGATTTGCATAAATACTTTCGTCATCAAAGCCGCGAAGTATTTTATAACCGCCAATACGGAAAAGTTCATTCTGAAAGTTTTGAGGACTTTCCAAGAAGCCAATATTGGCAGTGGCTTTGAAAGTGCTCATTTTCCCCAGCGGAAAATAATGCGCTGCAGTAGCTACGACTTTAAACCGATAGGTTTTCAATTTAATAGAATCATAAAGTGAATTAAAATCAAAGTTCGGGTTTAACGGATCTTTTAAATTCACAACGTCATTATTTTTAGAAGTTTTTTTAATGCCTCCCGATGCAGTTATGTCCAGTTCATTTCCTTTTCTCGGATTCAGGCGATAATTCGTATTTACAAAATGATATCCAATTCCTACATTTTCCGAACTCACGTCTATGTTTGCCGGTAATTGTTTAGAATAAATGATCTGGTTGGTATCTATTCCACCGGCCAGTAAAAAATCCGATTCATTTTCATAAAAGATTTTAAACGTTTTGTTGGACGAAATCATATACTGAAGTCCAAAAATTCCGTCCAATTGCAGATAGGAAGAATCCCGTTTTAGCAAGTTGAATGAGAAGTCAATTCCAAAGTTTGAATTAAAAACATATGGCTTTGAAAAACCAAGATTTAACCGCGGAGATTGCGGCTGAAGCTGCTGCCAGTTCAACAAGATACTTTCGCCATTTGCCAAAGAATTTTTCAAATCAAGGTGAACATCTGCGGTAATTTGCGCCTTCCCCGTGATCGTATTTCCCGGCACAAAGCCGATCAGAACATTTACCTGGCTGCTGCGCTTCGGTTCCAAATACAAATTTAGAGTAGCGCCAGTTCCAAGCATCGAAACATCCCACGCCTGTTGTTCCTGCAAAAAAGGAAGATCCCGAATCAGCTTGCTTATTTGCTGCAATTTTTGATTATTATAAACGCTGCCGTTATAAATGCCGAGATAATGTTGAAGGAATAAATTTTTGATCTTTACTTTTCCGTAAACACGAATGCTGTCGATATGATATAACGGCCCTTTTGTAACCTGCAACTCTGCGTTTATTTTGTCATCTTTTATTTCAATGTTTTTTAGAGAAACCGCCGCAAAGGGATAACCTGAATTTTGAAAATATTCAATAATCTTTTGTTCCTGCAAACGCATGCGGGGAAAATCAATGTCTTTATTTTCAAATTGTTTTTCACTCCAACCCGTATTTTCTAAAATATATGGCTCGATGCTATCCGTGGATATTTGCGCCCATTGATACTTTGCTCCAATATATAATTTGACTTTTGCAATTGTAGAATCATATAATACAGAATCAACTGAAGCGGTGGGAAAACCTCTGCTCAGTAGCATTTGAGGCAATTTGTTGATATACGTTTCTGCTGATTCCCTTCTGTCAAAAATTGTTTTAAAATTAAATTGCTGTATCTGAGAGGAAGTATCTTTGCCGGCCGCAATATATTGAACTGTATATGTTTTTTGCGAAAAAGCAACTGACGGAAATAAAAACATCGTGAAAAAAGCAGGCGTCAAAAAGCGGCGCAAATATATAAGAATCGGATATTTCATTTTGATTTTTCAAATCTAAATTGAAAATATCAAAGCAGGAAGATTCCAACTTTTTTTAAGTGTCTTTGGGTTGAAAATCATTTTTAAAAGTCCGTGTGGCGGTCGCGTTCAGAAAACATTAAAATTAAAATTTGGCAGGCATTTATATCCATATTCCTTTTTGTAAGCAGGCATGTTACTATTGCAATTTTCATTTTTCAACATCACAGGTCTTAAAACCAGAAATGGTGAAATCACTGATAAAAGAAATTGAAATGAGAAGCAAAATTGCCGGTGAAAATGATGAAAATGCAACAGCAATCCTATCTTCAGAGAATGAAATAATAGAAACGATTTATTTTGGAGGAGGCACGCCGAGCCTGCTTTCTGATGAAGAAATGATTTCGATTATTTCTGCGATCAAACAAAATTATAAAGTTTCTGATGATGCGGAAATTACTTTAGAAGCAAATCCGGATGACATAAAATTTGAAAAACTGGCTGAATGGAAGAATGCCGGAATAAACCGCTTAAGCATCGGCATCCAGTCTTTTATTCAGCGAGATTTAAAATGGATGAACCGCGCACATGATGCAAAGCAAGCTTTTGATTGTATCAAACTTGCTGCTGACGCTGGTTATAATAATTTTTCCATTGATTTGATTTTTGGAACGCCGGGATTAACGGACGAGGAATGGCAAAGAAATATTGACAGAGCGATAAACCTGAATGTCGCACATATTTCTTCTTATGCCTTGACAGTAGAGCCGAAAACCGCCTTGAGAAAAATGATCGCGTTAAAAAAGAAAGAAAATATAAACAATGATGCCCAGGCGGTGCAATATGAAATTTTAATGAAAGCCTTACATGAAGCGGGATATGAGCATTATGAAATTTCTAATTTTGCCAAACCGGGGTTTAGAAGCAGACACAACAGCAGCTACTGGCAGGGCAAAAAATATATAGGAATCGGTCCTTCTGCGCATTCCTTTAATGGCAAAATGCGCATGTGGAATAAGGCAAATAACATTTACTACCTGAAATCTATAGCGCAAAATATTATTCCTTTTGAAAAAGAAGTTCTTACGGAAACGCAAATGACGAATGAATATATCATGACTTCTTTACGCACGATCGAAGGGATGGATTTGAATTTTATTGGAAATACTTTTTCAGAAAAAGAAAAAACAAGGATTGAAAACTTATTAATCCAAAAAATAAAAAAAGAAAATTATTTTATTAAAAACAATAAAATTATTCTCACAGATCAAGGAAAATTATTCGCCGATGCCATTGCTGTTGAATTGTTTCGATAAATCAAGCCGGATTTGCTTTTACTGAATTATCTGCACCGAAAACAGCAAGCGAACAAAAAAAACGTTTTTGTATTTCCATTTTATTGATTTTACATTTGCAGCCGTAATTGGTCCCCGGTAAATATCGGGGTTAAAAGGGAATCCGGTTCAATTCCGGAGCTATCCCCGTAGCTGTAATATGGCCTGTTTAAAAAATAATAACAGGTAACTTCTCTCACACCACTGTTCGTGAATTTGCGGATGGGAAGGTCGAAGTAAACATTAAGCCAGAAGACCTGCCACTTATAAATTTTATTCAATGCTTTCGGGAGAAAAGCAGAGATGTAAAGTGGTCTGCAGCATTTTATATTTCTTCTGATTTCCTGTATTTATTCAAAAAAGTTAAAACACATTCAGGAAATGAAATCAAAAATTATTACCCTTTTTTTATTGGTTGCCTCTGCCACAAGCTTTGCACAGGATTCTGTAAAAACACTCAATGAAGTAATTGTAACCGCTACCAAAAGTCCTATCAAGCAAAGCCAGACAGGAAAAGTAGTCGACGTAATTACTCAGGAACAACTGCAAAAGAGCTTTGGAAAATCTTTGGGAGAAGTATTGAACCAACAACCCGGAATGATTGTCAATGGTGCGGATAATAACCTGGGAACAAATCAAACGGTTTATATGCGTGGCGCTTCTTCGGGCAATACGTTAATCCTGCTTGATGGTGTTCCTCTTTATGATCCATCCGGGATCAGCAGTGAATTTGACTTAAATAATTTTGCACTGGATAATATTGAAAGAATCGAAATTTTAAAAGGCTCGCAATCTACTTTATATGGCTCGGATGCAGTGGCGGGAGTAATCAATATCATCACCAAAAAATCAGGAAAAAAACCGTTTAATAGCAACCTCGATCTTTCTGCCGGAAGCTATGAAACATACAAGGGCGCCGTTTCATTAAGTGGTAATAACGGACATGGGCAAACGTTTTTTATTTCTTACAATAAAATAAAAAGTGCCGGATTTTCATCCGCTTATGATTCTACCGGAAAAAATCATTTTGATAATGACGGTTTTAACCAGGATGTCTTTCAACTGAGTTATGGTTTTAAACCCTTCAAAAAAACTTCTGTCAGTTTTTTCGGAAAATATAATAACAATCATGCAGATCTTGATGCCGGCGCTTTTCAGGATGATAAAGATTACACGAATCACAATGATAATTTGATAGCAGGAGCAGTAATTGATTATAAAGTAAAAAAAGGTTTTATCCGGCTTCAATATTCTTACAATCGCTTCAACCGGAATTTTTTAGATGACTCAACGGATGTCGGCGGTCTTTCAAAATATCAACGTGGAAAATATAATGGCACTTCAAATTATGCAGAATTATTTTCGCATCTTGATTTAAGCGATCAGATAGAACTATTGACCGGCGCAGATTTCAGCCAAAGTTCCAGCAGCCAGCTTTATGTTTTTTACCCTGACTATGGATTTCCTGCATTGCCTATTTCGGCTGATAGTGCCAAAACTCAGCAATTCAGTTATTATGCATCATTGATGTACAAACAAAAGAAAGGTTTTAATCTTGATTTGGGCAGCAGATGGAATCACCATAATATTTATGGTAGCAATTTCACTTCTTCTGTAAATCCATTTTTCCTTTTAGATGAGCATTATAAACTCTATGCAAATCTTTCTTCCGGCTATCGCGTTCCATCTATTTACCAATTGTATTCAGAATATGGAAACAGGAATCTGAAACCGGAAGTAACAACCAGTTTAGAAATTGGCGGCCAATACTTTTGTGACAAAATGAGTGCAAGAATAACCGGCTTTAGCAGGGATGGCAGAGACGTTTTTTATTTTTATACCGATCCGGTTTCTTATTCAAGTAAATATATTAATTCAGACAAACAGAAATATTTTGGAGTTGAAA
>JBQCFI010000303.1:0-2221 GCA_051959325.1 Ginsengibacter sp. | reverse complement strand
ATAAGTTCCTTTTACAGTGTTCCCATAAACCGTTATTCCAAATTCTCCGGAGGTATTATCTCCATTAAAGGTTCCGTTGTAACTTTCTATTGCAGCTTTTGCTTTTGAAATAACAACGGCCACCGGTTGCTGAAAAGGGATACTAATATTACAATCTGACATATATTTTTTAGATTAGGTGTGTGGAATTTGATGGGGAAAAGCATACACATATTTCACAGATTAAGAAGCATTAATAAATAGTCTTATCATTTTTTTCTTTCCATTTGTGAAAAATTTCTTTTGCATTGTCGTTGTGCAAATTTATCAAAGGAATCTTTCTTTCTTCCATTTTTGCATTTATTTCATCATAAATCATTGAATCGTCAAAGCCGATTTCCGCTGCGTCTTTTCTTGTATTGGCAAAATAAACAACATCTGGCCGCGCCCAGTAAATCGCGCCAAGACACATCGGGCACGGTTCACAGGAAGTATAAATTTCACAACCATCCAATTGAAATGTTTCCAGCGTTTTGCACGCTTCTCTGATGGCAATAATTTCTGCATGTGCAGTAGGATCATTGGTGCTGGTTACCTTGTTATGTCCTCTGCCAATTATCTTGTTTTGCTTTACAATTACACAACCAAAAGGTCCGCCGTCGCTTTTATTAATACCATTTTCTGAAAGCAAAACGGCTTCATGCATAAACTTTTCTTCTCTTGTCATACACTTATTTCATTCTCATTTTACTAAAGGTAATTTTTAAAAGTTTATTCAAACTAATTCTACCGGATAATTTTATTTTAAAACAACGATTGTAATTTTTTTGTTTCAATGCCTTACTTTTAGCAAAGCTAACGGTGGCTAAAAATTTAAATTATTTCCAAAAATGAATACGATAAAAGTTGGGGTCGCCTGTGACCATGGCGGCTTTGAATTAAAAAATATCCTGGTGCCTTTTTTAGTAGCACAGAACTTTGAAATAAAAGATTTCGGTGCCTTCGAATTGAACAATACCGATGATTTTCCGGATTTTGTAATCCCTTTGGAAAAAGCAGTTGCGCAGAAAAACGTAGATCGCGGCATTGCCATTTGCGGAAGCGGCGTAGGAGCAGCAGTTGCGGCCAACAAAATTGCTGGTGTGAGGGCAGCGCTGATTCATGAACATTTTTCTGCGCACCAGGGGGTTGAAGATGATGACATGAATCTCATTTGTCTCGGTGGAAGAGTGACGGGTTTTGCGGCAGCAGAAGAACTAATAATGGCTTTTTTAAACGCAAGATATATTGCGGCAGAAAGGTTTGAAAGAAGACTTAAAAAAATACAAGCTTTGGAAATAAACAATGGTTAAAATGATTTTTGAATTCTTTTTTTTTTCGAGAAATAAACTAAACCACCTATTTTCAAAAACCAAAATAATTTTCTTTTTATTTTAGAAAAAATATGAAGCAACAGATGAAAATTTTATTCTCAGATATAGGCGGAGTACTGCTTACAAACGGATGGGGTCATTTGTCAAGAATGGCTGCTGCTAAAAAATTCAATCTCAACTATGAAGAGATGGACATGCTGCACGATTTCATTTTTAATGTTTATGAAATGGGAAAAATCACTTTAGATGATTATCTCAATACAGTTGTTTTCACAGAAAAAAGAGATTTTAGCCGTGAAGAATTTAAGCAGTTTATGTATGCACAATCTATACAACTTCCGTACATGCTTCCCTGGATGATCGGCTGGAAAAATAAACATGAAAACATTAAAGTGATTTCGATAAATAATGAGCCACGTGAATTGAATGAATACCGTATCAAGAAATTTAAACTGCACGATTTTTTTGATGCCTTCATTTCATCCTGTGAAGTAGGAATGCGAAAACCTGATCCGGGAATTTTTCTTCTTGCTCTTGGAATCGCACAGGCAAAACCTGAAGAATGTATTTATTTTGACGATCGTTTTATGCTGGTAGAGGCCGCCAAAAAAGTGGGCATTCGGGCTTATCAACATACCAGTTTCGAAAACACAAAAAAGATCATGGAAGATTTGATGGAATAATTTAATAATCGAATAGTTTGGAATTGGTAAATACAAATCGGCATTATTTGTTGCCTGGCTGAAGCAAGCGAAGTCGCATCCCCTACCAAAGATTGTTTTACTTTTACACACGACTTAAGTATGAATTAAAATCTGGCCAATTTTTAGAAAATAAAATTATAAATAAAAGGGAATTATTTACAAATC
>JBQCFI010000302.1:0-4436 GCA_051959325.1 Ginsengibacter sp. | reverse complement strand
TGATGCTTCATTATTCACGTCGAGCAGCACTCCTTTTTTTTCAAAACAAAAAACCAAACTGACCTGATAAATACCTGAAAGACTTGTTGCGATTACAGAAGCGATTGTATCGGCGTTGGTATTTAAAATATGTGCGTTCTTGTCGTGAGTAAGTGGTGCTGCAACCGGTGTTAAGCCATTTTGCAAAAACAATTTCCACATTTCCGGATTGATCTTTTCTCTTTCGATATCACCAACCCAGCCATAATCGATTTCTTTTACTTCACGTTTTTTTGCAGGTAACAAATTCGCATCAACACCGGTAATTCCTATTGCATTGCATTGAAGTGATTGCAATCTAGCTACTATTTGTTTGTTTACTAATCCTCCATAAACCATTGTTACCAAATCAATCGTTTCATCGTCGGTGATCCTTCTTCCATCAATATATTTTGATTCAATGTTTAATTTATTTCCGATGGAAGTTGCAATTTTTCCACCTCCATGAACCAGGATTTTTTTACTTTCAATAGCAGAAAACTCTTTTAGAAATGAATCTAGTTTTTCAGCATCATCAATTACGTTTCCGCCAATTTTTATAACAAATAATTTTTCTTTTCCTGATGAAAAATTACTCATGATAATCCGTTTAAAATATTCGCTAATACTGCCTGCGCCGCCCAAACCCTATTCCCCGCTTCTTCAGTAATAATGCTGTTTTTGCTGTCTAAAATTTCATCACTTAATTCCACATTTCTTCTCACAGGAAGGCAATGCATGATCTTTGCATTATTAGTTACATGTAATTTTTTTTCAGATAGCAACCAATCTTTTTCCACCGGAAGAACTTTTCCGTAATCTTCAAAGCTGCTCCAGTTTTTCACATACACAAAATCTGCATTAGTTAATGCTTCATCCTGGTCATAAACAATAGTCGCTCCTTCAGTAAATTTTTTATCAAGATCATAGCCTGGTGGATTTGCAATTACAAATTCTGCGTTCCCCCATGCATTAACCCATTCCGAAAAACTATTTGCAACGCACTGGGGAAGCGGCTTTACATGAGGCGCCCACGTTAAAACCACTTTTGGTTTGGTTTTATTTTTTAAAGGAAGATTTTCAGAAATGGTGATCAGATCGGTAAGACTTTGCAAAGGATGAACCGTGGCACTTTCCAAACTAATAACAGGAATTCCGCAATATTTCACAAATTGATTAAGTATCTTTTCGGAATAATCTTCTTCACGGTTTTTCAAAGAAGGGAAAGTTCGTATTCCAAGAATATCAAAATATTTTCCAAGGATTGGCGCAGCGTCTTTAATATGTTCTGCGGTGGTTCCATTCATTACTGCGCCTTCTTCAAATTCAAATGACCAGCCTTCCTGTGAAGCATTGAAAACAATCGATTCCATTCCGAGATTTTGCGCAGCTATCTGAGTGCTCAAACGTGTACGCATGCTTGGATTCAGGAATAATAATCCAATTCGTTTCCCTTTTCCTAAATTCTGATTTGATAAAGGATTACTCTTAAAATCAAATGCAGTTTTTATTAAAGAATCTATATTGCCTGCATCGTGTACCGAAAGGAAATTTTTCAATATTTTAGTCAATTAAATTTTAATGAACAATGTATTAAGCGTTGATCGCCGCAGAAATATTTTCAGTTTGTGAAACAAGAAATGCCACTTCTTCATTCAAGGCTTTTAAAAATTTTTCAGCATCTTTTTTTGTCAATGCAAGAGAAGGTAATAATCTGATCACATTCGGTTTCGCTTCTCCGGTGAAAATTTTATGTTTGAATAAAAGATTTTTTTTCAAATCCTTTAATTCCGCCGGAACATCAAAACCAATCATCAAACCTTTGCCACGCACATTTTTTAACTCTGGAATTCTTGATATTTCTTTCATCAAAAAATCTCCTAATTCTTCCGCATTCTGCATCAGCTTTTCATTTTCTATCACATCTAAAACTGCAATGGCAGCGGTACACGCCAGATGATTTCCGCCGAAAGTAGTTCCGAGCATTGAATATTTTGGCGCTATTTCAGGAGAAATAGAAATGGCTCCAATTGGAAATCCATTTCCCATTCCCTTCGCCATTGAATAAATATCTGCGTTCACTTCTGCATGATCGAGCGCATAAAATTTTCCTGTTCTACCATATCCGCATTGAACTTCATCAGCAATAAATACTGCACCGTATTCAGTGCATAATTTCCTGATCAATTGCAGGAATGATTTGGATGCAACCTTTATTCCGCCTACGCCTTGAATGCTTTCAACGATAACTGCACAAACATCACTTCCGTTTTCTTTAAAATATTCTTTTAATGCTTCTTCATCATTGAACGGAAGAAAAACCACATTTTCCGTTTCATTAACCGGTGCAATAATAGAAGGATTATCGGTAGCGGAAACAGCAAGCGAAGTGCGGCCATGAAAAGCTTTTGTAAAAGCAATTATTTTTTTTCTTGCGTTATGAAAAGAAGCCAGTTTCAAAGCATTTTCATTCGCTTCAGCACCGGAATTACAAAGAAACAATTGAAAATTATTTTTACCCGAGACTTTTCCAAGTTTATCAGCTAATTCCGCTTGTAACGGGATTTTCACTGAGTTGGAATAGAACGCAATCTTCTCTAACTGATCTTCAATTTTTTCAACCCAATGAGGATGAGTATGACCAATACTAATTACCGCATGGCCACCATACAAATCAAGATATTCAACCTCATTATCGTCCCAAACGTTAGAGCCGCAAGCTTTTACAATATTTATGTTGTTGATGGGATAAACGTCAAATAGTTTCATTTCAATAATTTGTGATTAAAAATAATTGGCCTTTAATTTTAAACCTTCTGTTTCTTCCAGCCCAAACATCAAGTTCATATTTTGAACTGCATGGCCACTTGCACCCTTCAATAAATTATCAAGTACGGAATGAATAACTAAAATATCGCCCACTTTTTCAAGATTGATAAAACAATTATTTGTATTCACCACTTGCTTTAAAAATATCGGTTCATGCGAAATCTTTACGAAAGGATGGCCTTGAAAAAAATCTTCAAATGCCTGGTACATATCCGGTAATGTTTCACTGCATTTCAATTGTGATGTAATAAATATACCACGTGTAAAATCTCCCCGCCAAGGTACAAAATGTATTGACGGTATTGATTTTCCCGAAACGGATTTTAATGTTTCATTTATTTCGTTCAGATGCTGATGTGTTAACGATTTATAGGCCTGCACATTATTTTCACGCCATGAAAAATGAGAAGTGGCAGACAAGGATTGACCAGCGCCTGTAGAACCTGTAATACCAGTGGTATATACATCCTGGAGCAAATTCATTTTTGAAATTGGTAACAATCCCAATTCTATTGCAGTAGCAAAACAGCCTGGATTCGCGATGTTCTCTGCGTTCCGGATTTCTTCCCTGTTTATTTCCGGAAGGCCATAAACAAAGTCCCGGTTTTGAAATACAGAGTTTTCTTTCAAACGAAAATCCTGGGAAAGGGAAATTATTTTAATGTTGTCCGGAACCGCATTTTGCTCCAAAAATTTCACAGAATCTCCATGTCCTACACACAAGAAAAGTACATCAACATCATCATCCATTTCGTGTGAAAATTGTAAATCTGTTTCGCCAACCAAGTCCTGGTGAACTGAATGTAATTGTTTACCAGCATTACTTTTGCTATGTATATAAATGATTTCGGCCGACGGATGATTGATTAAAAGCCTGATCAATTCACCACCTGTGTAACCTGCGCCCCCAATAACTCCTACCTTAATTTTTTTCATAATTCTATATTTATCCGGTCGTGTGAGATGGAAGGCTGAGAACAAAGGATAAATTCTAAATTGGTTTTTCCATTATTAATGATCCTATGTTTTTCTCCTCGCAATACCTGCAAACCTTCATGTGGGCTCACTTCTATTTGATTCCCTTCAATTTCTAGAGTTGCCGTTCCTGCTAAAATAAAAAAGAACTGTTGAGTCTTTTCGTGATAATGCAATTGTTCGGAAGTTCCAGCGGGCATCATTTCCTGCTTCACAGACAACCCCACATTATCAACTAAATTCCAACTATCACAAACATTCGCCCATTGATAATGTTTTAAAGATTGATATTTCGATACAACCCTATTCATTGGTTTTTTTTTACAGCATGATAAATCGCTGTTTGATTACCAAATATTTTACTGAAACCTCTCACATCTTCACCGCTCCAGCCCGTATTCATCTCACCATATTTCCCAAATTTACTATTCATTAAATCAAAAGGCGATTCAATGCCTATTACCTGGAAGCGATAAGGCATCAATTGAATAAAAACATCTCCTGTTACATTTTGCTGAGAAGAAGTAAAAAATGCTTCAATGTCGCGCATTGCAGGATCCAGTAACTGCCCTTCATGCAACCAGTTTCCATAAAAATCAGCCAACTGGCTCTTC
>JBQCFI010000301.1:0-2404 GCA_051959325.1 Ginsengibacter sp. | reverse complement strand
AAAACGCTTAGGAGGTTTACCAAAAAAATGTGTGATAAACCACGCATGCCTGCGAAACCTGTGTATGGAATTAATGACTGGTATTTTACTTATGGGAATAATTCTGAAAAATTAATTGTGGAGCTGACCGAAATGATGGCGCCTATGGCCGATGGCCTCGAGAATCGCCCTTTTTCGGTGATCGACGCGGGCTGGTTTATAGGGGCTCCTTCTTCACCAAACGATACGAGTAGCTGGGGCGACAGGATGGATCAGCCTAATGCCAAATTCGGAGACATGAGCCGGGTTGCTGAAAAAATTAAAAAGACTGGAATGCGCCCCGGCCTCTGGACACGTCCTCTTTGTGGAAGCTACAAAAATGCAAAATCGCTGATGCTGCCCCTTATAAAAGGAAGGGAAGAAAATAATCCAATCCTTGATCCTTCCATTATAGAGAATTTAGAAAGGGTAAAAAATTATTTTAAGCTTTATAATGATTGGGGTTATGACCTGGTAAAATTTGATTACACTTCTGATGATATTTTTGGAAAATGGGGATTTCAAATGTTGAAGGATAAAAGCATGAGCAGCCCCGGATGGCAAATGCATGATAACACAAAAACAAATGCTGAAATAGTGCTGAATCTTTATAAAACCATCCGCGAAGCTGCCGGAGAAACTTATGTAATAGGTTGTAATACTTTTAGTCAATTATCGGCTGGCCTTTTTGAATTGAACCGGATAGGTGACGATACTTCAGGAAATGAATGGGACAGAACCCGTAAAATGGGCGTAAATACCCTCGCTTTTCGCGGTGCCCAGCAAGGCGCTTTTTATGCGGTAGATCCGGATTGCGTTGGGCTCACCACAAAAATTCCCTGGGGTAAAAACAAGCAATGGATGGAATTACTTGCTAAAAGCGGAACCACTCTTTTTATTTCTGCTCAGCCGGAAGCAACAGGCACCGAACAAAAAACCTTTATTAAGGAATGCTTCCGCCTGGCTTCTGAAAGCCTTCCTTTAGGCGAGCCGTTGGATTGGATGCAAAACCCGGTTCCTGAAAAATGGAAACTAAACGGAGAGATCGTGAACTTTGATTGGGATTAAATACAGAGGAAATTTGAGCGAAATGAAAGTGGAGAGCGCAAAAGTGCCGGGAGCTTTTTGGTCATCACCTATACCTAATCCGTTATCATTTAAAGTTCCTTGCTTCCGGAAATATCTTTTCCGGTGCCACTTCCCGCACCTGTGATCTTTTATTCAATGCCGGTGGAAACTCGTGATAGTTATTTGGATCATCAGGGCATGCGAGTGTTAATACCGGCAGGTTGTCATTATTTTTTGGGGTAAGGCTTCTTAATAAAGAAGAAAAATTATAGCAGCGCTTTACGATCACATGGATCACTTCGCCTTCAATTTGTAATTTGCCTTCTACCATGATCAGCCGTGATTGTAAGATCTCTTTGCGGAACTTTTCAAACAGGCTTTCAAAGATCACTGCGTTGGCAAATCCTGTTTCATCTTCAATGGTCATAAAGCAGATGCCGCCTGCGGTTCCGGGCCTTTGGCGCACCAATACGAGGCCGGCTACTTTTACCCAATCGCCATTTTTAAGAGCAGATAATTGTTTCGTAGATACCACGTGAAGCTGATCGAGTTTTTCCCTTATAAAGCTTACCGGATGCGCTTTTAAAGAAAGAGAGGTGGTTGCATAATCATGCACCACATGCTCAGGCATGGTCATCGTGGGCAGGGATACATTTTCTCCTTTTGCGTCGGCTGCAGGCTGACCTGAAAACAGGGCAACGGGCCGGTCTTTTGTCGATACTTCCCATAAGGCTTGCCGCCGGTCAAAACCAATACTTCTGAAGGCATCGGCATCTGCCAGTTTTTCCAGCGTAGCTTCGGAGATGCCTGCATCCCGAAGCTCATTCATGGTGCTGTAGTTTTTTTTCCTGTTCAGCATCAGCAATTCCATATCCTCCTGCCGCAACCCTTTTACCTGCCGGAAGCCAAGGCGCAAACCATAATAATTTCCTGCCTTTTCTTCCAGTCGGTTATCCCAACCTGAATGATTGATATCCACCGGTCTTACTTCCACGCCGTGCGTCCTGGCATCAATAACAATTTGTGCCGGCTGATAAAATCCCATCGGCATACTGTTCAATAAAGCACAGGCAAATACATCCGGATAGTAGCATTTGATCCAGGCAGAGACATATACCAGCAAAGCAAAGCTGGCGGCATGGCTTTCAGGGAAACCATAGCTGCCGAAGCCTTCCAGTTGCTTAAATACCTTTTGGGCATATTCAGGCGTATACCCGTTTTGGATCATCCCTTTCACCAGCTTTTCCTGAAACTTAGTAACCAGCCCCTTTGCTTTAAAGGTGGCCATACTACGACGCAGTCCGTCAGCTTCTGCAGG
>JBQCFI010000300.1:0-5108 GCA_051959325.1 Ginsengibacter sp. | reverse complement strand
AATTCATTAATTCAAATGATTTGGAAAGATTAGCGCCAATGGGAACCAGTTGTCCGGATCATTTTTTAAGAACCAAAATTTCACCTTTGGTTTTAGATCTTTCAGCGAACGAAGAAATAAATGATATTGCTGTTTTAAAGAAAAAAATTGAACCGCAGTTCGAGGAATATAGAAAAATGTATGCGGATTATTACAACACTTGCAAACATCAAAACAGTCCTGCCATTCGTGATCCTAACCCGGTAGTCATTTTATATCCAGGTGTCGGCATGTTTACTTTTGCAAAAAATAAACAAACAGCAAGAGTGGCCGCTGAATTTTATATGAATGCAATTAATGTGATGCGCGGAGCAGAAGCGATTTCTGAATACACTTCTTTGCCACGCCAGGAAGCTTTTGACATTGAATATTGGTTGTTGGAAGAAGCCAAATTGCAACGCATGCCGAAGCCAAAATCTTTAAGCGGAAGGATTGCGTTGATTACAGGAAGCGCCGGTGGAATTGGCAAAGCAATCGCAAAGAAATTTGCGGATGAAGGCGCTTGTATCATTCTTTCCGATAATAATCTCGAAAGATTAGAACAGGCAAAAGCTGAATTTAAAAATCATTATGGCACGGATGTTTTTATTGGCGAACTATTGGATGTAACGGATGTGACTACAATAGACAAAACCTTTCAGGCGGCGGCGCTTGCTTTTGGCGGCGTTGATATTATAGTGAATAATGCAGGCTTGTCTATCTCTAAACCTATTGAAGAACACACAGAGAAAGACTGGGACTTATTATATTATATTCTGGTAAAAGGACAGTTTTTTGTAACACAAAAAGGTGTTGAAATAATGCGTAAGCAAAGATTAGGTGGTGATGTATTAAATATCGTAAGTAAAAATGCCTTGGTTAGCGGCCCAAATAATGCGGCCTATGGTGCTGCAAAGGCGGCACAATTGCACTTGAGCCGCTTAAATGCTGCAGAATTAGGAAACGATAAAATCAGGGTAAATGTGGTCAATCCTGACGCCGTCATTTCCGGAAGCAACATTTGGAGTAATGGCTGGGCTGATGGAAGGGCCAAAGCTTACGGAATCACGGTAGAAGAATTGCCGGCTTATTATGCGAAAAGAACATTATTGAATGAAACGATCTTGCCGGAAGATATGGCGAATGCCTGTTTTGCTTTTGTAAGCGGATTATTAAATAAATCTACCGGTAATGTATTGAATGTGGATGGAGGAGTGGCGGCAGCATTCGTAAGATAATTTTGAATCACAAAAAACCAGAAGATTTTATTTGAACAGAACAAAAATTCAAAAAGATTTCTCCATGCGTATCGCTTCTAAAATGAAATTGCGAAAGGGTTTTGAAGCTGAATATAAAAAGCGTCATGATGAAATATGGCCGGAACTTTCACAGCTTTTAAAGGAAACGGGAATTTCGGATTATTCAATTTTTTTAGATGAAGAAACTCATGATCTTTTTGCTTATTTTACAACAGAAGACGACCAAAAATTAAATGAATTGCCGCATAAACAAATCATGAAAAAATGGTGGCATTACATGAAAGATATTATGGAAACCAAGGATGATGATTCGCCGGTTTCTATTCCCTTAAAGGAAGTTTTTTATTTACCATAATCGAAGAAAAATATTTAAAATGATATTATCAAAAGAACAGGTTGAGAAAAACAACAAAGGAAATTCGTCAATTCATAAAAAGAAATATGAATTTATTTCGGGGGAAATAGATAATGCAGAAGAAGTTTTGAAAAAATTAACCGATTTTCAAATTGCCATTCCCAGTTGGGCTTTGGGTACGGGAGGCACCAGATTTGGAAGGTTTGGTGGCGGCGGCGAACCGCGTTCGCTGGAAGAAAAAATTGCAGATATTGGATTGCTTCACGCGCTCACCGGTTCTGCGGATGCGATCTCATTGCACATTCCGTGGGACATTCCTTCAAAGGCTGAAAACATAAAAGCACTTGCCAAAGAAAATGGTTTGCGTTTCGATGCCATGAATTCCAACACGTTCCAGGACCAGCCCGGACAAAAATTGAGTTACAAATTTGGTTCGATGCAACATGTAGATAAAGCAGTGCGCAAACAAGCAATTGAACACAATATTGAAGTGATAAAATATGGAAAGGAACTTGGTTCCAAATCGCTTACCGTGTGGCTCAGCGATGGTTCTTCTTTTCCAGGGCAGTTGAATTTCAGAAAAGCATTTCAAAATACTTTGGAAAGTTTGCAGGAAGTGTATGAGGCATTACCTTCTGATTGGAAAATGTTTGTTGAGTACAAAGCCTTTGAGCCCAACTTTTATTCAATGACTGTTGGTGATTGGGGACAGTCATTGCTTTATACGTCAAAGTTGGGAAGCAAGGCCTATACGCTTGTTGACCTTGGACATCATTTGGCAAATGCAAATATTGAACAAATTGTTGCTTTACTGCTCATGGAAGGAAAGTTGGGCGGCTTTCATTTTAATGATTCAAAATACGGCGATGATGACCTCACCGTTGGAAGCATAAAACCTTACCAGTTGTTTCTCATCTTTAATGAATTGGTGGAAGGGATGGATGCAAAAAAAATGAACCATGCAACAGATTTAGCATGGATGATTGATGCATCTCACAATGTAAAAGATCCGCTGGAAGATTTATTACAATCATTGGAAGCGATTAAAATTGCTTATGCAAAAGCATTATTGATTGACCGGAAAAAATTAGTGGAAGCACAAAATAATAATGATGTTGTCACTGCGCAGGAAATATTGCAGGACGCTTTTCGCACCGATGTTCGTGCTCTTCTTGCAGAAGCAAGATTACGCGCCGGAGCTGCTTTAAATCCTATAGCAGTGTATCGCAAGGAAAAAGTGAGAGACCATTTAATCAAAGAAAGAGGAAGTAAAACGATGGCCACGGGGTTGTGAGTGCTCTTGCACAGCTCACACTACCGTCGTACAAATTTTATAAATATCATTTGTGTTTATTTATTTGTTTACTGTAAAAAATTAAAATAATGATTGGAAAATTAGCATCCATCACCACACCTGAAAAGGAAATTTTGGAAGTTGAAAAGGTAACCTTTGTGTAAAATGAATAAGCATCCTGTCATAGCAATTTTCGATGTAGGTAAAACCAATAAAAAACTCTTTCTGTTTGATGAAGATTATAAAATAGTTTTTGAAAGGTCGGCGCGTTTCATTGAAACTGTTGATGAAGATGGATTCCCTTGCGAAAATTTAGACAGTTTAAAGTTATCGGTTTTCGATTCGCTCCGCGAGGTATTCAGGTTGAAAGATTTTGAAATTAAAGCAATCAATTTTTGCAGCTATGGCGCCAGTTTCGTTTATCTCAATGATGAGGGAAAGGCTTGTGCGCCTTTATACAATTATTTAAAAGAATATCCTGAAAATCTAAAGAAACAATTTTACGATACATATGGAGGTGAAGAAGAATTTTCATTTCGAACTGCCTCGCCCGTTTTAGGAAGCCTTAATTCCGGAATGCAGTTATATCGCATTAAATATGAAAAACCGGAATTGTTCAAAAAAATAAAGTATGCATTGCATCTGCCACAATATTTAAGTTATCTCATTACATCTGCTGTTTACAGTGATATTACCAGCATTGGATGCCACACAAATCTTTGGGATTTTCAAAAAAACGAATATCATTCCTGGGTACAAAAGGAAGGAATTCTCGAAAAGCTTGCGCCGATTTTTCCATGCAACCAGGTTATTCCACCATCTTTCCCCGGTAGTAATTATTCTGTTGGTATTGGTCTTCACGACAGTTCTGCTGCCCTGATCCCTTACCTGGTAAATTTTCATGAACCATTTATTTTATTGTCAACCGGTACCTGGTGTATTTCTTTAAATCCTTTCAATCATTCTCCATTGACAAAAGAAGAACTTCAGAAGGATTGCCTGTGCTTTATGAGTTTCGAAGGCAAACCCGTAAAGGCTTCCAGGTTATTTGCAGGTTATGAACATGAACAGCAGGTAAAAAGGATTGCTGATCATTTTAACCAAAGCGCAGCGCGATACCGGACGATGGATTTTAATCCTGAAATTATTGCGGCTCTTCAAAAGAAAAATCAAGGATTCAAGAATTTACAACCCGATAAAAACATATTGAAAACATCGTTCTTTGCAGAAAGAGAATTATCTGATTTTGCAAATGGTGAAGAAACTTATCACCAGTTGATGCTGGATATTATCAATCAACAATATTTATCAACACAATTGGTATTGAAAGGAACGAAAGTGAAAAGAATTTTTGTTGATGGGGGTTTTAGTAAGAACATAATTTATATGAATTTGCTTGCCTGCTGCTTTCCGGATATTGAAATATTTGCAGCAAGTATGGCACAGGCAACGGCAATGGGGGCAGCACTCGCGATTCATAGTGCCTGGAATAAAAAGAGTCTGCCTAATGATATCATCGAGTTGAAATATTTTTCGTCAAGCCATTGTCCTGTTTTGTAAAGAAAATTTTTAATAACTAAATGAGATTTACCGGTTAATAACCCCTATCCTGTAATTGAATAAAAGTCGAGAATGCTGAAAAAATATCATCATGAAATTAGCCTATAACCCCCGATACCCTTCTGTAGAAAGCCTGCGCGAAAAGGCAAAGCGAAGGATTCCCGGATTTGCATTTGATTACCTGGATGGAGGTTGTAATGAAGAGATCAACCTTCATAAGAATACTTCGGAGATCCGGGAGATTGAACTTCTTCCGCAGTATCTGAAAGAACATACCGGCTCTGATTTGAAAACAGAACTCTTTGGACATGTGTATGACGCTCCTTTTGGAATAGCGCCTGTAGGTTTGCAAGGATTGATATGGCCTGATTCTCCTGAAATACTTGCCAAAGCTGCCTTTCAGCATAACATCCCTTTCGTATTAAGTACAGTAAGTACGAGCACTATTGAGCGAATCAGTGAAATTACGCAAGGACAGGCGTGGTTTCAATTATACCACCCTGCAGAAAATTCATTAAGAGATCAGATCATCAAACGTGCTTCTGAACATTGCCCGGTATTGGTCATTCTAAGTGATGTGCCGACCTTTGGATATCGCAATAAAGAAATAAAAAATGGGCTG
>JBQCFI010000299.1:0-2489 GCA_051959325.1 Ginsengibacter sp. | reverse complement strand
TTCATGATCGCTGGAATACGCATTCCGGTTTTCATAATCATTATCCCGCCAATCCTCGGAACTCCTGTTGTAGGTCCGGTCCCAATTGTTATCATAGTTTCTTTCATTCGATGAAGAACGGTCATCATCTCGATAACGGTGACTTATATTATAATTTTCAATAAAAAATTGATTTGATTAAATATCTTATGGAAAGAAAAAACTATTCCGAAAAGAAAAGGAAAACAACATGCTTAATTGAATTAACTATGTCGAAAGCCGCTGGATATTGAAACTGTTTACAAAACGGTTTGCCGGTTTTAATTATATAATTCTTTTTATAAGTTCAATCGAAGACGGACAGCTATGGCTTTTTTTTAAGTGTTGAGATGATTCCACATAAAAATAATTTTTGTAGAATCTATTTATAAATGAAGAAGAAGATGCAAAACGATACAGCAAATGAACAAATACGGTGAGTTCTGTTTTAGAATAGCTATTGTTTCTTCTTATTTTTTGAAGGAGGCTTTTGCAAAACAGGATTACTGTCATTTTCCTCAGGCTCTTCCGGTAATCGGTTGCTTAATTTAGATTCATCGATGTTTCCTTTATCGTCGAGGATCGGATGAGGAACCGGTTCCTTTCCTTCAGGCGTAATTTGATTGAATACCTTTACTATGTGTGCCCACTTCCCGTTTTTCCATTCCAATCCTTCATAATCTCCATCAGGAATGTAAGTGTATTTTTTTTGAACTTCCCCTGTTTCAGAAATTAAGTGCTCATAGATGATCATGTTCATGTCGTTGTCAAAAGTGAGGCGCGGCCCGGCATTTTTTTTATATTCCATTACATACCGGGCAATGGACTTTTTATTTAAACTGTTGTCGGGAAAACTAAAAAAAGGACCACCAAAAACGGGTTTGCCGTCTTCAAATGTGAGCACCTCAATAATTTTTCTGTCACTGTTAATGTTGTTGTCATCAAAGCCAAGTAATGTATAAACATTTTTTCCAAAAGATTTTTCTTCAATCACTTTATAATACAAAGCGCCAATCCAGGCGGCATTGCTTGTGATCGTGTCATCGATATTATTGATCAGATCGCTTTTGTCTAGCAGTGGAAAAAGCTTTAAGGAACCGTCTGGTGTTTTCATTTGTATTGCACCGTGCTGCCGGATTACGTCGGCACTTATCGGTAGCTGCCAGGTAAATATTTTGAACGTTGAATCCTTTGGAACTACTTTGGCAATTGTTATCAAAGAATCAAATGGATAATAAAATGAATTTTTGATTTGTAAAGCACGTACGAAGGTTTTCGTAAACTGGCTGTCAGCGGTAAAGCGGTCTTCAGGGTTTCTTCCCTGCAAGATTTGGGCAGCAAAAGTTTTTAAGGAATCTTCTTTTTTTTGCAACATTTTTCTGTCAACTGTGGTAATGTGCTGCGCAAAACAACTATTGATGATCATGAAAATGGAAACTAAAAAAACAGTGGTTTTATTCATTAAAAAGATTTCGACAAAGAAAACTTTTATTGATTTAATTTATTGTTAACCGGCGATATTTAACTAACCTATAATGCTTTTGCTGCAGAAATAAGATCATTAAAAACAAGATCGATATCTTCATCATCCAATGCTACATCTTTGCGTGTGGTAGGAAGAAAAATATTAATGGTCACGCCAAGATTTCTTCCAAATTTCATATCGCTCAAAGTGTTTCCAATCATAACGCTTTTGGAAAGATCAATTTTTGGAAAATCTTTTACTGCCTGCAGACCCATACCTGCATTCGGTTTGCGGTTTTCACTTTCCATCTCGGTGCAAACGTAAATTTCATCGATCCTTCCACCAGCGTCTTTTATTTCCTGCAACATATTCTGATGAATTATTTGCAGGTCCTCCGCTTTTGTTAGTCCTTTTGCAACACCCCTCTGATTGGTGATCATCACAATGATTCCAAATGTTTCATTGAATATTTTAAATGCTTCTTTTACGCCGGCGTAAAATTCAAATTCATCCCAGGTGTGAATATAATCTTCGTGTTTTTCTTCATTTACTACCCCATCGCGATCTATGAAGAGGGTCCATGATGAGTCGATATTTTTTAAATTGAAATTTTTCACGTGAGTGGTTGAAGGTTCGAAGTTCACCATGTTGAGTGCAAAGTTCAGTGGTTCTATGATTAATCTTTTGGTAATTCTTTTTGCGCTCTTTCATAATCTTCCGGAATACCTATGTCTATAAAATAATCATCCTGAATGATTCCATATAATTTTGGTTTTTCTTCTTCATTATTTTTTACGTTCTTTTCCAAATAATCTTTTTCAAAAGAAAATTTTTCAGGAAGGGTTGCTTTTAGAAATTTTTGACGGTTTAATGCATATACGCCTCCGTTGATCAATCCTGAAGTGTAATATTGTTTTTCCTTAAATGATTTTATCGAATGATCTTCATTTAATTCAACTACTCCATAACGATCAAAATAATGCATAGGCTTCAAACTCAACGTGCA
>JBQCFI010000298.1:0-3189 GCA_051959325.1 Ginsengibacter sp. | reverse complement strand
TGATCCACAGCGATTACTTCTTTGTTGGTAAGGATATTTTTTGTTGCTTCTGACATTTTTCTGATGTCGTTTCCGGCAATCAAAGGAGCCGCCAGCATACACCACAATGAAAAATGAGCACGATCTTCATTTTCGCTCATTCCGTTTCCAACTTCAAGCATATCCGGATCGTTCCAATGACCACGGCCTGCATATTTTCTTAATCCTTTTTGAAGGTCAGCGATGGGCAATACGCCGGTTTGTTTCCAGCTTCCATGGTCCAGGTAGCCGTCAAATTTTGCAGTGATATCGCCGGTTGTGCGCCAAAGCTGTCCGACATTTTCTGCCCATTCCCAGGGTTTATTTTGTCCCCATTCACACAAACTAAAAACAATTGGCCGTCCTGCTTTCTTTAATGCCTTACTCATGGTAGTATAAGATTCTTTTGCGTTCAATCCTTCAGAACTGCACCAATCAAATTTTAAATAGTCAATTCCGAGTGATGCATAAAATCGCGCATCCTGGTATTCGCAACCTCTTGTTCCCGGATAGCCGGCACAGGTTTTCGTTCCGGCGCAATTGTATAATCCAAATTTCAATCCTTTCGAATGAACATAATCAATCAATGCTTTCATTCCATGAGGAAATTTCTTCGGATCCGGAACCAGGTTTCCGGCAGAATCTCTTTCCATCGTCATCCAGCCGTCATCCAAAACAATGTATTCATATCCTGCATCTTTCATTCCTGAAGAAACCATTGCATCAGCAGTTTGCTTTACCAATTCTTCACTGATATTTGTTTGAAATGTGTTCCAGCTGTTCCAACCCATCGGCGGTGTGAGCGCCAGGTTTTCAAATTTCTGGGCATGAATGTTTGTAAAAAAGAAGAGTACGATTGCAAGAAGGAGTTTATTTTTCATTATAAATTTGTTTTTTTAAAGGTTTAATAAGCGAATAAAAATGGGAAATAGGAATTTGCATTATTTGTTTGTTTACGCTACAATATAAATTATTTCAAAAAAACAAAGCCAGTCTCGTCAGTCATATTTGGCAAAAAATATTCTTGATTTTTTAAAAAAAACAAACTCATGCTATTTGTTGTTTTACTGAAAAGTTTCCTGTGTTCATCTCCGTTATGTTACTTTTTATCAATCACCAAATACACTATGGAGCGAGCCGGCAAAGCAACTTTTATCCCGTTTTTTGTTTCTGCAGAATAGGCTTTTAAAGTACCATAAGACGAAGGGCCGCCCGAAATTCCATCCGGGCCATTTCCATTTACAAAAACTTTTCTTGAAAATTCTCCATTGTCTGTGCCGCCCGTTAAAGCGTAAAAATAAAAGCGGTTTCCGGCCGTTGCATTGGAAGTGACATTTACATTTTGAGAAGTGGTTCCTTTATTAATAAGAATCAAGCCTTTTTCGCCGTAATAAAAGGAAGAAGCAAACGACAATACATCAGAGCTGCCGCTGACAGTGGATTTGAGCATGCGATCGCCCAGCATTTTTTGAAAATAATACATGTAATAATAAGCAGGGCGCGCATTCCATTTTACAGCGCCGGGTTCATCGCCGATATTAAAAAGTCCCATATCATTTCCATTACTCCAGCCATTTGCGAGATCCCAACGACCGGTCATTCCATATTTATTTTGCAAGGCTTCGCCCAGTAAAATCGCGGCATGCATTCCATTGATAAACGAAACCTGCTGCATCGAACCTTGCGACGTAATGTTCCATTCAGTCAGTGCGATTGGTTTCATATCTGCACCGCCGCTCAGGCTGCTGTTTAAATAACTCATCATGGCCGACGGATTATTTTGTGCCGTATTTAAAATTTCAGCAGCGGAGGCATTGGTTTGATACGCCGTAAAATAGCTGTGAATGATATAATAATCAGCGGTAGTTTTTACCTGTGCAAGCACGCCGGAATTCCACGATTTATCTGTTGCTGTTTGCCAGTTCTCAGGTTGCTTTTCTAAAAGCTGAGCGCCGATATAAATGGTTGTTCCAATTTCTTTCGCGGCGGCGCGCATAGAGTCTGCAAAAACGTTGTAATGTTTTCCATACAGATCGCCGGTAATGATTTCTGGCTGGCCATCTTTATTTTGAGTAACATCAATTCGGTATCCTGCTTCCCATGTCCCGTTGTCTTCATTTCCGACTTCCCAATATTTGGTTCGTCCTTTATCATAGCGAACCCAATCAGCTGCAAGGTGCGCTGCCACTGCAACAGGGTTGGCTCCCGTGCCATAACGCGCATAAGCATAATTGACCGTAATCATTCCCTGGTTGCCGGTTTGCTGAAGCATTTTATAATAATTATCAACAGACATGGTCCAGCTCTCCTGATTTTTACCGTACCAATATCCGGCATCAATTTGATTCCCGTTCGCATCCAGCAACTTTGCGGGCGCATCCGCAGACGTAGCATTTTTATCAGCATTCCAAAAGAAAACATCGCTCAAACTTCCGCCGGGAAAACGAATCACGTTCGGATGAAGATCAGTGACGTAACTGATCAATGAAGGTTCAGTAATCATTTGCGTCATCCAGATATTGGCGTTGTGCCCGAAAACAGAATTCGGCACTTTTGTAATGATCGTTCCGGCATCAATATTCACGGTAACAGAAGTAGAAGAAGGAATGGTGGTATCTTTAAAAGCCGGAACAGCAAAGGTTTTAGGGGCCCAATCGTTTAAAAAAAATCCTATTGTATTCGCTGTTGCAGGATCTGTTGGATTTGGATCTGTAGGCGGCTGATTGTGACTTGTATCGGTAACGGGTGGTGGCACCGGATCAGCTTTCTCTTTTCCTTTTTTGCAGGCAAAAAAACAAGCGGAACTCAAAAGCATAACAGCGAATAGAGATTTTGATTTCATTATTTTCAATTTTTCTGCCACCCAACTTTGCAAAGCAAAATCTCTTGCATCAACCTTTTGATTGAATCATCGATTTGAAAAATACTATTTGATTTAAAAAACCTTAGTTTTATTTACACTAAAGTTGCTGGTAAGATTTTCGATTTCAATTTTAAAATTCCCTGATTCAAGAATTTTTTTGTTATCCGTATTTACAAAAGCCAATTCCTTTAAAGGCAATGTAAATGTTACAGTTCTTGATTCTCCTGGTTTTAAATCAACTTTTTCAAAACGGCGCAATCTTTTTACATCAGGTGTGATGGAAGCCACCAATTGAGAAGAGTACAATT
>JBQCFI010000297.1:0-3028 GCA_051959325.1 Ginsengibacter sp. | reverse complement strand
ATTGCCGGAATTAATTTTGAAGACAGCCGTCATGATGAGCAAAAATTATTTTCAAAAGAAGAACAGTCAGAAAAAATTAATCTCATTAAAAACACTGCGGCGGATAACGGAAGCAGTCTTTTTATCAACGCAAGAACTGATGTTTTTATCAAACAAAATCATTTATCAAAAGAAGAAAAATTAGCAGAAGCGATTGAAAGAGGAAAAGCCTATAAAGCTGCCGGCGCTGATGGTTTTTATCCGATTTTTTTGAAAGAAAAATTAAGCATAAAAACGGTGATTAAAGAAGTTCCGTTGCCCGTAAATATTTTAATGCTTCCCGGCATTCCTGACTTTTCTGAATTAAAAGGAATTGGTGTAGCGAGAATAAGTCTCGGTCCCGGATTTTTAAAATACGCGATCAAATCAATGAAAAATATTGCTGAAAAATTATTACATCATGAAGGAATGGATGAAATTACCGGTAACCCGATTACAACAGATTATTTAAAAAATTTAATTTCTAAAAAATAAAAGAAGATGGATAAAAGAATAAACATTAAAGAATTGGAACCAAACGCTTATAAAGCAATGTCAGGGTTGGAACAATATATCAGAAGCTCAAAATTACCGCCATTGCTACGTGAAATGATAAAAATAAGGGCCTCACAAATCAATGGCTGCGCTTATTGCATTGACATGCATACAGAGGAAGCGCTAAAACTCGGAGAAAACCAGCGCAGAATTTTTGCTTTATCCGCCTGGAAAGAATCACCATTATTTACAGAAGAAGAGAGAGCCGTTTTGCAACTGACAGAAGAAGTAACGTTAATCTCTAAAGATGCATTAAGTGATGAAACTTATAACAAAGTGTTGAAATTTTATGGTGAAAATGAGTTTGCACAGATCATCATGCAGGTAATAATTATCAACATGTGGAACAGAATGGCAGTTTCAACAAACCAGATCTTTGAGCCGGCATCTTAATGCAGATCTGTGTTTTAATAACATGATTCTGATCATAAAAAACCGATCGCACTTTTTAATTGATAATTTTGCCCGTCAAAAAATTTTTATTTCAAATTATTCAGATTTGGCACAGGAGAAAAAGGACATAACTGACTTTGAAGATATCAAGTTATTAGTAGATACTTTTTATGATAAAGTAAGAGAAGACCAATTGATCGGGCGGATCTTTGATGAACGGATCCAAAACCGCTGGCCGGAACATCTTGCTAAAATGTACAATTTCTGGCAGACGGTTTTATTGGGAGACCACACTTATTACGGTGCTCCGTTTCCTCCCCATGCACAGCTGCCGGTAGAAAAAATTCACTTTGAAAGATGGCTGACGTTATTTTCTGAAACGCTGAACGATTTATTTGCGGGAGATGTGGCAAAAGAAGCGATTTGGCGCGCCAATAAAATGGCGGTTATGTTTCAATACAAAATTGATCATTACCGAAATAATGCGACAAAAAGCCTCATCTAAAAAGCCAGTAAAACAATAAATACGACGCATTTTTATTTTATTTAAAAGCCACATTATTGTATTAAAAATATAAATTAACAAAAAGAAAATCCGACAGTTTTTCAATATAAAAAATTGGCGTGGAAGCTTGAGAATCAGTCTGAATAAGGAACTGGAATAAATACTATTTGGGATTTATAAATGCAGCACATAATTTTGCCGCCATTGAAACAGGCAATTTATAAATCTGAATGATAAAAAAAAAATATTTTTAATAACGGAATTCCCATATCAGTTTCTCTAAAACCGACCTTAGAAGCAGAAAATATACGTCCCCAGTTTGCCGAAAATAAAAAGCGGCTTTTTACGATTGCAGCAATGGCAGTTTTGGTTGCAATTACCATCAGTTTAGTTGCGAAATTCTTAATTTACCTTATTTATTTTATTACTAATGTTTCCTTTTATGGAAAGTTTTCTATTGCTCATGTTACACCCGCTGAAAATACTTTAGGCTGGTGGGTGATTCTGATTCCGGCCATTGGTGGATTCATCGTCGGGCTCATGGCCCTTTATGGATCCAAAGCGATTCGGGGTCACGGAATTCCTGAAGCGATGGAACAAATATTGACCAATCAAAGTAAAATAAAACCCACAATTACTTATCTAAAACCAATTTCGTCGGCTATTGCAATTGGTACCGGTGGCCCGTTTGGTGCTGAAGGCCCCATTATTGCAACTGGTGGTGCGCTTGGATCAGCTCTTGGTCAAATTGCCCGAATTTCTCATAATGAACGAAAGATTTTGCTTGCATCCGGAGCGACAGCAGGTATGGCTGCGATATTTGGAACGCCAATAGCCGGAATTTTTTTGGCGATAGAACTGTTACTGTTTGAGTTTTCACCGCGGTCGATAATACCTGTGGCTTTAGCGTGTATCACGGGCGCCGCGGGACATCATTTTCTATTTGGCGCCGGGCCTGTTTTTCCGGTTGGCCATTTAATAGAAATTCCTTCAAATACAGCACTTTTTGCCTACAGCATTTTAGGAATTGTGATGGGATTTATTTCTGTGTTTACTACAAAAATCGTTTATTATATTGAGGATGGTTTTGAAAAACTTCCGGTTCATTGGATGTGGTGGCCGGCGATTGGTGGTCTTTTTGTTGGTATCATCGGTTATTTTGCGCCGCGAACTTTAGGCGTTGGTTATGAAAATATTACCGATGTGCTGTCCGGAAGTTTGACCTTAAAAGTAGTTTTTGCTCTATGTATTTTCAAATTCATTTCATGGGCTGTAGCGCTTGGTAGTGGCACTTCTGGCGGAACGCTGGCTCCGTTGCTTACCATTGGCGGAGCTGCAGGAGTTCTGTTAGGAAGTGTAATTCTTTAATTATTTCATCATTCCGGGATTACCTTATCGTTAGCAGCTTTGGTGGCAATGTCTGCCATGTTCGCGGGCGCTTCACGTGCGCTGCTTACTTCCATTATTTTTGCTTTGGAAGCCACGGGCCAATCAAATGCTTTGTTGCCTCTTTTGGCAGGATGTATCGGTTCTTATATCGTTTCGTTTTTTATCATG
>JBQCFI010000296.1:0-2399 GCA_051959325.1 Ginsengibacter sp. | reverse complement strand
GCATGTTCCAATACATATTGGTAAGCATCCTGTGCATTCATTACGGATAATTTTGCAATCGCAAAAGGTTCATCCGTTCTGATCGCAGCAGTATATTTTCCTGCATTTGGGAGGTCTTCAATTTGTACGCCACCATCCCAGTTATCGCTGGTAACTTTTTCATTTCCGTCCATAATATTTCCTACCACATAAGCTCTTCCAAACATTGCTGTATCCTTACGCGAACGGCCCGATTCTGGTTTTAGAATACGATGGCTTATCGGCTTGTCTTTTGGCGTTATCGGGCCAGGCTTGAAATAATTATTTATAAAATTAAAATGCGAATTATTGTCACCTCCGTCAACCGAGCGATTCCACCAGTTAAAGACTACATTGTTCACAAAGCCAAAATCGCCGTACATGCCTACGGAGGGATTACGGGCTATATTATTCGCCCAAAGGTTTCTCATAAAGGTACTGTTTAAACCTCCGATGGTGCTTCCGAATGCGTGATTGTAAGTATCCAGACCTTCCGCAAAAATGCAATTTTGCATAGTAACATTTACTGTTGGTAATTTCTCATCCTTTCCTGTGCGATCATATACATGCCTGTAAATGGACATATTCTCGTCCAAACCCCAACTGCCTGAAACATGATCAATCATAATATTGCCAACAGGATTTCCACCCAAAGCGTCATCCCTTCTCGTAACCTCTGTAGCACCGCGACGAAAACGCATAAAACGAATAATCACATCATGCGTATCTATCCAGACAGATTCGCCTGCAATGCAAACCCCATCACCGGGCGCTGATTGACCCTCAATAGTTACATAAGGCGCGCGAATGCTCACCGGCTCTTTCAGATGAATAATTCCTGCCACATTAAATACAATAATTCTTGCACCGCCCTGCTCACAGGCATTTCTGAAAGTACCGGGACCGCTATCTGCAAGGCTGGTAACTACAATTACCCTACCGCCGCGACCACCAAAAGAGAAAGCACCACCACCTTCAGCACCTGGAAAAGCAGGAATATTAGCCTGTGGTAAATCCCAGGGTTTTGAAGCCCACGGTACATAAGGTTTTCCTGCTTTTTCTTCTTTTTCTATGATTGGAAGCGCCTTCTGCCATGCGATATCTGATTTTTGTTTGGCTATTGCCAAAACGGAATCTGCTTTGGCCTGAACTGCTTGCGGTATGACTGGATATTGGGCAAAGACAAAACCAGGCAGCATCGCGAAAGCGATTAATAGAATACCAATTCCTGAATATGAAAATTTCATTTTTTTATTTTAACTCTTAACTCTTCTTTAAATTCTTCGCTTTGCCAAAACATTGCGGGAACAAATTGAACGCATGATCCGGATTTATTTAGATTTTTACAGTAAACGAATGAATAAGCGGAATTTTTATTTTCGAATATTTATGAAACACCGTTTCACATTGATTTAATTCCCCCGGAAGGTCTAACAATATCAATAGGGACGACACTATTTAAATAAACTTCAATATTGGTATAGCCACCTCCATTTTTAGCGGGCTTTGCAGCATCTGAAGCATCATTCGGGTTTAAACCATGGCTTTTTTCATAACTGTCAGGAATGCCATCGTTATCTGCATCTTTATAAGGTATCCCCTTATAATCAGGATAACCGCCAACCTGGTTAATATTTGTTATGATCCCCATTTTGTAAGAATCTTTAGGCAGCTTTCTCACCTTGAATTGGAAATCCGTATCTGTTTCCATAGGGATATACGTAATTTTACCAGTGCGGACTTGCTCAATAACACGCTTATCTACAGGATCACGTTTCGGAAGAGTCGCCCCCACATTTTTCAGTACGTAATTATAAGCATCGGTTGCAGATAAAATAGTTACAGGAGCATGAGGAAAAGGCTCGTCTACCTTCATATACGGAAAATAGTTTTCTGCTGAATCTAAGGTCATTTCATCGCCTTTCTTATTTTCCAATTGCACGCCTCCATCCCAATTATCTTTGGTAACCTTTGCATTTCCAACCATGATGTTTCCATGAACATAAGCCCTTCCAAAAACAACATAAGGTAATTTACTTCTGCCGGATTCAGGTTTAAGGATCCGATATCCAACCTGGGATTTGGTATCAGTTACAGGGCCTGGTTTGTAATAATTATTGATCATGTTGTACAAAGCAGTATAATCACCTCCGTCAGTTGAGCGGTGATGCCAGTTAAAGACAATATTATTTACAAAATTGAAAATGCCATTCCAGCCAATAGATGGATTTCTCGCTGTATTATCAGCCCAAAGATTGCGGGCTAACATACAATTTTCGCCGCCCATGGTACTTCCAAAAGCATGGTTCCAGGTATCAAGCGCTTCCGCAGAAATGCAATTTTGAATAGTGACGTTTACAGTGCCATGCTTTTCATCTTTT
>JBQCFI010000295.1:0-5317 GCA_051959325.1 Ginsengibacter sp. | reverse complement strand
TCCACATTAGAGGCATTTATTTTACGGGCATGAGGTGTGTGCATTAAAAAGGATGCACTAACGCTGATTACCAAAAGTCCCGCAATTACATAACGGATATTTCTGCTTATTGAAAATATTTTTTTAGGAGAAAATAAATTTACCCCAATCACGAAGAAGAAAATACAAAACAGATAAGAGGCAATTCCAAAACCGGAACGGAAAAACAAATCTGAAAAATAAGCGCCGGCAGTTCCCAAAGAATTTGCCATTACCTGGTCATGGCTTGGCAATAAAATTTTTGCGCCTTGCAAAACCTTTGATTGATCCTGCTGCCAGGTAAATAAATAAGAAGTGAAAGCAATAAAAAGTAAAAAAGAGATCAGGATCAAAACGGTTCCCGCAATTTTATGCGAGCGCTCGTCATGAATCAATTTTTTCACTTCTATTTTTTCCACTTTATCCGGATTCATTTTAGAAGGATCTGCAGATTTTGTTTTTTTAGTTTTTTTTCGGTTAGTTGCCATTGATAGCAAAGATAGAGAAAGAGTTAAATTGTTTAATTGTTAAATTGCTGCGCAGCATTGATTTTTAGAATCGTTTTTTGATTCGTTTAATCTTTAAAAAGTTTCAATGATTTCGATTGAATCATCAATTTAAAAGTTAATAAACAAAGAAATAATGGAAATTCTTATTTTGAAAGGAAGTTAATCGTGTTATTAAAAAATTTGATATTCACCAAGTCAGAACGTTGCTTTTCTCGAAATTCCAACAAATAAAAAAATCCAACCAAGAATAAAACACAAACCACCGAAAGGTGTGATCGCTCCTATCCAATTGTAACCGGGAAGCACAGCGGCTTTTATTGCTGCAAGAACATACAAAGAGCCGGAAAATAAGATGATTCCTCCGATAAATAGTTTGCCTGACCAGTTAAGAAATTTATTTGGAAACTCTTTATAAACTATTCCGACAGCAAGCAACGCAAATACATGGTAAAATTGGTATTTAACAGCTGTTTCAAAAATTTCCAAAGCATAGTTTGAAATCGTGCCTTTTAAAGTGTGTGCGGCGAAAGCACCGATTGCAACGGAAAGTGCTCCCAATATTGCAGCAGTTTTTAAATATCCTTTATGCATCGAAATTTTATTTAGATTCTTTCTTTGATTTTTCTTCAGCAAAAGAAGTTTTATTCTCTTTTTCTGTTTGATTGTTTTTTAATTTTTTCTTTTATTTAGAATGCTGTTTATCAACTTCTGCAGGTTTAATTAGTTCGTTTTTTTTATTGTTTTCTTTAATGAAATTTAAAGAATCATTTTGCAGTTTTTCTACTTCGAGGATATGATTTGCTTTTAAATAAACCGGTTCGCGTTCCTTTAATTTTTTCTGAATAAAAAATAATAATTCAGCCGGATTTACTTCTTTCAATAATGGCCTTTTTGTCGTTTCATCCATCACACGATCCAGGATATATTCCGGGGAAGCTTTTAAATAAATAATTTCACCGTGTTCCTTCATCCATTCTAAATTGTCAAAAAAACAAGGTGTGCCACCGCCGCAAGAAAGCAAATATTTCTTTTTCTTTTCAAATTTGCGAAGATGATACCTTTCCAATTCACGAAATTTTTCTTCCCCATGTTTTTCAAAAATTTCTTCTACACTAAGTTCAAATGCTTTTTCAATCTCTGTGTCCAGATCATAAAAAGTATAACCATGCTCAAGCGCCCAAATATGGCCCCAATGCGACTTGCCGCTGCCCATAAAACCGATTAAAAAAATGTTTTGATTCAAAATCCTTCTATTGTATCTTCATTAATAATTATAAACGAACTATAAAAAAGTATTTCTTCAACATCTTGCTAGGTTGCTTGAATGAACGAAATAAACTGCTTCCTTTTTAAATTCCCGGTGCGGATCCATATTACTTTTGGGTATTCTTTGGATGAAAGGCATCTATAATAAAAGTCAGAATCTTTTGTTATAATGACAAGTCTGTTTTTTAAAGCATATTCCCAAATGTCAGAATCCAAATCTACAAAAGCGAGTTGCGAAACATGAATAAATTCCTCACTTTTTTTCACTGGAAAAAATAATGGCAAATTTTCATCAATGAGGTATTTAATCATTTATGCAATTTGCTTAATTGGTTTTATCAGGGTAGGCTTTTCAAAAAGCATCGAAGTAAATTCTTTACAAGCCTGCAGATCTTCTTGAGTCATTCTTGGGTATCCTTCCAAGACTGTTTCATCATCATCTCCTGCCAAAATAAAACTCATTACTGATTGAACTGTAATTCGTGTTCCCTTTATTGTCGGCTTACCATTACAAATATCTGGGTTGGAAATAATATTTTTATACAGCTGATACTCCATTTTTTAATCTTTACTGTAAGCAATTTACAAAAATTATTTAAACGCATTCATTCCTGTTACATCCATTCCGGTTATCAAAAGATGCACATCATGAGTTCCTTCATAAGTGATCACACTTTCAAGGTTCATCATATGGCGCATTACAGGATATTCGCCTGTAATTCCCATACCGCCAAGCATTTGCCGCGCTTCACGGGCAATGTTTGTGGCAATCTCGCAAGCATTTCTTTTCGCCATACTTACCTGTTGCGGCGTTGCTTTTCCTTCGTTCATCAATGTTCCCAAGCGCCAGTTGAGCAATTGAGCCTTGGTAATTTCGGTGATCATTTCTGCAAGTTTTTTTTGCTGCAATTGAAACCCGCCAATTGGTTTATCAAATTGAATTCTTTCTTTAGAATATCTCAATGCGGTATCATAACAATCCATCGCCGCGCCGACTGCTCCCCAGGCGATTCCATAACGAGCTTTTGTAAGGCAACTCAACGGACCTTTCAATCCTTTTACATTTGGTAAAATATTTTCTTTCGGAACTTTTACGTTGTCAAAAACCAACTCGCCTGTGGTGCTAGCTCGCAAACTCCATTTCCCATGCGTTGGTGGAGTTGAAAATCCTTCCATTCCGCGTTCTACAATCAATCCATGAATTTCTCCCGCTTCATCCTTTGCCCACACCACGGCCACTTGCGCATAAGGCGCATTGCTGATCCACATTTTGCTTCCATTTAAAATAACATGATCGCCGGTGTCTTTATAATTACTCAACATTCCTGCAGGATCGCTTCCATGATCCGGCTCTGTCAATCCAAAACATCCAAGCCATTCGCCACTCGCTAATTTTGGTAAATATTTTTTTCTTTGTTCCTCACTTCCATATTGAAAAATCGGAAACATCACTAACGAACCTTGCACACTGGCCGTGCTGCGAACACCGCTATCACCGCGTTCCAACTCCTGCATCATCAATCCATAGGAAATATAATCCAATCCACCGCCGCCATATTCAACAGGAATTGTCGGGCCAAAACATCCTAAATCTCCCAGCTGTTTTATAATTTGTTGCGGAAATTCTGCCTTCTGTGCATAATCTTCAATGATGGGAGAAATTTCTTTTTTTACATAATTTCTTACACTTTCCCTGATCAGTTTTTGTTCATCCGTTAATAATTCATCCACATTAAAATAATCCGGAGATTGAAATAAGTCTTGTGCCATTTAAAACGTAATTAGTTAAGAATGAAAATGAATTTGCTGTTTTTTGTTGCTTTACTGCGACTTTAAAAATTTGTGATTTTCAAAGATAAGTTTTCATTCCCATTTGATCGGATGGAGTTGTACTGATTATTCCTTTTGATTCACCCGTGTAAATTGATAGTTACAAATGCACAAATAATTTCGGTCTGATGTTTAAAGAGAAATTTAAAATTGAACCACCTCATTATACAAAGTATCTCTTTCGACAGCTTTGCGGCCAGCTTGTGAAATCAGCATAACCAATTCATCAGTGCTCATTTTTGGCGATTGTTCTTCACTGCCGGCCATTGAATAAATTTTCGTAGAATCATCGATCGTCCCATCAATATCATCTACACCGAAAGACAGCGAAAGTTGCGCGTTTTGACGGCCCAGCATTGGCCAGTATGCTTTTAAATGCGGGAAGTTATCCATGTAAATTCTGGCGACTGCATACATCTTCATGTCTTCAATAATCGATGATTCAGGCACGTTGCTCATGTCATTATTTTTGTTGCGGAATTTTAATGGAATGAATGTATTAAAACCGTTCGTTTTATCCTGCAAATTTCTTAAACGGCTCATGTGATCGATCCGGTGTTCATAATTTTCGATATGGCCGTATAGCATGGTAGCATTTGTATGCATTCCCAATAAATGTGCCTCTTCATGAATTTTGAGCCATCCTTCGGCATCTACTTTGTCTTCACAAATTTGCTTTCTGATTTCGGGATCAAATATCTCTGCACCGCCACCTGGCATGGATTGTAAACCTGCATCATGCAATTTTTTCATTCCATCTTTTATAGAAAGTTTTGCTTTTCTAAACATGTAATCCAGTTCTACCGCGGTGAATCCTTTTACATGCAATTCCGGACGATGTTGCTTTATCTGGGAAATAAAATCACAGAAAAAATCAAGATTCAATTTTGGATGAACGCCTCCTACAATATGAACTTCGGTAACCGGTATCCCGTCGTAACTTTTTACAATATCCATCATCTGTTCTTTCGACAATGCCCAACCTTCATCACGATGTGCATACAAGCGCGAGTATGAACAAAATTTGCACGAAAACACACAAACGTTTGTCGGCTCAATGTGAAAGTTTCTATTGAAAAAAGTTTTATCGCCGTGTTTTTTCTCCCGGATATAATTTGCTAATATAGCCGTTAATCCAAGACTCGCTTTGTCAAAAAGAAGGACGCCTTCTTCATCAGTTATTCTTTTATCTGCAATTACTTTTTCAGCGATTTTTTTAAAATTTTTTCCTTCGGGTAATGCATTAATTTCTGCAATTAATTCTTCTTCTTTATTTGGCTTTTGCATGTAGCAAAATTATAGAATTACATCCAAGAAAGTACCAGGTCCTAAGTCGCCATTATAAAGTAGCAGGTATAAAGTAGCAAAATTAATTTGACGCAGTCAATGAAGAAATACGGCAATTTATATTTCGTTTCTACATAGTTCTGAAAGGGCAAGTAATTTAGAATAGGTTATAGCCATATTTACCTCAGTAGCACCGCCTTGCCCAAGCTTAAAATACCACATCTCAACAAACAAACAAAAAACCTGAAATCCTTTTTAGCCAAATAATTATTCCTTCACAATTTTCTGCACCACCGTTCTGTGTGTGTATTGAAGTTTAATAATATACACGCCTGGCGATGCTCCAGACAAATCTACCGGCATTTGCGTGTATGCATTACCGTTATATGTTTTAGACCAGATCAATT
>JBQCFI010000294.1:0-11236 GCA_051959325.1 Ginsengibacter sp. | reverse complement strand
TAGCGGTCGGTGGAATATTTGCAGCTGGATTTACAGTAATGGTAACGCTGTCTGCTGCTGTTGCTCCTTTATCATCTGTTACTGTTAATTTAAAAACATAAATTCCTGCGATAAGTCCTTTTACTGAAGTAGTTGCTGAACTTGCATTACTAATTGTATAAGAAGACGGACCCAAAACTTTCGTCCACTGATAAGATGAAATCGTTCCATCTGAATCATTCCCGCTTCCGTTTAAAGTAACAATATTTGTTGGAAGGGTAATGGTTTGGCTTGAACCGGCTGTAGCGGTCGGTGGTTGATTTTTTATTAGATTTCCATTTCTTACCAACACTGCCGATGTATATGGTGCCAATGTTATAATACCATTGTATACTTTTGAAGTTACATCAATATAATTAGCGTCAAGTGAAATTGTTCTGGAGAAGTTTGTTGAATTGTAAACAAATCTTAAATCATTTAGGTCAGTGATTGTTTTTGGAGAAACAGCCGAATTTATATCAAATCCATAAGCAGACTGCCACTGAGAAAGATTATAATAACTGTCTGCAACGCCATAAACGGAAGCCCAAATAGAGCCATTTGTCTGTATGGGCCGCGCATAATAGTTGCTATCCACATTGCCAAACCTAGCAATATCACTTCCACTTGTGTGCGCTGTTTTGAAGGAGATACATTTTTGTTCTTGAGGCGAAAATTGAGTCCCCGTAGTATTAGCACAAAATATATTTTTTTTTGAGATAATGCTAGTAGTAAAACTATTTTGTGTATCATTATCAACCAAAAAACCTATTGCACAATTATAAGTTGTGTTCTCCCTTACCTCTATATTATTGCCATTATGAATAAATATTCCTGCATAGATTATATTGCTAATAGAATTATTTAATACTCTCATCCCGCTTGCATTATCATCCATGTATATTCCGGATGCTTTTCCGTTATTTGTAAAACCTGTACCATCATCTGCCCCAATCCCATTGTTAATGATATTATTTGATATTACTACTCCATTTTGAGGGTTGCCTGTATATATTCCACCTCCATCATCTTTAATACTACAGAAATAATTAACATAATTATTTTTACATTGTACTCCACCTCCATTAAAACCAATACCAACATAACCACAACTATCTACTTCATTGTATTGAATCAAATAATTACTTCCAGTAACATTTAATGCTTCTGCCTGTCCGTCGCCGCTGCCACTCATTCCCAACAATAAACCTGAATTTTTAATTACATTATTAGAAATTATCGCACCAGCAAACTCAGGACTTAAACTAATTGCATTATTATTTGAATGATTGACTAAGCAATTACTAATAAGAAGATTTGATGAACTTCCACCATACTGATAACCTTTTATACCATTGTAATTAAAGTCGAATGTGCAATTTTGAATAGTCCAGTTGCCGACATTACCTAAATAAAAAGCATCAGTGTTTGCTCCAGTAAATGACATCGAATCAATCCGTATATAATTTTTATTTACTCCATAAAGCACATTTGCAAGAGTAGAAAGTTGTATCCCAGAGGGTTGTAAGTTACTATAGATTCTAATTTTTTTTGTTGAAGGATTATAGTACCACTCATTTTGGGTATCTAAAGTTCTTGCATCATTTTGAATAAAAAAGCCCCAGCCTGCATGGCCGCTATATGCACCCGGCACATAATTAATCGTTGTTCCTGATGCAGTTGTAATCACATTTCTATCTATAATCCATCTTTCTTTTTTAATTACAGCTTCGGCTCCGGACCAATTTGTTGTCGCTCCATTTAAAGAAGATGAATTAAGTGAAGATGAAGTTGATGATTGATAAGTTAACCATCCATTATTCGGATATCTTCCCATAGGTGTATTCATTCCGTTTATTAGTAAGATATTACAAGTTGAAAGAGTGGAAACAGCGCTTTCACTTTCCCAAATGTTACCTCCAAGATTTATCCAATTTGTTACACTTGTAAATCCTGTTATAACAGGATTATTTCCTACCCCATAAGCGCCAAAGGTTATTGGATTACCGGAAGTTCCAGATTGATTAATTGTCAGTGTACCATAAAATAGATCACCACGATTGAACAAGATATTGTCTCCTGGGGAAAATATTTTGGAATTAACTTTGTCAAGTGTTCGCCATGGAGCGTTTGTAGATGTTCCATTATTTGAATCATTGCCACTACTTGAAATATAATATATAGTTGCATTTGCCGTAAAGCTAAAGATAACTAAAGCCAATACGAGCAGGGTTTTCATAGGAATTCTGTTTAGCATAATCGTTGCTACTTGGATTATTGGATTAAAATACCTTTACACCAGATTCATAGGTTAAGTGTAAATGTATCTGAGCGGGGATTCCGGTTAGCAGTGAAATCCTTTCAGAATTTAGATAACGATGATTTTATCGAAATATTATTCAAGCAGTCTTTTTTTCGCTTCTTTTGATTTAATAACACCAAATTCTCCTTATGGGAATTGTTTAAACTTTATGAAGAATCACTTCATCATTCCTCATAATATATTCTCTTCACTCTCGAAGAAATTCCGGTCATTATCTCGTAAGGAATCGTTTTTGCCCAGGAGCTGAGCATTTGTAAGTTGAGATCTTCGCCGAAGACGATTACTTCATCGCCTTCTTTTAAATTTTTTACTGAAGACACATCGAGCATTGTCATATCCATACACACATTTCCAATTACCGGAACAAGTTTATTTTTTACCAGCATTTTCCCTTTGCCGTTTCCTAATGACCTTGAATATCCATCAGCATAGCCGATTCGAACAATGGCAATGGTGCTATCCTTTTCCACTTTTCCCATTCTTCCATAACCAACTGTTTCACCGGCAGCTATTTTTTTAATTTGTGAAATGGTGCTGGCTAAAGTAGAAACATTTCTTAATTGTTTTTGCATTTCAACGTTTGCATCAATTCCATAAAGCCCAATTCCAAGCCTCACCATATCCATTTGTAGCTCCGGATGCCTGCTGATCCCGGAAGTATTGTCAATGTGTTTTAGAAAAGAATAACCAAGCGTTTTTTCAATTTTCGAACAGCAGTTATTAAAAACGGAAAATTGAAGTGAAGTAAAGTCATCTTGTTTTGGATCTTCACTGGCAGCAAGATGTGAGAATACACTTTTTACTTTTATAGAATGATTACTGGCAATCTTTTTACAGAGCAAATCGATTTCGTTCTCCATAAAACCAAGCCGGTGCATACCGGTATCAATTTTTAAATGAATCGGGTAATCTTCTACTTCCGATTTCTTTAAAAACGCGGTAAAATCATTCAACAAAGCAAAAGAAAATATTTCAGGTTCCAGGTTATAATTCAAATTAGAATCGAAGGTGCTATTATCAATATTCATTACCATGATTGGCAAAGTAATTCCGGCTTTGCGAAGTTCCACTCCTTCATCGGCATAAGCAACAGCCAGGTAATCTACTTTATTAAATTCCAACACTGACGCGATCTCATAACTTCCGCTGCCATAACTAAAAGCCTTTACCATCGCCATGATCTTTGTTTGTGGCTCTAATTTCTCTTTGTATTTTTTTAAATTATAGACAATCGAATTCAAATTAATACTCAGTACTGTCTGATGCACTTTTTGTTCTAATAAATGGGTGATCTTTTCAAACTCAAATGAACGGGCGCCTTTTATTAAAATCGTTTCATTGCTGAACTCGGAAAGAAATAAATTGTCTAAAAATTCTTCCGTCGATCGAAAAAACGATTTGTTTTTTATTGAAGAAAATTGTTCTTTCCTGGAAAAAATATCAGGGCCAATTCCCACAAAACAATCGACATTTTTTTGTTGCAATAAGGCCGAAACCTGTGAATATAATTTCTGTGGCTCCATTCCTGATTGTAAAATGTCAGAAAGAATTAAAGTATGCGTCTTATGTTGTTTTTGCTGATTTAAAAAATCAAGCGCAATGCCCAGTGAATACAAATCATTACTATAGCTGTCATTAATAATGCTGCACTGATTAATACCTTCTTTCATCTCAAGACGCATCGCTATTGCATATAACGACCGAAAGCGATCGAGAATTTCTTTGTTATTTTTCTTTAAAATACACAAAACACACAGGCAATGAATCGCGTTTTGAACCGACGCTTCATCGATAAAAGGGATTTCAATCGTTACTTTTTTGCCTTCATAAGCCGTTTCAATTGTACTTGAAGATATGTTTTTTTTAACCTCTTTGATTTGTAAGGTTCGGCCGCTTTTCGCTCCCCACGAAAACAACTGTACTCCCTTATTTTTCTTTTGATGTAATTTTATTTCCTTCCATAAAAATTTATCATCAGCACAAAACACCAGATGCTTTGCATGTTTAAATAAAATCAGTTTTTCTTCTATTTTTTCTTTCCGGCTTTTAAATCCTTCATCGTGGGCATTTCCAATGTTTGTAAAAATTCCGATTGTTGGTTTTATATTTTTCTCCAGATTTTCCATTTCTCCCGGCTGGGAAATGCCCGCTTCAAAAATGGCTAAATCATTATCCGCATGAATATTCAATACACTCAATGGAACACCGATTTGTGAATTAAAACTCTTCGGACTTCTTACAATGGAATACTCATTTTCCAAAAGCTGATTGAGCCATTCTTTTACGATCGTTTTGCCGTTACTACCGGTAATACCAACTACAGGTAAATTTTGTTTTAAAAATTTATTTCTATGGTCAATCGCTAATTTTTGGAGGGCTGAAACAGTATCATTTACCAAAATAACATTTGCTAATGAAATTTTTTTTAGCACATCATTTTCTTCATCAGTTACAAAATTTCTAACGCCTTTTGCATACAAATTTTCAACAAATAAATTTGCATTTTGATGCTGATTTCTGATAGCAAAAAAAACAGTGCTTTCAGGAAAAGAAATCTTGCGGCTATCCAGAGAAAGGTAGGACGGATCATCAACGGAGGAATTTTTATTCATCCACCTTCCGTTACAAATTGCTGCAATTTCTTTGATAGTATAGTCAATACTTACATTCAATTATTTTGATTGATTCTTTTCTGTTCAAGGTTATTTTTATAAATAGAAAACGCGATTGATCCTCCAAGGCAAACAACGATTACCAACAAGGAAACCGAAATATCCAAATGTATTCCAAAGTAAGAAATCAACATTTTTACGCCAATAAAAACCAGCACAATCGCAATTCCTTCTTTCAGGTATTTGAATTTTTCTACAGCACTTCTTAATAAAAAAAAGAGCGAGCGTAAACCCAAAACTGCAAAGATATTTGAAGTATAAACAACCATCCTGTTTTGGGTAATAGAAAACACTGCTGGTATTGAATCGAGTGCAAAAACAATGTCAGTGGCGGCCAGCATGATCATCACTACAAAAAGCATTGTATAGTGCGTTTTGCCGTTTATTTTCTGTGTAAATTTTCCGCTGCTGCTGTCATGCGAAAGCGGAAGTATTTTTTTTAAAATTTTATAAACAGCATTTTGTTGAGGGTCAAACTCTTCTTCCGTTTTTACAAAAAACATTTTGAAACCAGTATAAACAAGGAAGGCTCCAAATATGTATAAAATCCAATAAAACCGGTGTATCAATGCGAGACCAACCGTTATAAAAATAACGCGTAGGACAATGGCCAACAAAATACCCAAAAGTAAAACGCGGTTGGCGTGCCTTTCGGGAATCCGAAAATATGAGAATATCAGGATGAATACAAAGATATTATCAATGCTAAGTCCCCATTCCATCAGGTAAGCACTGATGTATTCAAGCGCAATTGTTTGACCATCTTCGAACCAAACAAAAACAAAAAAACCCAAACCCAATCCAACCCAAAACATGGTTTGATAAAACGCCTGCCTGATTGAAATCGAATGAGATTTTTTGCTTAATAACCCAAGATCAAAAATTATGGCAATCAGCAAAACGATTCCAAAAATCAAATAACTCCATTCAGTTGTTGTCATTGCTGTTGTTAAAAAATTCATTAAAAACTGAAAAATAAGCAATTATGAATATACTGGCTGATTCACCTATGAAAATTATAAAAGCATTTGAACAGTAGAAGAAGAAATAATCAGAATTCCTATTATTGGTTCTATCAAAATGGTTTGAAAAAGAAGTAAAAAATTACTTTAAATTTCTTGCAGCAAATGAAGAAATACTACCGATTCTTATTTTATTTTTTGAAAACAAAGATCCGGTATTATTTCTTCCTTTGTTGACAAAAGTTCTTATGTTAAACAACAGGTTTGGTATATCTTCTTTTCCTCGTCCATTGATATATCGATCCAAAAATCACCATAAGAAATACCGGAAGCAATAAATTTAACATTTCCCAGAAACCTCTTTGTTGACTTGTTTTTTTAGGATCCAATAAACGAAGCTTATAATCTTTTGATTTTGCCTCGCTCAGGCCTTCATTGTTTACAAGATATTCCAGGCAATTTTCAACAAATTGCCGGTTTGCAAACTGGTATTCATACTGCGTTCCAACGGTATAAGAATTAACGCCCATTGGCAAAAGTTGTCCTTTATAAACACCATTTAAAACAATATCGCCGTCTGAAACAATGATCATTTTGTTGTCTTTTATATTTGCAGTTTGAAACGGCGTGCCATAAAAACTTAAAGAATCTATTTCATCGCGGCTTACGCGATTTTTATACAAAGAAGTGAATTTTCCTTCCAGTAAAACACCAGCAATCAAATTTTTTTTATTGAAAGCCGCATCAACAGGAGCGTTTCGGTTTTCTGCGCCACTGATCAATGCCGGAGTTTCAATCGTTCTTGAATTTGGAGACGAACTTAACAAAATAGTTTTTCTAATTCCCGGCGCGCTTACAGTATCAATGGTGTTCACAAATTTTCCTTCAACCAAACCCAAATTTTTATTGATCACGCTGTTTTGTTTGGATTCAAATAAGGGAAAATAATTCCAATGTAAAAATTCAAACTGATCTTTACCATTAACACTGAAAGGTAAAAAATCACATTGCAAATCCATTAAAAGATCAGGATTAATCCGTACTCCATATTTAAAGAACAAATCCTGAAGATTCAGATTGCGATCATAAGCAATCACTTCATTTTTCATTTGCAAGCTATCCGCTTCCGCATTCAACCGATCTATGAAACAAAGCAATTTTCCTCCGTGCATCACATACTGATCTATTTTTAATTTTTCGGCATCCGTAAATTCAAGCGTCGGTTTTACAATCATCAGTAGTTTAAAAGTATCCGGAATTACCGGTTCTTTTTCCAAATCCATCATGAACAAATTGTAATTCTTTTTCAAAACATTTTCAACCAGGTCATAAGTATTTGGGCCGGTCGGTTCTCCATTTCCAACAGCATAAGCAACCATTGGTTTCTTGTTTTCAATAATCTTCGCTATTGCATTCGCAAAGTTGAATTCAAGCAAAGCCTCTGCACTGTTGAGTTCCGGCGCTGTAATAAAAGTATTGGAACCAGAATATAAATTCACCGGTTGTAATTTATTTTGATAATTTACAATTGCCGCGGGATAAATATATTGCGATTGTTCTCCTTCTTTTAACTGCACTTTTAAATTAATGGGAACGACTCCTAATGAAGAAAGTGTGTCTGCATAAGTTCTATCAGTTCCAGGGATTTTTTCGTCGGCCGAAATAACGTTGTAATGAATATTACCGTTAGAATATTCTTTAAATTCCTGCAAAAGATCTTGAGCAGAAAGAGACAATTTTTTAAATCCGGCAGGAATATCTCCTCGTAAGAAAATATTGATTTCCATTTTTTCGTCAATATTTTTCAGGATTTTTTTGACAGGAGTTGAGATCGTAAATCTTTTTTCGTTGGTAAGATCAATACGTTGATGAAAAACAGAAGCGAGATAATTGATCAGCACAACTGCCACAATAATTATAAGCCACCATCCTTTTTTATTTGAAGAAAATTTCATTTTTCGATGCGGCTTATTTTTTGTTTAATTTTTTTTGTGTGGCAAAAAGAAAAAGAAAAATAACGCTGAGAAAATATATAAGATCACGCGTATCCACTACTCCCCGGCTAATGCTTTGATAATGGAAATCGATTCCAAGCATTTCGATATAATAATCGGCATTACCTGTAAACACTGGCAATTTGCTGATAGCAGTGAAACCAAAGTATAATATAATGCATGCAAATGCGCTAAGTAAAAAGGCGATAACCGCGTTGGAAGTAAGACTCGAGCACCATATGCTTATTGCGGCAAAAACAGCGGCTAAAAAAAATAATCCAATGTATGAACCTGTTATTGCCCCACCGTCAATTCCGCCTGTTGATGATAAAGAATGAATGGTAACTACGTAAAGTAACGTCGGAATCAAAGCAATAATAATAACGAGCAAAATCGCAACATACTTTCCTAAAACAATTTGCCATTGTGTAAGCGGCCTCGTTTGCAATGTTTCAAAAGTGCCTGATTTAAATTCATCTGCAAAGCTGCGCATGGAAAGTGCCGGAATGAGAAAAATAAAAATCCACGGCGCAAATTCAAAAAAGGAAACCAGTGTAGCATACCCAAAATCAAAAATATTACTGTCTTTTAAAACAAAAAGGTACAAAGCATTGATTACCAGAAATAAAACAATGGTAATGTAACCTGTAAGGCTGCTAAAAAACTGGTGTAATTCTTTTTTCGCAATCGATATCATAATTATTTAAACCTGCAATTTAAGCGAAGAAAAATAATTATTTTTTAAGCCAGAAACGCCGATGCCCTAACGGCGTGCATAAATAATATTCGAAAAAGCAATATTTTTATTTATTTTCTATAAAATAAATATTTAAAAGCAGCGTTTTTGAAAACAATATTGTCTTAATGAATAAAGCCCTTTTAGCGAAGTTCTATAAGCAGGAAGGAGCTTGATATATTTAGAAAAGCAATCTGAATTTTTTAAACGCATTACCGAAACGAACTGCAAGAAAATCCCCTGAATAGGGGTTTTTTTTTGGGGAATATCGAATGTTTTGATTGAGGAGCGGATATAAATTAATTATATTTGTTTATTTGCTGATATTGAATCAAAATATTCCTATCAAGGGGAAAAGGAATATTAAATATCAATTTTTATGGACTATAGCAACCTTCAACTCCATTTAAAAAAGCGCCCTCAATGAAACTCTCCCTGTATGAATCACAGCATTGCTACCCGGTTTTCTGCCTTCATATTGCAGATTCAATTCGATATTTCCTGCCAATCTTTTTGTCAATTCAAGATTCCATAGATAATTTTTTCCCGGCAATAATCCGTCTAACAAAATATACCCAACCGTGCTGTTTGCATCGCCGGTAAAACTGATATTATTAAATGAAAATCTTCCATTGATGGTGCCGTTGGAAAGTACGTTGTATTTTACTTCCGCAGCAAGCTGATTATTGATTGCTTTTTCAAATTCGCCGGTTCTGTTTTTCTTGGTATCGTAAGTATAGATAAGGCTTACTCGAAAATCACTTTTATAAATGTAACTCACCGACGGCTCTGCTGCAACCTCATCTACCAGGTAATTTCTGTTGGTAAATGACGGCGTTATTAATTGATTGCGCACGTATTTATTGGTAAAAGTAGTAGCTATAGAACGGTTTAGATTCCATCTTCCTTTTAACGTTAAATCGCGCAGAGAATTACTTTCAAAACCATAATTCAACAGTGATTTCGAATTGTTCATCCGATGTGTCAGGTCTATTCCCCAAACAGAATTTTTTCGGTTAAAATAAATGGTATTACTCAAAAAAGAAGTCAACGTTATTAATGAACTATCCGCTAACTTTTTACTGAAAGGATTGAATTCAAAACCGCCATTTGAAATATCTTTTTTATTGACTTGCAAAGATGAAGTGGTGCTGAATTTTTTTATAAATTTCAAAAAATTCTTTGTTGTATTTCTTGCGATAATCAAATCAGGATTGAGACTAAAATTGTAATTGAACTGGATGTAATTTGCCTTTACATATTCGTTTGTTGGAGTCAAAACACGAATCCATTTTTTTTGGTCGCCATAAATTGCTACTTCAAACTCATTCAGTTGCGGAATGCCATCTTTGTTATAATCGTTCCAGGTATAATAACCTTGTCCGGCCGGAACTTCAATATAAGTATACTCGCGCTTCTGTTCCTGGCCCGAGCCAAGTTCATACAACACATTTCCCTGCAAAAAACCTTTCCATTCGTTCACTGCATATTCGGCACGTCCCAAAAGGCTTTCATCACTTTGTTCGTTAGAATATCCTTTGTTGATTACATCCAGTTTTCGGTAAGTCACATTCAACCGGAATTGCTGATGTTCGTTGTTCATCAGTTCAGTCATCAGATTAATATTCCGGCTTTTATCCTGAGAAATCAATCCTTTCTGAAAAGGAATTTTATTTTCTCTTTCAGAATAAGTTATTCCCCATTTGTTCAATTTTCTTTCCGAAGATTTTAAATAAACCTCCCATGTGTTAAACGCAAAACTGATTGGCATCAAAGTGTCTGATCTTTTATCGAGTTGTTGATTATTTTCAGAAGAATAACCAGCGCCAATTTTTAAATCTTTTAATGAAGAAAACGTTTTGTACAAATCAATCGAAGGGCGGATATAAGCGCCGGTTTGAATCGCACTGTTGATATTGGTTATGTAAAATTGATTATTAAAATGCCATCCTTTTATTTCCATACGATTTTCAACGGAGTTCCGAACCCCATTGTAATCATCACTTCTGTTGTAATTCGTAAATTGGTATTTCAAAAAATTATTCTGCAAATCCTTTATTTGTAACGAAGCGTTTATTAAATTTTCTGTTGCAGCAGGCGCATCAAAAGGCAAACTCCAATCCCGGTTAAACTCCACGTTGCGCAACGTTTCCAAAGGTTTAAATCTATCCTGTACATATTCGTAACCAACATCCGTTTGCAAAACGATTCCCGGTTTTATATTGGCAAAAACTTTTTGTTGCATCACATAATTCACTTTTGCAGCCGTGCCTTTATTATCTTGTTTATCAATTGCAGAAAAAGTATTTACATCATAATTACTCATGGCAACTTCCGCTTTTAGAGAAGAATTTTCATTGAAAAAATATTGAGCAGCGGCGGTTATTAAGTCATGTTTTTTCGGTGGTATCAATAAAATTACCGGCTCCCAATCGCCTTGTTTTACGCCATTTACCGGCGCTATGAATTGAAAAACTCTTCCATTCGCATTGCCATCATTTAGCGCGGTATAATTTGCTTTCCCGGGGCCG
>JBQCFI010000293.1:0-9168 GCA_051959325.1 Ginsengibacter sp. | reverse complement strand
TGTTTGCCCGCTTTGCAGAGGTAAAGATTATTCTGAATTGTTTGCTAAAGATGTAAATAAACTGCATGATTATTTTTCAAAACGGGGAATTAAAATTGGCATGTGGGGCGATTATTTGTTGGAAAGTGTAAGAGGAAAAGGGCCTCAGGAAATGACTTCTTCTACGGGTTATAAGTATAAAGCACCAGGAGGCCTTCGGCTATCTGTAGTAAAAAATGCCATCCCTAAAGACATTTTAATTTTTAATTGGTTTTGGGGAGATGAAAAAAAAGAAAATGAGTTAAACAACTTTGGGTTTAAACAGGTATTTGGGAATTTTACTCCGAATATCAGCAACTGGGATCAGAGGATCAAAAAAATTGGCCTTGCGGGAGGCGCACCTTCTTCCTGGGCAGCTACCAATGAGTTTAATTTTGGAAAAGATCTGTTATTGGATTTCCTTGGCTGTGCCAATTTGCTGTGGTCTCCTCATACAATTCGATTGGAAGAGCTACCTCCAATAGTATGGGAATTGGTACCCTCTATCCGCGCTAATCTTCATGGTGCTAGAATTCCAAGTGAAAACGGCGATTCTATTGAAGCAATTGATATTTCCTCTCAATTTAATTTGTCTAGAGATTCAAAGGCATACGATATTAATTTGAGCGCGGTAAAATCGGGAACAATAAAAAATGGCAAAAAGATTTTTCAGTTAGTGGACGCGGCTAATTTAGTGATAGCTGTTGGAACGAAAGGGCAGCAGCAAAGTATTTTTCCAAATGTGGTGAAAAATATTGGTGTTCACGAGGATGTAAGCAGCCTGGTATTTTTGCAATCCTGCGCTTTGCCTGCGAATAATCAAAAAGCCTATTTCAACATTTCCAACACTTTCGATTCGGCCGATTTATTAGGCTGGTACGAAATAATTTATGAAGACGGTTTCAGGGAAATTGTACCCATTCAATATGGAGTGAATATCCTGGAATGGAATGCCGGTAAAGATAAAAACCTGGATAAAAGAGAAGGCGATACCGGCGCAGCGCAAAATGCCTATTGCTATGAATCAGACGCCGTCAATTGTTCTTCTGACAGTACAAATCCGATAACTTTTTTTTCTTTTGAATGGGTCAATAAGCGGTTTGGCAAAACAATAAAAGAAGTGAATTTATACGCATCAGAAAATTACCAGGCGTTACAGCAGGATTACATTAAAGTTGCTACTACGCCTATGCCCGAAAATGCGATATTCCTGGCCGCAGTAATTAAAGTAAAAAAGCGAATTCCTATTCAACCAAAATAAGAGCTTGAGTGTCATTATAATTTAATCAATAGAATAAACGAATGATAAAAGAAAATACATTAGACTTAATATCAAACACGCCATTAGTTTATTTAGACAGAATACATAGTGGAAACGGGAAAATTTACGGAAAGCTGGAATACCTGCAACCCGGAGGCAGCGTAAAAGACAGGGCAGCGCGGCAAATAATCCAGGATGCTTATAGTTCCAATCGCTTGAAGAAAGGGCAGTATGTGGTCGAAATGACTAGTGGGAATATGGGAGCAGGCCTTGCAGTTGCCTGCAGGCAGTTTGGCAATCCTTTAATACTGGTAATCTCTAAGGGAAACAGTCCTGAGAGGCTAAAAATTTTAAAAGCGCTTGGAGCTGAAATTATATTAACTGACCAGGTAGATGGACAGCCTGGAAAGGTCACTGGGAAAGATATTGAGTTTGCTGCAAACATTGCAAAAGAAATTGCAGGGGAAAAAGATGCATTTTATGTGGACCAATTACACAGTCGTTCAGGTATAAAAGCACATTTTGAAACGACAGGCCCGGAGCTATGGAATGATTTGCAAAGTGTCAATGTTTTCATTGCCTCTCTTGGAAGCGGCGCTACTTTTATCGGTACATCAAAATACCTGAAAAGTAAAAATCAGAGTATAAAATGTATTGCCGTTGAACCGGAAACCGCTTCTTTTTTAAAAACAGGAGTCGTTAGCAATCCGAAACACATTATCCAGGGCACGGGCTATGGCTTTTTACCAACAGGATGGGATGCCCAAATCGTTGATGATATTATCACGGTAAGGGACCAGGAAGTAGAAGATATGACCATGAGGCTGGCATCGGAGCAAAGTCTTTATGTCGGTTATTCTTCGGGGGCCAACGTGACGGCTGCAGTAAAATATCTTGAAACGTCAGCGTCAGCAGAAAATGTAGTAACGATACTTTGCGATAGTGGGTATAAATACACGAATATTTGAAAAAGAGATTGAATGATGTTGGATGGTGTATTTCAAAAGGTCGCCGGTTGGTGGAGATACCAATCCAGGCAGCGGACCGTGGGCGGTGTCCGCACCTGCCACTTACCATGTGCTGGTACGACATTTTGCACTGCATCCTGTTGGATGAAATAAAATGAAGAATGCTTATTATTTCTTCGTTTAGTGTTGATGAAAAATTTTTTTGTCTTATGAAAGAAGAAAAAGTAATTATTGTAGGTGGGGGAGTGATTGGCCTTTCTGCTGCCTATTATTTGCAAAAAAAAAATTACGATATCACGGTAATAGATGATGGCGAAATTACCGATAATTGTTCGTTTGGAAATATGGGACTTCTGGCGCCGAGCGATTTTGTTCCGCTGGCTTCACCTGCTGCAATTGCTGAAGGACTAAAATCATTATTAAACAGGGCAAGCCCTGTTTACATAAAACCGCGACTGAACCTGGCTTTTCTGAATTGGGCTTTTCGATTTTATAAAAGCAGCACGCAACAAAACGTCGAAAAAAATACGCCGCACTTAAAAAATTTACTGAACCTAAGCCGGAAATTGATAAACCAAATAAGGGATGATATCGGCGACGTTTTTGAAATGGAGGAAATAGGGTGCATGCAAATGTATCGCAGCCAAAAGTTGTACGAACGAAAATTAAGAATGGCAGATGCACAGGAAGACCTAGGGCTTGAAGTTGAAAGACTAAACCGGGAGGAACTGCAAAGGAGAGAGCCCGATGTGGAGCTTGATATTTACGGTGCCTTATTATTTAAAAGCGATGCTCACCTCCATCCGGGACATTTTATGATTGCAATGAAGAATTATTTAAAGAAAAAAGGAGTCGCTTTTAAACTCAAAACAAAAGTTACCGGAATTGAAAAAAATAGGAAAACAATAAAATCAGTTATCACAGATAGGGGGATTTTTTCAGCAGATTTTATTCTGTTAAGTACAGGAAGCTGGCTGCCACAACTGGCAAAAAAACTGGGAATCAGACTGCTGTTGGAGGCCGGAAAAGGGTACAGCTATACGTACGAACATCTGGAAAAAACCATCCGCTACCCTGCACTTTTAATGGATGCACATTGTGCTATTACTCCCTGGAAGAATGCTGTTCGTATTGGCGGCACGATGGAGTTTAGTGGTCTCAATCATAAAGCTTTAATCAACAGGATGCATAACATCTATCATTCTGTAAAGCTATTTTACCCGGGATTGAAAATTGATTTTCCTATAAAGGATAAAATATGGACAGGCCTTCGCCCGGTTACACCTGATGGATTGCCTTACATTGGCGGTGCTAAGGATTTTGATAACCTTTTTATTGCGGGAGGTCATGCCATGCTTGGAATTTCACAGGGGACGGCTACCGGAAAGATAATCAGTAATCTTGTAGAAAGGAGAGCTCCTGAAATAGATATGAGCGCATTTGGAGTAGAAAGATTTTAGAACAACAGATTGTAAAAAATAAGTGCTAGAATTTTTTCTTTAATGAAACCAACAAAGCAATTAACCATCTTTGACATTACCATCATTACAATCAGTTTTGTAATTGGCATGGGTATTTTCCGGACTCCTGCCAATGTTGCAAATGCTGTAAGCAGTCCGGCAATATTTTTCATCGCCTGGATTGTTGGAGGTCTTATTGCACTATGCGGTGCCCTTACTTATGCGGAAATAGGAAGCCGCATGCCGGTTACCGGCGGCTATTATAAAATATTTGCTTACGCTTACCATCCGTCAATTGCGTTTGCCGTCAATTGTATCATTATTGTTTCAAATGCAGCATCTTTAGGGGCTGTTGCATTAATAGGCGGGGAATATATTACCGGTGTTTTTGTGCCGGAGCTGCGGGACCCAAACTGGATCTTAGATCCCCGCAATGCAAGGCACATTCAAACGATACAAATTATTATTGCAATAGCTTCAGTTCTGATTTTTTACGGAATTAATTTATTAGGATTGAAAATGAGCGCGCGGACTCAAAATGTATTAACGGTTATCAAGATCAGCTTATTGATCCTGTTGATAGCACCTTTATTTTTTGCTGAAGCATCGCCGCATCAGGTAATAGCTTCCTCCTCAGAAGCGCAGCCGGTGTTTAAGGAATATATAAAAGCTTTTGGGATAGGCTTGGTGGCAGTAAGTTTTACCTATGGCGGTTACCAGCAAACGATAAATTTTGGTGAAGAAGTGCAAAATCCTAAAAGAAACATTCCCCGGGCCATATTTTCAGGAATAGCGGTTATCATCAGTTTATACCTTCTAATCAATTATGCTTATGTAAAAGTGATTGGGTTCGAGCAATTGAAATCTGCCAAAAACATTGCGGCAATAATGGCTTCTAAAGTTTTTGGTGTAAATGCAGAACGGATTCTTTCCGGATTACTTTTTTTAAGTGTATTGGCTTATGTAAACGTTTTGCTGATGAGTAATCCAAGAGTGATGGCAGCAATGAGTGATGACAAAATATTACCGCCGGCATTTAAAAAAAGAAATACAAAAACAGAGTCACTTACGATTTCTTTAAGCGTTTTTTCCGCTTTATGCGTATTAATTATTTTTTGGGCAAAAGAATTTGATGCCATTTTAAGCTTTACTATTTTTCTTGATTGCTTTGGAATGGCGCTGTCTGCGGGTAGCATTTTCATCATGCGGAAAAAAACTGCATACCTAAATAATAGCGGAATCTTTATAATGAAGCTTTATCCTTTATTACCGGTTGTTTTTATTGCAGCTTATGTATTTATAGCAATAAGCATTTTCATTACGAATCCGCAAGTTTCGTTAACAGGGGTGGGGGTATTGGGTGTATTTGTTTTCATTTTTTATTTATTAAAAATATTAAAAGGCAGATTCAATAGATATAATTAAATTAATAAGCAAGTATGACATCAATTAAGGTTGTATTTATAACAGGCGCGGCAAGTGGGATTGGGTTAGAAATAGCAAATCAATTTGCTAAAAATGGTGAGGTTGTAATAATGAGCGATATGGATTCCAAAAAGCTTAAAAATTTTGAATGCTCATTATTAAGCAAGGATTTAAAAATATGCTGTATGGAGTGTGATGTAACCAATGAAGGTCAAATAAAAGCTGCATTGGGTAAAACATATAAGAAGTATGGTCGTATTGACGTTTTAATTAACAATGCCGGTCTTCAGTATGTATCATCGATTGAAGATTTCCCGACAGATAAATTTGAGCTTTTAATCAGGGTGATGCTTGTAGGCTCTTTTATCACTACCAAGCATGTACTCCCCATAATGAAGCGTCAGAAATTTGGCAGAATTATAAACATGGCTTCTATTAATGGCCTCGTAGGCTTCGCTGGTAAGGCAGCTTATAATAGCGCAAAGCATGGCATCATCGGACTTACAAAAGTAACGGCGCTTGAAGGTGCAATGTATAACATTACGGCTAATGCTCTTTGCCCTGGCTATGTTGATACCGAACTGGTGCGGAATCAGCTGTCTGCATTGGCAAAGGAAAGAAATATTCCGATTGACAAAGTTTTAGATGAAGTTATTTATCCAATGATTCCTCAAAAAAGATTACTTATGGTAGAAGAAATAGCAAATTATGCTTTGTTTCTCTCAAGTAAAAAAGCGCGTGGGATTACCGGCCAGGCGGTGGTTATTGATGGGGGATATACTGCTCAATGACTTGTCTAAATTACATTTAAAGGTTTAATTTTCTGTTTAAAGCCAGATATATTCTTCTTTTATAGCCTACTTATTTGTTAAATAATTATCAGGAATTAGGGTCAGGAAATACCAAGGTGCAAAAACGAAAAACTTTTAGTAGCCTTAACTTCGGCAAGAAACTTATTTAAATTGCTACTTTGCTAAACATTAGAAATGCATTTCACAACGGTTGACCAGTAAATTACTTCTGACGAATTTTATTCATCAAATTATTTAAAATCAGCTAACGAAGGTTGTAATCTTTCTGGTCAGTTGGAAATATATTGAAAATAAGGAGAAAGATGTTTTTTCATTTTAGTTCTGAACTCATCCGGATTTTCCTTAATAAGGGAGTTGTAGAGATCACGATGACTCACTTCATTCTTCTTTAAAATGACTTGCTTTTCCAATTGCGATTTATGATATACAAAATCAAAAACCGGTATGAGCAATTTCTGGAATCGTAACATGGTTTCATTCCCTGATATTTCATATAACATCGAATGAAACTCAATATCATATTTTAATTTTTCCTTGATACTCGTCGCTTTTTCATCTTTTTCCACAATTGAATTTAAGGCTTTCAGGTTTTGCGGATTTTTTCGCTTGAATAATAGTTCACAGATTCCAATTTCCAAAACCAAACGCAATTCAAAAATATCATTCATGGTCTGATCTCCCAGGAGCTTTGGAGACATTATCCGTTCCATGTTTAAAAACAGATCAGGAGAAGTGAGCGTCATTCCCCGGTTCTTTCTGCTTTCAATCAGTCCTAGGGTTTTAAAACGCGATAGCGCTTCTCTCAACGCTGTTCTGCTTACGCCCAGTGCTTTCGATAGCTCGGTTTCTTTAGGCAATAAGTCGCCCGGCTGAAGATTTGCTGATTCAAAGTACTCTTGTAAAGTTTTTTCAATTTTATCAACCTGCGTTTCGTTTGCTATTGGTTTTAATTTAGAAAGCTGTATCAATTTATTCAGTATGAAGTGTTAAAAGAAAGAGTCGTATTATTTTGAAGCGAACAAATTTAAAAAAAAAGCAGTAATTCTTTTTTTTCTTAAATAAGTCCTATATTTGACGTACAAATGTAAGACATATTACATTATTTTCCTGCAAAAAGATAAACTAAATTTTTCATTATGAGAAAAAATCTCCTGTCAACTAAACCTAAGAAGTTCTATTTGAAAGATCTTAAGTACCTGAAAATAATTCCGGTATTTTTTGTACTTTTTTCTATTTCCCACCATGTGAATTCTCAAAACACCATCACCGGAACAGTAAGTAGCAATTCACAAGAGCGCGTTGTTGGAGCGAATGTCATCGTGAAAGGAACTCCAATTGGAGCCGTCACCGATAGTGAGGGTAATTTTAGGATTACCAGCACAAGCAGTAAGGATACTCTTGTTTTTTCTATTACCGGTTATTTGCCACAGGAAATACCTGTGAATGGCAGATCTGTAATAAATGTACAGTTACAAAATGATAACAAACTTCTCGATGATGTGGTAATAGTAGGATATGGCAAAGAGAAAAAAGTGAATCTCACAGGTGCGGTTGACCAGGTTGGGAGTGAATATTTTGAAAACCGGCCGGTTCCAAATGTGTCAAGGGCCTTGCAGGGAGTGATTCCGAATCTGAACATCAGGTTTTCAGATGGTAAACCTACTACAAGTCCAGAATGGAATATAAGAGGACTAACCTCTATAGGAGCAGGAGGTTCTGCTCTTGTTTTGATTGACGGAGTGTGGGGTGATCCTGCTAATCTTAATCCGGATGATATAGAAAGCGTGACTGTTTTAAAAGATGCTGCTTCTGCGGCCATTTATGGTTCACGTGGATCATTTGGGGTTGTTCTCATTACGACCAAATCGCCCAAAAAATCCAAGCCACAAATTACTTATTCAGGTAGCTATGCCATTAATCAGAAAACCGTAACTCCTGATTTGGTTACTGATGGTTATACCTGGGCAAAATCCTTTAATGAAAGTTATTCATCCTGGTATGATTATAATTCTGTTGCGTCTTCTATCGGAAGCAGTGGATTGCCGTTTTCATCGTCTTATCTGGACTCATTGAAATATCGCTCTGAGCATCCCGGAGCGCTTCCCGATATCACCATCAATCCCAGTACGGGTAACTATGTATATTACGGAAATACAGATTGGTATAAAGTATTGTACAATGATAATATTCCGTCAATGGATCATTCATTAAGTGTTGCAGGTGGTGATGACAAGCTGAATTACCGGGTATCAGGCCGTTACTACGACCAGGCGGGCATGTATAATATCCGGCAGGACAAATACAGCAGGTACAATTTGCGGATAACCGGCGGAGTAAAGGTAACTCCCTGGTTACTGGTAAAAAGTAATACAGAGCTTTCCAGCTACCAATACTCTGATCCATTTCGCAACTCGAATATTTGGGGATTAATAAATATAAACGGAAGTGGTTCTCCTCTTGCAAAAGTATTTAATCCGGATGGCACCTTAACCCAAACTGCCGCTGGCACTATTGGCGTACTCTATGGAGAAAGTGAATCATTGACGAAGAAACTGCAGACGCAGACGAACCTTAGCTTTGTAGCCGATATTATAAAAAGCCGGTGGACTCTTGAAGGTAATTTTGCTTATTTAAACTATCTTGAAGAATTAGATTACAAAAACGTTCCGATTCCCTATAGCGTGAAACCCGGTACTCTCAGCATGCTGGGCAGCAGCCTCCTTGGACAAACACTGAATAAGCAAAACTATTATACCTATAATCTCTTTACTACCTACGCGCAAAAATTAGGCGATCATCAAATCAAATTAATGGTAGGTGGTAATATGGAAATTAGTAGATACAATAAACTTGGCGCTTCGCGGGATGAATTATTGGTACCTGGATTATCTGATCTCAACCTGGCAGTGGGGCAGAATCAAACTATCGTAGGCGGCGGATATGAATGGGCCACTACCGGTGTCTTTTCAAGGATTAACTATAACTTCAGGCAGAAATATTTATTGGAAATTAACGGCAGATATGATGGTACTTCTAAATTTCCTGTATCAAAACAATTTGGGTTTTTCCCTTCTGTATCAGCCGGTTGGAGAATTTCGGAAGAATCTTTTATGGATGCTACCCGCGGATGGCTGGATAATTTAAAAGTGAGAGGCTCTTATGGTTCTTTAGGAAACAGTAATATATCTCCTTACGTTTTTATAGCACAATTAAAGGCAGCGAAA
>JBQCFI010000292.1:0-2554 GCA_051959325.1 Ginsengibacter sp. | reverse complement strand
GTGGATGCGGCGGTAGTGGATGCGGCAAAGGGAATGGGCATGACTGATGCACAAATTCTTTTAAAAGTACAAATGCCTTTAGCCATGCCGGTTATATTAGCGGGAATCCGCACGGCAACCGTAATCAATGTAGGCGTTGCCACGTTGGCTGCTTATATTGCTGCAGGCGGATTGGGTGAATTTATATTTGGTGGCATCGCACTTAATAATACCAACATGATTTTAGCCGGCGCTATTCCGGCTGCGCTGCTGGCTATTTTATTCGACTTCCTGCTTTCTTTATTACAGAGGATGCAGCTAAGAAAGATGCACCGGTTGGTGGTGATTTTGCCTGTTATATTTATAGCACTTTCTTCCTTTTATGTTTTTTCAGCGACAGATAAAAGCTTGCTGGCCGGCTTTACCCCTGAATTTATGGGAAGGGAAGATGGCTACCTGGGATTGAGATCAAAATACCATTTGAACATCCGGAATGTGGTGATCAGTGATGCTGTTATGTATAAAGCCGAATTTGAAAAGAAGCTGGATGTAATCAGTGGATACAGTACGGATGGGCGGTTGAAAGCATATGGGCTGATAACACTGAAGGATGACAAAGCCATTTTCCCACCTTATTATGCAGCACCGTTGGTACGAAAAGAAGTTTTGGAAAAGTATCCTGAATTAGCCTCTGCGCTTAATTTATTAGCCGGAAAGATCAATGATAGCATCATGACTGAGTTGAACTATCGGGTGGATTATCTAAAGCAATTGCCTGAACAAACAGCAAAAGACTTTTTAATAGAGAAAGGTTTATACAGACCGCCGCAAAACGGTAATAAAGGAACCGTACGCTTGGGCTCCAAGATCTTTGGTGAGCAGTATATCTTGATCAATATGTATAAAATGCTTATCGAAGGCTATACCGGTCTTCGCGCTGAAACAAAAACCGGCCTCGGTGGCACAAAGATTTGTTTTGATGCATTGATCAACAATCAAATTGATCTCTATCCTGAATATACAGGAACCGGCCTGCTCGTGGTTTTAAAGCCTTCAAAGAAGAAAGTGGCCAAACTGATGGGCAACAGGGATAGTGTCTATCAGTACGTAAAAAAAGAATTTGCAGAAAGATATAATCTTGCGTGGCTTCCTCCTATTGGTTTTAATAATGCCTATGCGCTGATGATGAGAAAAGAACAAGCTGATCAGTTGAATATTAAGACCATATCGGATCTAAAGCATTATACTGACAGGAAATAAAGAGATAATGACTTTTTGCCAATCTTTACCGTAATACTTACGTTACAAGGCAAGACACCCACCCTAAATAACATGTAAAAGTTAATTCCGGCGCTTTATGCCGAGGCATCATTCAAAAGTTTATAAGCGTTACAATTTCTTCAAGATATTTCTGGTCGGTATCGTCAAAGAAGTCATGTGCTTCGCTATCAACATCAAGAACGGCGACTACTTCGCCATTTCTTTTAACAGGAACCACTATTTCTGATCTTGACAAACTATTACAAGCTATGTGACCGGGAAATTTGGCAACGTCGGGCACGATAAGTGTCTCAGCCCGCAGCCAGGCAGTTCCACAAACGCCTCTGCCTTTTTGGATTCTTGTACAGGCGACAGGGCCCTGGAAAGGCGCCAGTACCAGTTCCCCGTTTTTTACTACATAAAAGCCAACCCAAAACCATTGAAATTGCTCTTTAAGGGCGGCGGCTACATTTGCCATATTTGCGACAAGGTCAGTTTCACCGGTCAGTAATCCCTGTATCTGCGGAAGCAGTGATTGATACTGTTCTTCTTTACTGCCTTTCACGATCGTAAGATCTTCTGCCATAATTTTTCTTACAAAGATAGCGGAACCCCGTGCAATCGTTAATGCTTACCGTATTAGTAAGGTTTGCTCTTTAAGTTTCCGGAGTCCTTTTGCTGATCTTAATTTTAAACATGGAAGATTTCCAAACCAACGGTTCTCCTGTTAATGAACCATACTATACCATAAGTCAAAGGCTCCAAAGACGACCAGCATTATTCCAAAGATCCTTTCCAAAATAACATTTTTTAACCGGATTGCAACCCTTGCACCGAGGTAAGAAAAGGGAATGGAACTGACGGATAATAATAAGACGATTTGCCAGTTAATATGACCCAAATACCAATGTGCAATGGTGCCTGGAATGGCCAGTCCTGCTGCAACCAGCAAACTGGAAGCCAAGGCCTGTTTTGTAGGCATTTTCAAAAAGCGGATAAAGAGTGGTCCAAATAAAACACCGCCACTATTTGCCAGTAGCCCTGAAAGAAAACCAACTGAAAGAGCAACGATTGCTATTTTCCAAAATTCGATTTTATTGGTGCTTTCAAAAACGGGGTCCGTACTTATGAGAAAAAAGGAAAGTCCGAGTGAAAGCACAAAAATAGCCGTCAGTATCATCAGCATATCGCCGCCAAGCCAGTCACTGAAAAAGGAGCCAAGAAAGGTAGCCGGTATTCCTAATAAAATACTGGTGATGACGACTCTTTTATTGATCAGGTTTTCGCTGCGATAGGCAACGGAAGCCGACAGTGT
>JBQCFI010000291.1:0-2199 GCA_051959325.1 Ginsengibacter sp. | reverse complement strand
AAACATAGTTTGATGAACTATACAAAGTATATCGAATCAAGACCGGATATTATGCTGGGCAAACTTGTAATAAAACGCACCAGGATAAGGGTTGAATTAATTATTCAGAAGTTGTCAGAAGGGGCTACACTTGCAGAATTGATAGAAGCATATCCTTCTTTGACGGCGAAAAATATCTTTATAGCATTAGCTTATGCCTCACAAGATTGATTGAATTTTCAATTCAATTATTTCATTAAAACTTCATTATGGCTGTTCAAAATAAATTTACTATTCACACCAATTCCGGACTTTATACAGACATGTATGAACTGGCAATGGCAGAAGCATATTTCAAGGAAAAAAAACAAGATGAGCATGCTTGCTTTGATTATTTTTTTAGAAAATTACCTTTCGGCGGAGGCTATGTAATCTTTTGTGGTCTTGGTGAATTATTGCCCGTTATAGAAACGCTTCATTTTAGTTCTGATGAAATTTCGTGGCTACACAAACAAGGATTTGATAAAGAATTTTTATCCTGGCTTGAAGCGTTCCTTTTTAAAGGAACCATTCGTTCTATGCAGGAAGGAGAAATTGTATTTCCGCTGGAACCGTTATTACAGGTAGAAGGAAGGTTGGCAGAGGTGCAATTAATTGAGACTTTATTATTAAACTATTTGAATTTTCAATCGCTGATAGCCACAAAAGCAGCGCGTATGCGGTTTGCAGCAGGAAGCCGGCATTTAAGTGAATTTGGATTGAGAAGAGCGCAGGGTTTAGGCGGAATTTCTGCAAGCCGTGCATCAATCGCAGGTGGCTTTGACAGTACATCCAACATGTATTCAGCCAAAAAATATGACATAAAAGCTGTAGGGACAATGGCGCATTCTTTTATTCAAAGCCAGGAAAATGAATTGGTCGCTTTTAGAAAATTTGCAGAAGCAGAACCACACAATTGCACGTTGCTTGTTGATACTTATAATACATTGAAAAGCGGAATTCCGAATGCAATAAAAGTTGCAAAAGAAATGAAAGAAAAAGGACAGCGACTTCAGGCAATCAGGCTTGATAGTGGTGACCTTGCTTACCTTTCTAAAAGAGGACGCAAAATGCTTGATGATGCCGGGTTTGCTGACGTGCAAATTGTAGTTTCCAATCAGCTTGATGAATATTTAATAAAAAGTTTGCTGGAGCAAAAAGCGCCAATAGATTCTTTTGGTGTTGGTACGAGCCTGGCCACCGGTCAGCCGGATGCAGCGCTTGACGGCGTTTATAAATTGAGCGCTATAAATGGTGAACCGAAAATTAAATTGTCCGAAAATATTACAAAAGTTACCCTTCCGGGACGCAAACAAGTCTATCGTTTTACAGATGAAACCGGTTGTTTTGTAGCAGATGCCATTGCTCTTGAAAACGATGCAGTTCCCGATAAAATGATCCATCCTTTTGATGTGGAAAAAAGCAAGGAACTGGATACAAAAATGGCGACTCCATTGCTCAACAAAATCATGGAAAACGGCCGGTCAATATTGAAAGAATACGAGCCTAAGGACGTAGCTGCGTATGTGCAAAAAAGAATGCAGCAATTGCCGGATGAACACAAACGTTTCAATAATCCACACATCTATAAAATCGGCATTAGTGAGCCTTTGCAGCAGTTAAGAAGTGATTTGAGGAAGAAATATAAGATGTAAGATTAAGCTGGAATTACGTCACCTCTCCTTCCAAATCATAATCATAAGCTTTGGTAATTTTTACATTTACAAAATCGCCTGGATTTAATTTTCTTTCAGAGTTAATGATAACTTCATTGTCCACTTCTACACTATCAAACTCTGTGCGGCCGAGATATTTTCCTGCTTCTTTTTTATCAACAATTACTTTAAAAGTTTTTCCAACTTTCTCTTCATTTTTTCGATATGAAATTTCCTGTTGAACATCCATTATTTCCTGCGCACGTAGTTCTTTTTCTTCTTCAGGAATATTATTTTCTAAAGTATGTGCTGAAGTATTTTCTTCATGAGAATAGGTGAAAATTCCAACGCGGTCGAATTCCATTTTTTGTAAAAAAGTTTTTAATTCTTCTACATCATCCTGCGTTTCTCCAGGGAAACCCGCAATTAGCGTGGTTCTTAAACAAATACCAGGAATTCTGTTTTTTATTTCACCGATGATGTCTTCCATTTCTTCTCGCGTAATTTGCCTTTTCATCGCTTTCAG
>JBQCFI010000290.1:0-3533 GCA_051959325.1 Ginsengibacter sp. | reverse complement strand
CCAGGTTAATGTCATTGGCCTTCCGTTCATCAAAACCAAAACAATAGGTTTCCCTGTTTTTACCAATGCTTTCAATAAATTTTCCTGGCTCTCCTTCAAACCTATATGCGTCATGCTAGATGACTCGCCGGTCATATCTGCCGCTTCGCCAAGTACAGCCACTACCACATCGGCTTTATTTGCGGTTTCTACTGCTTCATTAAGCATTTCTTCCGGCGATTTTTTATCTACCGTAATTTCTTCTCCAAACACATTCACGCGCTTGATAAATTCAGTATCATCGCTGATGTTGGCTCCTTTGGCGTACAAAATGTTTACATCATTTCCCGCAATATTTTTAATGCCCTGCATTATGGTAACACTTTTTTCAGGATCGCCGGAAACACTCCAGGTGCCAAGCATATTTCTTTTGCTGTCGGCTAAAGGCCCGATCAATGCAATTGTTCCTGATTTTTTTAAGGGCAATACCTGCTTGTCGTTTTTGAGCAACACGAAAGAACGGGCTGCAATTTTACGTGCTTCCTCTAAATTCGCCTGGCTCATCAGTTCTGTTTTTTCTCTTTGATCATTGCAATAACGGTAAGGATCGTCAAACAAACCAAGTTTATATTTTGCTTCGAGGATCCTTGTGCAGGCATCGTCAATTGTTTTTGCAGATACTTTTCCTTCTTTTACCAACTGGGCGGCATATTTTAAAATGTCTTCACTTACCATATCCATGTCCACACCTGCATTTAATGCCAGTTCGGCCACTTTTTTATCATCGCCCATTCCATGATTGACCATTTCACTGATTGATGTATAATCTGTTACAACCAATCCTTTAAATCCCCAATGTTTGCGAAGCAAATCAGTCAACAACCATTTGTTGCCCGTTGCAGGCAGGCCATTAATTGTGTTGAATGAAGTCATGATGCTTCCAACTCCGGCGTCAACGGCTGCTTTGTAAGGAGGAAGATATTCATTATACATTTTTACCTTGCTCATATCTACAGTATTATAGTCTCTACCTGCTTCTGCAGCTCCGTACAAGGCAAAATGTTTTACACAAGCCATTACGGTTGTATCTTTTGAAAGATCATTTCCCTGGTAACCTTCCACCATCACCTTTGCAATTTGAGAACCAAGGAACGCATCTTCGCCACTGCCTTCCGCAATTCTTCCCCAACGCGGATCACGGGCAATATCTACCATTGGCGAATAAACCCAGTTTAATCCATCGGCTGTAGCTTCATTGGCAGCAATTCGTGCGGTTTTTTTGATCATTGCAGTATCCCAGCTGCTGGACAAACCGAGTGGAATAGGGAAAATAGTGCGATGACCGTGAATGACATCTAGCCCGAATAACAAAGGAATGTGTAGCCTTGAATTGTTCACGGCAATTTCCTGAGCGCGCCGGATTTTGTCCGGCCCTGTGATGCCAAATAAGCCACCTACCTGTCCTTTACGGATTTTATCGTCCACATCTTTACTTACAACAGCACCGGTAACAGCGCCGCCTGGAGTAACGAGATTTAATTGCCCAATCTTTTCTTCCAGCGTCATTTTTTTCATCAGATTGTTGATGAAGTCATTCATTTTATTGGACTGCGCATTTGCAGCAAACGAACAAATAATGGTGAAAACAAAAAGGCTGACGTTTAGTTTTTTCATGACCTCAAATTTTATTTTTTCAACAGATACGGTTTGATAATCTTTTGCCAGATATGGTAACCTTTCGCATTCATGTGCAGTTCATCTTCAACGAAAAGGCTTTTATCTGGCGTGCCATCTTTATTCAGCATCGTATGATAAACATCTATAAAAGCTGCATTTTTTTGATGACTCAAAAAGCTTTTTATCATTGAATTTGCTTCCTGCATTTCCGGCATCAGCTTTTCGCGGCTCGGACTTGGTTTTATCGATACAAAAGCGATGGCAGTATTGGGAAGATGTTTTCTGATCAATGAAAATAACTTTTCAAACCGATTCAACACCGAATCGGCCGTTATCTTATCGGATGAAGCAAGGTCATTATCTCCTTCATAAATTACTACTTGTTTTGGTTCATAAGGAAAAACAATTTCATTTAAATAACGCATGGCATCGGGAATCGTAGAACCACCAAATCCACGGTTTATGATGGTATAACCGGGAAAATATTTCTGCACATCTCCCCATTTTCTAAAAGAAGAACTTCCGAGAAAAAGTATCGCATGTTTTGGAGGAAACTGAATGCTGTCCTGCTTTTTAAAATGTTCGATCTCAGAATAAAAAGGAGTGTTTTGTGCTTTTACAAAACCAACCAGGAAAAGAAATACAGCCAGTAGTTTTAATTTATTAATCATGCCGGATTGTTTGTTAGATGTTTAAAAAAGATAAATTTACGGAATGGATTTTTAATGTCTTAAAAAGATCCTAATGAAAATCGGGTTTACATTTGCAATGTTTTTCAATCATTGCGATGATGATTTACCTCTTTAATACTTCCTTATAAATGTTGACACCCGACATACTTTCTTTAGCGAAAAAGCTTTGGAATTACCATAAAATGAATCATGCACTTCAAAAATCAGATTGCATTCTTGCTCTTGGCAGTCATGATCTCAGGGTGCCGGAAAGGGCGGCGGAATTATATCATCAAGGCTTGGCGCCATTGGTGATCATGTCAGGAGGCCTGGGAAATTTTACACAGGAAATCTGGACAGAATCCGAAGCGGATAAATTCGCAAAAATCGCAATAGAAAAAGGGATTCCGCATGAAGCAATTTTGATAGAAAATAAATCAACCAACACCGGTGAGAATATTTTATTTACCCAAAAGTTGTTGTCAGAAAAAGACTTAAATCCGCAAAGTTTTATTGTGGTGCAAAAACCATACATGGAGCGAAGGTCTTATGCTACTTTTAAGAAACACTGGCCTGATAAAAGGTTGATGGTTACTTCCCCTCAAATTTCTTTTGAAACTTACCCAACAGAGGAAATTCCTTTGGAACGTGTGATTCACATTATGGTAGGCGATTTGCAACGGATTAAATACTATCCTGAAAAAGATTTTCAAATTTACCAGGAAATTCCGCCGGATATATGGCAAGCTTATGAAAAGCTGATTACAGCCGGCTTTGATAAACATTTGATGAAAGAATAACTTCTGTCCTTTTTAAAAAATTCTATAAAAAAAACTTCCGCTATTTCAGCGGAAGCTTTTAAATTTTATCTCTGTCTGGGTTTGATTTTTTCCCGGATAAGGAAAGGCTTGTCAAAGCCTGGTTTTCATTGGGATTAATATTTTTCTAAGGCATTGAATTCACAAAAAAAGAAGTTGACTGATATCGGATTACTGGTTTTTTCTGGATATAAGAAAAGGCTCTTTTCAACGGATATTTGGATTTGGGATTAATGTTTGTTGAACATCAATCAACTTCTGAATGCAAAGATAATCCGGCAGAATGCTGCACACAAGCGCATTACTGCCTCTTTTTTAGCATACAGTATTTACGGGACAACTCGTAACATTCCATGTTTGCGCATCGTAAAACTACGATTTCAACCGA
>JBQCFI010000289.1:0-97641 GCA_051959325.1 Ginsengibacter sp. | reverse complement strand
AAGAAAATAATAAATTTGACATAGACAAAAATTCAAGATGCCCCAAAATGAGCAATTAGCTTGCCGTTGAGGGGCATTTTGTTTATCTATTTTTCCACAAAACCGCTTCCAGTGTGGATTACTTATTTACAGGAAGACCCTTTTTAGACCTTCATGAACGATACGTAACTGGTCAGCAATGTTCAGTTTTGTTTGCGTATAAAAATGCAAATCTTCGGGGCTTTGATTTACTTCAAAATCAAACAGGGTATTATTTACATTGATATTTTCCATAATTCCAGGCTTGCTATCTTCAGCTAACACCGGCTGTTTTGTTTATTTTATCGTGACTGAATATTTTATTGTATAAGTCAATTCCATAGCTTGTTTCAAGCGGTTTGCCTTCTGTCAATTTAAAAGTGCGGCTGGTATCAGTTTGTCTTTCTGCACGCAGAAAAAGTGCGCTTTCCCTGTTGGCGTCATAAAAGCTGCGTGCAAATTCATAGAGATGCGTAACGAAGAAAACCTGGATATTTTTTTCAATTAAAGCGCTTACTATTTGCCTGGCTATTTCTGAACCTTCCCTTTCGTTGGTTGCCGCAAACGATTCGTTAAACAATATCATGGAATTTGGTTTTATGTGATTCGTGATGTCGTTCATTCTGCTCAGTTCTTCATCAAATTTGCCGCTCTTCATGGTAACATCTTCTTCTCTTTTAAAGTGTGTGAAAATGGAATCGCAGATATTAGCCGTAAAGGATTCCGCGGGAATGAACATGCCGCTTTGCATCATGAGTTGCGCCACGCCGATGCTTCTTAAAAAAGTGGATTTACCTCCCTGGTTGGCGCCGGTAATGATTACCGGATTTTTATCGCCTGCCTCCATATCATTGCTTACAATTTTTCTCTTCATACTTAATGCCAGGCATGCCTCATACAATCCTTTAAAAGAATGTTTGCGTTCGTGAGCGGGCAATGGATTTGGAAAAGAAGAAGGCTCATTCATCTGCGAAAATTGTTCCTGCAAATTAAGGCAGCCCACGTAAAAAGCCAGTTCGGTCTGGAGCATGTTGAAAAATCCAAGTATGTGGTCGCAAGATTGGGCCAGCGCATTTGCCACCAAATTAATCCCTTCATTTTTTAAATCAGATAAAGCCCTTACACCGCTTTCATCGCGGGGATGGACTGAAAAAGTGTACCACGGTTCTTTTCTCCCAAAGATTTTCTCTAACCAATTCTTTTTTGTTACCTGCAATTTGCGAAGTGTATAATTAATCCCTTTATTGCCTTTGCCCAGTTCAGCGCTAATTAATATTCCATCCCGAAATTTTAGCGCACTTAAATGGTTTTCTATCTCGATAAAATATTCATCACTCAATTCTTTTTTAAGCATTTCAAAAAAACGGGTAAATCCTTCTGACCTGAATTTTCGGGCATGCTCATCGGCGATGGCCCGTAGCTTTTTTAAGATAGCTACGTATATTCCCATCATGCCTAACGAACCCGATAATATGGAAGACGGATAACTTGTAAAAATACCGAACCATGTATCTTTCCTGCTTTCAATTGCTTCAACGGCAATATTATAAATATCCCTGGCGATGGAACAATTTTCCAGGCAGTCTTTCAAAATATTTTGGCGATAAAAAATGGTATCCAAATCACTATCAAGCCCGGAAAAAATTGTTTTCATTACTACTTCATACAAAAATTCATCACCTGATGCCATCGCATCGAAAAGCGTTTTCAGTTCCAAATCCTGCGCAAGGGCTTCGTTATTCCAGGGCGATTTTTTCTGTAAATCAAAATCACGGTTTTTATATAAAAAAAATACGTTCATAATTGCATGCGTTCTTTTAAATAATCGTAAGTAACCTTATATTTTTCAGCAATAGAAATCGCATAAGCAAGACCATCAGCAGCCTTTCGTATCACTTTAAATGTTCTCATGGCGGGATTTTCCGGCACAACCGTACTCACCATACTTACGGTTTTTTTACTCAATGGTATCAGTTCATCTATAAAGGTTACCCAAATGCAAAGCGCATCCAGCCCGTCTATTTTTTCCATTATTTTTTTACTGATAAAAATAGAATCCTTTAAAGTGGTGGACGAAAGGATTTCGTTCATAATGATGATACTATCCGTGGTAGCCCGGTTAAGAATATCATGTATAGAATATAAGTCTTCCTCAAATTTGCTGTGATGCGTTTCTAAGTTTTCTTCCTTTTCAAAATGGGTTAAGAGCTTATCGTATAAAAAAAGTTTGGCTTTGCTGCCGGCAACGGGGCAACCGATATTAGCGAGATAATGCAGTTGGCCGAAAGTGCGGGCAAAAGTTGTTTTACCGCCCTGGTTGGGGCCGGTTACCATGATAATGCGTTCATCCCCTTCTGTATAAAAATCATTGCAAACAACAGGTGAATTTTCTTTGGCAAGCTTGTAAGCAAGCGCTATATCGAAGCCTTCATAATCATAAACTTCTTTATTACTGCCTGATATTTCAGGATAGCAAAATTGCAAGCCTGAGTTTTTTATTTTTGAAATGTATTCGATATAAGCGAGATAAAATTGTATTTCGCGATCAAAAGTTTTAATGGTCTCATCTCCGTAGTTAAAATATCGTTTATAATATTCAGTAAGAGTTTGAAATATCTCCGGATATAAAATCGTCACGCCCTTTAGTATCGCCGCTTCCACGTGATTCATGCCAGGCTGCTCTTCATATTTTGTGAGATAATCTTTTACAGAATTTTGTTTAAATTTTTCAAATGTTTTCTCTACTTCCGCGGTGTAATCTGCTTCCGCATTATATGGTCGAACCTGCACATCTAACTCTTTGGTAAGTATTCCGTATTTAACAGTGGACAAACAATTAACGAGTTTTTTTGTTTCAGAAAGAAGAGAAGTAAAAGTCTCCGATTGCAAATATTCCAGTAAATATTGTTGAAAATCTAAAAGGCCCGTGGATTCTAAATTAACAAGCGATAAATTATGAACGAATGAATTAATGGAGTCGCAATACCTTTCCATTGCATCTAAAACCAACCGTTCTTTCTCGTGCTGGTATGAACTTTTTTCTGCTTTTGCAAGCCCGGTACGCATGTCACTCATCTCTTTCGCAAACATTTCAATATAGGAAAACAATATCTGGTTTTCAACATCCCGCATTATTTCCTGGCGATAAACAATGTCTTGTTCACTGGTTAAATGCGTATAAAAAAAAGGAAATAAATTATATTCTTCTTTTCCGGAAACAATTTCATTTATTACCTGGTCAAGATTCAGGTCAACAAAACAGTCGGGTTCCGCAGGGGCAAGCGTTGTCTCTTTGGGAAATAAAATACTTTGAAAACTCATAAAGAAGCCTCCTTCGCACAATTGATTTTTATTTTTAAGAAAATAGATATTGCACGAAGAAAAGAGCTTGATAAGCGCCGGTTATTTTTCACATGCATGATGCAAAAAAGATAATAGTGTTTATACTTTCCGCGTGGGCTTTTGCAAAAAAACATTCTCCTGAACATAGTTATCAATTTTATTTAAAACCATGAACAGGAGTCATCAGCACTGCCCGACATCAGGCAGATTTTTGCGTTTAAGGGTGAACTCCATCACCGCTGTAATTCAAAACGAAATTACGAAATATTACCCGAAAGAAAATCCTCGTAATTTTTAAATCTTAACCGCTAACCAATCTATATTAAATAATCATTCAAGGTAACGGCTTTAATTTATTCTCCTCATTACACCATAAATTAATAACCTCGAAAAGATTACTATAAGTGGTTAAATAAAATAAATTTATCCGGGGCAAAAAGTCTAAAAATCCCTCTGAAATTTCTTTACATAAAAAATGATGATACATTTTTTTTTCAGATTTATCTAATATCACCAGTTCATTTCCCGGTTCAGGTAACTTATTTAAAAAAACGTAGCTGCCGTTAAATTGATCAGGTTCCAGGAAGGGATTCATTGAATCTAAATTTTCAATTATTATCCTGGCTTTGATTTTTGGTTCTTCTGCGAACATTCCTTTTACCAGCAGCCAATTGTATTTTTGCAAATGTGGCTCTTCTCTGTTTTCAAGTTGTAATAATTGATAAAATTCATTTTGCATAGCGAGGTAACATGACCTTTCTATTTTATAAACCAAATTCATTCCTCCGGCATGATAAAGATCAACGATATGTGTGTTGACATTTTCAAAAAAAAATTTGAAACTTAATAATTGATCGGGAATATTCTGCGGCCTGATTATTTTAAAAGTTTTAATCATAAAATGATTAGCGATTAAATGATTAACAACGGAATTGATTCAATTCTTCAGCTAATTCAATTGCTATAAAAATTTAATTTTCCCCATTCAACAAAAAGTCATCATAAGCATTTCCTAAACCAATAGCATGAATTTTATCAATAACTTTCTTCACATCGTAAGACACATAAAAAAAGTGAGCTACTACCGATCTGGAATCGGATAACAACCTATCTTCATTAATATCAATCATCACATAACAGGCTTTGTTATTACCATGTTTTGGCTTGCCCACGGAGCCTGCATTGATAAAATGACGATACAGCTTATGGTTCTCTTCTTCACAAAAAATAGCTTTATGAAAAGGCCTGTGCGTATGGCCGCAAATTAAAATATCCGCGTGGGCTTCATGAAGCATTTTTAATAATTTTTCTTCAGAAGTATCGGGTAATAAATATTGATTGATATCTAACGGTGATGCGTGTACTAAAACGAGGCGCATTTTACAAGAGAAATGAAATTCAAAGGTTATTAAAAACGGAAGTGATTTTAAGAAATTCTGGTTAGCAGGACTGATGGTTTTGTTTACATAATCAATAGATTTTATTCCAAACTCTTTTTGCGCTTCTGTTTTAAAAGAATATTTAAACTGCGTATAACCATTACCGATACCTTCATCGTGATTGCCCTGAACGCAAGTGATGTTGCGGCTTCTTATAAAATTAATTACCTCGTTATCCCATCCGGCAAAATTTACAAGGTCGCCGAGACAGAAAATATTATCCGGCTGATGCTTTTGAATGTCATGCCAAACGGCTTCAAGTGCAGGAAGATTTGCGTGTATGTCGCTGATAAAAGCGAGTTTCATGAGAAATTTTTTTATCGGACCTAACAGGTTTTCAAAACCTGTTAGGTCTTTTTCAAACAGTAAACGGACAAATATTTTCAATTCCTTGCCTCCCTGCCCTCCAAGGAGGGTTCTAAAAGCTCCCACAGTAAACAAACAAATATTTCCAATTTCTATTTTATTTATTATTTAATATTTCCATTTTCTTCAAATATTCAATTATTTTCATCTCGTAATCATATCTGTTATTGCTTTTCCTGTTGCGGCATTGGGTTGGCTTATATTTAGCAGGTCTGAAACTGTTGGCGCAATGTCTGTAATGTTAACCGGCGTGGCCGAACTTCCCTGCGCAATATGCCAGCCATACCATAGCAAAGGAACGTGTGTGTCATAGCTATAGGGCGTTCCGTGGGTAGTACCTGTAGTACCTCCATGTGATTCGAACCAGCCCGGCTCTAATAAAACAGTAACATCGCCTGAACGCTGCGCATTAAAACCATTTTGCAAAAAAGCTTCAGGCCGGTGATTGAATGTGGTTGCGCTTAATTGGTAAGCCGGGTACGTATTAGCCACTCCTTCGAATTGCAATAAATAAGCCGCCACCTTTTGCTGCATCTCCTTTAAAGAAATATTTTTTTGTGCTATCAATTCGCGGTTCAGATATACCTGTTGGTTTATATAACTTGAAATCCAGTTGCTATTGCCATAGATTGCATTTAAATAGACTTTCAACGAATCTATCATTACTCCGTTATTAAAATACCCGGCAGGAATTTTATCATCTTTTAGCTGTTCCGGCACATAGGCCGCTCCATGATCAGCCGTAAGAAATAACAGGAAGCCATCTTTACCATACGACTTTTCAAGGTAGGTAACGAGGTCTCCCAGGTCACGGTCAAGACGTATATAAGCGTCTTCCAACTCTACCGATTGCGGCCCAAACATGTGACCTATATAATCGGTAGAAGAAAAGCTGATGGTTATAAAATCAGTAGTATTTCCTTTGCCTAATCTTTCACCTTCAATAGCTGCTATGGCTGCATCTTTGGTAAGGGTATTGCCAAAAGGCGTATAACGGATAACGTCAAAATTATCGGGCTTCCACATCCTTTTTATTTCATGAGGGAAAACGGGTTTGGTTTCTCCAGAAAATAAGCCTTCGTATGGATTATCATCCGGGGCGCTTTCTGTATATTGATTAACCGGCAACAAGGTATTCCAGGATTGTGATACAAATTTTTGAGTTAAGTGACCGTCATTAAATCTTTTCATCCAGCCCGGCAACGCCTGCATGTAGAAAGTGGATGTTACGAAATTACCTGTTTCCGAATCGAACCAATAGGCTCCGTTTGCCAAATGGCCTGCCGGTAAAATAGCTGACCTGTCTTTTAAAGCGATGCCGATAACTTTTGAAACTTTGTTGGAAGACAAACGCAATTCATCTGTAACTGTTGTCGCGAGCATATTCGCAGGCGACATTTTACCCACTGCTGCATTTGGGCTGCCAACAGTACTTACGCTTGTATCATCGGTAACATAAATTTTTTTACCTGTTTTTCGAACATACCAGTCGTTGCTAATAATACCGTGTTGCGAAGGAGTAGTACCGGTATAAATAGAAGTATGGCCGGGACCTGTATAGGTAGGTGCATAATTGAAATTGGCAGTCCTGCAATTAAAGCCCTGGTCCATTAATTTTTTAAATCCATCTTCCGAATACTTGCTGTAATATTTATACAAATAATCATAGCGCATCTGATCGACTACAATGCCAACGACGAGTTTAGGGCGTTGGATCGTTGTTGACTGAGCATTCCCTTTGTGTTGAATTATTATTAGCGCTGTTACCAATAAAATAAATCGTTTCATCTTTATTTGCATTTTTATTTGAAGTTAATTGCCTATTATTGAACTATTGAAATTGTTTAATCTTCGGTGTTATTCTTCTCCTGATATTTATTATTAATCATCATCTTTCACCTTTTCCACAACTTTAATAAAAGCGCTGTGTCGCGGCGCAGGCATCGCACTATTTTCGCCTTTGATGGCTTTCCAGATTACTTCATTAAAAGGAATATCCGGTGCGGCATCTTCAACTGCCAAATTAAATTTTGCAGATTCAATTGCTAATTTATTCATTGCCGTATTTCTTTCATTGATATCAACATTTGCAGGGTTTGCAGTATAGGGAGTGAAGTCTGGACTATCCGTAAATGAACGGAATAATGGCATGGCGGCGGCATCATATTGGCTCATGGGTGGCAAACCAAGAATGAGTTCAATTGTGCGAAGTAATCCGGAAGTAGAATACATCGTATGATCCACATAATGGCGCTTTATATAAGGACTGATCAGGAATGCAGGGGAACGATGCGCGTCCACATGATCCGGACCATTTTGTGCATCATCTTCAAGTATAAAAACGGCCGATTCTTTCCAAATTGAACTATGAGAAAGGTGCTCTATAAAGCGGCCAACACCCAAATCGTTATCAGCCGCTGATGCATAAGGTGTATAAGCACCTTTCCTCATACCGCTGGTATGGTCGTCTGGAAAACGCATAACTGATAATTGGGGTAATGCATTTGCTTGAACCAGGGAATCGAAATCGTGTTCCCAGACTTTCTCACGGTAAATATCCTGGATACTTAGATCAAAATCGGGAAAGGCTGCACAGAAATGACCTTTGAGTGAAGATGACATTGTAGGATAATCTCCATTATGAATAAATTCTCCATAATTACGATGGGTAACTCCGGCTCTTTCACAATAATCCCAAATAAATCCTTTTGCAGGAAAAGCTATTTTACGGGTGCCCTCATAGTCGTAAACGCCCCCGCGACTGCTATAAAGTGTGGGCCATGTTTTTTCTACATAATCAGTTGCATAAGCCGCAGTGCTCCAATTATGTCCATCGCAACTAACTTCGGCATCCACATAAAAATTATCCAGTAATACAAAATTCCTTGCCAGGGCGTGAAGGTTCGGTGTGATGTGTTCACCAAAAATGCACAACGAACTATCACCATTTCCTTCTTTCATATCGCCTAAAACCTGATCGTAGGTTCTGTTTTCCTTGATCACGTAAAAAACGTACTTGACAGGTGAAGGAGCGCCAGCCGTTTGTGGAATTGGATTTCCGTATTCACCTTCTGCCAGTGCTTCTTTGTTTTTATTATAAGGCGTATTCTTATAAACTGTTGTTGAATATTTTTCCAGGTCATTTGAAGAAGGTAAAGGGATGAAGGAAAGGGTTCCTACAAACAAATCACCTATGTATTGGACAGGAAATTTTTCTGTGGAAGTAATGCCATTCTGATACGGCGATTTTATTTTTTTATTATCAGGCTGTGGCCCGTAAGGATTTGCCATTGATTGAAATCCTTTTCCGTTGGCTACTAAAAGCTTGTCTCCTGCAACCTTTACAGAGGTGGGATACCAGCCCGTTGGAATAAATCCTGCCGAACGTGAAGCTCCCGGTTCAGAAACGTCGAATACTGCGAGGCAATTGTTATCTGCATTGGCTATATACAACGTTTTGTCATTACCAGATAATGACACACTATTTGTTGTGCTGCCCCCAGGTGCATCAGGATATAAAGTGGCTGAAAGTGTTTCAACCGCTTTTCGTTTAACAGTATTAATAACCGAAACACTGTTGCTGTTTGCGTTTGCAACATAAAGATATTCTCCGTCCTTTGTAAGAGCCATATCATTTGGGTGACTTTCAGTTGTTACCGAATCGGCTACTTCTTGTTTTTTTAAATCATAAATAATCACTTTATCTCCTCCCCACAAAGAAATATACAACTCCTCTTTTTTCGGATTTAAAATGCAGGTGTACGCTTCTGCACTTAAAGGAACCTGTTTAATAATTTTGTTCGACCTGGTATCACAGACATATAAAGAGTTATTTTCTTTGGTAACCGCGTATAAGCGGGAGTTTGCGTCATCAAGGGCAAGGCCTGTTATGCCAATTTTATTCGGCCACGGCTTGCCTAATACAATTGAATCTGCTACAATCAACTTATCATTTTTCACTTTAAACCGAAAGATCATATTTTTATTTCCTGCGGAAGCGTACAAATATTTACTGTCATTGCTGAATTGCAGTCCTACCCACGCAGCCTGCATTTTTGTAAAAGACAAAAGTTTTTTGGTTCGAATATCTACCAGGTCAATTCCTTCTTTTGCATGGCCGTTATCTGTAACTGCCACATATTTTTGAGAGGGTGAAATTGCCATATTCAAGGGCAAATCACTGCTCAGATGAATTGCGGTTCCAGCAGGGCTTAATGTCCATCCGTTTGATAATAAAACTTCAGAGGTTTTGTGGTTATTGGTTGGCAGTTGTGCGAAGCCAATGTTGCAGTAAAAAATACTGATTAAAAATAAATAAGAAACACAATTTTTATTTTTCATTTTTTTCATTTTTTTAAATAAAGTGAATTGATCGAAATTAAAATTTTCATCTATAAATCGATTCTTCGTTAATCTTAATTACATAACATTTGTATCTGATTCAATTGCTTTTCTTTCCCTTCGTTCTTTTAGTTTATAGCAAAATGCCATTAATGCAGGATAGACTTTTTATGCATAGTAGCGATGAGCATGATTTACGGTAAATAAAGTATCAAATACTGACAGGAGGTTCATTTTTTGCAAAGAAAGAAATTTAATTTATGGAAATACTTTAGGTCGTATTATCTCTTTATTAATTTATACAAATGCGATTATAGTACTGAATAAACACTCACTGTCCACCAATTAAAAACCCGGCATATAAAATTGACAACGGGCTGTTTTGTATCGCTTTTACCGCCCTGTCCAAATCATATTCCAACCTGTAAAAATCTACCTGTACGGCTTCTTTTTCTTTATGCAAATCCTTTTCCGGATGAAAAGTGATTATTGCGTAACTGCTTCGCCAATCACCATCATTTGTTTTTCCAATTGCGCCCGGATTAATGGCATGTTTATATATTGTTTCTCCTTCACTTTCTACAGGGATAATAATGTGATGCGGACTATGCGTATTGCCGGTAAGTAAAATATCAACATCTGCATCTTGCATGATTTGGGCAAAACGATCTTTGGGTAAAAAGCGCCAAAGCCTTTGATTAAAATCTCCCGGAACACCGTGTGTTAGCAAGAGTTTCAATGATTGTCCATCTTTAGAATGATACACTAATTTTTTTTCTAAATGATAAGAATTAAGAATCGCTTTATTTTCTGGCGTTACCTGCTGCAAGGTGTATTCAATTGCTTCCTTTCCGCTTTTTTCGGTATCTCTGGATGAAAAAGAAAATTCAAAATTTCTTTTGTCCGCACCAATCCCGGCATCGTGATTTCCTTTTATAACAAATATGTTGTTTTCTTTCAAAAGCGTAATTACTTCATTGTTCCATACGTTTTGGTTTACTACATCGCCCAAACAATAAACCGCATCTACGTTTTGTGAACGAAGTGCTTTTAAAACTTCTTCCAATGCAGGGAGATTTGCATGAATATCGCTGATAACGGCTATGCGCATTACTTTTTGAATTTCTCTTTATATAATTTTATGCTTCGCATAATACAATCATAAGCTTCTTCCTTTCCCAACATGTTTCCTACTTCAACTTTTTTATTTTCCAATGCTTTATACCCTTCAAAAAAATTTTTTAATTCGTTCATCTGGTGTTGCTGAAGATGTTTTATATCATTTATGTGAACAAGTGAAGGATCGTGTTGTGCAACTGCCAAAATTTTATCATCAACACCCTGATCATCCACCATGTGCATAATACCAATTACCCGTGCGTCCATGAGACAAAGCGGAACTATCGGCATGGAGCAAAGCACAAGAATATCAAGCGGATCTCCATCATCAAAATAAGTTTGCGGGATTAAACCATAATTCATAGGATAATGCATGGATGAATATATCACCCTGTCTAATTTTAATAATCCTGAACTCTTGTCCAGTTCATATTTCATACTGCCACCTTTTGGGATTTCAATAACCGCATTTACTACTTGAGGAGTATGATCTCCTATTGAAATATGCCAGGGATTTGATACATTTTTAAAATTTTCCATGATTATTGATTTTTAAATGCTTTAATGCCGGCAAAACTTGCATCGCTTCCTAATTGTTCTTCAATGCGTAACAACTGGTTGAATTTAGCCACTCTTTCTCCACGGCAACCGCTACCGGTTTTTAAATGCCCGGCACCTGTGGCAACGGTTAAATCTGAAATGGTGGTGTCTTCTGTTTCGCCACTGCGGTGCGAGATAAAACAATTGTAATTATTTTGGTAAGCCAAATCAATCGTTTGAAGTGTTTCAGTTACGGTGCCGATTTGATTGAGTTTTATTAAAACAGAATTTGCAATTTTTGCTTCAATTCCTTCTTTCAGGATGACTGGATTGGTACAGAAAATATCATCGCCTACCAATTCTACTTTGCTGCCCAACTGTTGCGTTAAATCCTGCCAGCCATCCCAGTCATTTTCACCCAGACCATCTTCTAATAAAATGATAGGATATTGTGATATCCAACTTTCCCAGAGCGCAATCATCTGGTCGCTTGTCTTTTCTTCTTTTGTGCTTTTAAAAAAAATATATTTTCCATCATTCCACATTTCACTGGAAGCAGGGTCTATGCATAATGAAATGTCTTTGCCCGGCGCATATCCGGCTTTTGTAATGGCTTCTAGGATTACTTCGATGGCTTCTTCATTTGATTTTAAGTTGGGCGCAAATCCTCCTTCATCGCCCACGCCCGTATAATATCCTTTGGCTTTTAGAATGTCTTTTAGCGTATGAAAAGTTTCTTCGCCCATGCGGATGGCTTCTTTGAATGATGGCGCATTGTGTGGTGCAATCATAAATTCCTGGAAGTCAATATTGTTATCCGCGTGCCGTCCGCCATTGATTACATTCATGCAAGGCACGGGCATAATGTATTTGGACTGATTATTAAATTGCCGGAACAAAGGAATTTTTTTGTAAGCGGCAGATGCTCTTGCAAAGGCAATGGATACGGCCAAAATAGCGTTGGCACCCAAATGTGATTTGTTAGGTGTGCCATCAAATGCTATCATACTATCATCCACTTCTTTTTGAAGTGTAACTTCCTTTCCTGTAAGCGCATGAGCTATAATTCTGTTTACATTGTCAACTGCTTTGGAAACGCCTTTTCCATCGTAACGGTTTTTATCGCCATCTCTTAATTCAACCGCTTCTTTCTCCCCGGTACTTGCCCCGGATGGTGAAATGCCTCTTCCTGAATATTTATCATCCAGAACCACAGTTGCTTCTACTGTCGGGTTGCCTCTTGAATCCAGAATTTCTATTGCATGAACTTTTGTAATCTGCATAATATTTAATTGAATTGGTTTATAAGGTTATTGGTTGCATCAATCATCCGTGTGATTTTTTGTTCATAATCCATTTTTACATCTTTGTTTATTTCGCCATGCCCTTTTAAACTCCTTGCAGTAGCGCCGTTTAAGTCTTCCCATAAAAAATTAGCTTTAATCATTAACTCATTTCTTAAATCGCCTTGCTCCGGTTTTAATTCAAAATCTTTACAAAATTTTTCCAACAGATCATACATTACATTAATGGCATCTTCAATTTTTTTTAATTCTTCTTCTGAAAAAGAATCAGCATAATGAACGTGCACAAAACGCAGGTGATGCCGGTGTGCAACAATTGCTATTTGCATCTCCAGTAATTTACGTTCTATCACGTGAGCTAAAGAACTAAAGCTTCGCAAATGATTTTCTGATATTTCATAATTCATGATTATTTTTTTAGCAGGCTAAATTGCCTGCATTTTATTTTTAGCGTGATAAGTAAGTATTATCAAAATAATTACAGCAATCACTTGCGTGATTACAGAAAAAGCAATCAGCCAGGGAATCGAGTAATCGTATAAATATCCCAAAGCCAAGCTTCCTAAAAACCAGAAAATACCGAAGCCTGTGTTGAACAATCCAAATGCAGTTCCGCGTTTGTAAGTTGGAATTAACTCCGCTACGGCTGCTTTTAAAATGGATTCCTGTGCACCCATTCCGATGCCCCAAACGATCATTCCAACAATGGCCCAATCAAAGCCACCTAAAAAAACCATAGGTGCAAAAAATAAAGAAATAAAAGTGACTACAATCATCGTTTTCATTCCAAATTTGTCAAACATTTTTCCCAGGAACAGCGCTGATATTCCATCCGCAGCCATCGCGATAGCATACAAAATGGGGATAGTAGCATCACGCATTAAATTAATTTTTTTAAAATGATAAGCAATCAATGGAAAATCGGCATAACCGGCGGCAATAAAAATGACTGCAAATAAATAAAGCCAGAAAAGTCTGGGATAACCTTTGGTTTTAATTTCAATATTTTCTATTTCTAAGTCCTGTGGTTTTGGATATTGCGACTTTGCAAACAAGAGAATGAATATGGCGATAATAGCCGGAATAAAAAGTATTAAAAATGCAATATGATAAGATTGATTTTTATAAAATAAAACAGCGCTCACAAGCAAAGGCCCAACCGTTGCGCCGGTTTGATCCATCGCTTCATGTAAGCCAAAGCCCCAGCCACGTCCCATTTCTTTTGCTCCATAAGACAACATCGCATCTCGTGCAGGGGTGCGGATGGCTTTACCGATTCTTTCTGTGATCATTAAAACTACAGCCAGTTGCCAATAACCTGCAAAAGCTAATAACGGCCCTGAAAATAAATTCAATAAATAACCAATGATGGTAATTGTCCAGTACTTTTTTGTTTTATCACTGATGTAACCGGAAACAATTCTCAAACCATACCCTAATAACTCTCCCAATCCTGCTACCCATCCAACAGTAGCGCCTGAAACTCCAAGAATGCTCAGGTACGGGCCGCTGATACTACGGGCTGCTTCATAAGTCATATCTGAAAAAAGACTGACGCAACCTAGGAGAATTACAAATCTTGTAGCTGTTTTTACTGTCTTTTCTTCTCGGATCATATTTCTTGTTTTAGCTTAATTGCTCCGACGCGGGATTTTCCTGCTTCTTCTTTTGAAGATTTATTTTGTTTACTTCTAATCTTCCCAAGACATCATTGATCTATATTCTTTGACTTGTAATAAAGCACCTGCGCTTTTTCAATGGTGATAAGGCCGCCGCAATTTGCTTTTTCTAATAACTTACTTGCAACTTCAACAAAAGGCATAATCTTTTCTTCATGGTCAACAATTTCAATTACAATTGGCAAATCTTCTGAAATATCAATCAGCTTTGCTGTATGCACCAAAGAAGAAGCGCCAAAGGATAAAATCCCTTTGGTTACCGAAGCTCCAGCCAGGCCTTCTTTTTTTGCGGCAAAAACAATTGCTTCATATAATGGCTGATGGCCTACACTATCTATTGAACCAATAAAGATTCTTAGCAATTTTGAATCACGGCTTAGTTCCATAATTAAGAGATTAATTTAGTGAATAAAATGCCGAGGTAAACAGAGAAAAATCCAATGACTATACTTAATAAAACGTATAATCCTGTATTAAAAAATTCGCCATCCTGCAAGAGCTTTACATTCTCAAAAGCGAATGAAGAAAAAGTAGTAAAGCCACCGCAAAACCCGGTGGCTATTAGAATCCTGACTTCAGGAGAAATGATGCTTTTTTCGGAAAGCGCATAAATAATGCCGATTATAAATGAGCCGATTATGTTGACAGTTAAAGTGCCTAAAGGAATGTAAGAAGGGAAATTTTTTTGAACAAATTGTTGGGAAAGAAACCGGCAAACTCCACCAAGAGCACTGCCAACGAAAACGTAAACCAAAATCCTGTACATTGTAATTTGTTTTACAAATGAACAGGAGTTATCATTCCTTCTTTCAGGACGGTTTATAATAGGAAAACTCCATTTCCTTTTTTCAAAATTAAGTGTTTAATTTAAAAAAGGATTAATTTAAAAAAGGATTTTAAAAATAATGGAATTCTTTAAACGGGAATAAGTTAGAAAAAATTAAAAGTGAATTCTTAATTAAAAGTTCATTTACTGTAAATAATCACCTGCAAAATTTTTTTTCAGTTTATTTTTTCCGTTGAAAAGACTATTTTAATACGATGGAATGAGGTCTGATTTTTCAAGGATTTCCGCTATATTTTGGTAGGAATTTTTGAGATAAAAATGAACCCCAGCGGGACTAACCCATTTTATCCATTCAATATCTTCTTCGGTTTGGGGATGAAACTCCTGGCTTTTACCGGCATGCATTTCAAACCAATGCGTCTCTTTTACCGCTTCTGCATTTAGATAGCTATCAAAATAATTATGCACTGTTTTTCCAATAAATCTGGTTATAGAAACATGCTCCAACCCTGTCTCCTCCTTTACTTCGCGCGAAGCGCAATTTTCTATCGTTTCTCCTTTTTCCCAATGGCCTTTGGGTAAATCCCATTTAGAATGTCTGTAAATAAAAAGAATTTCATTAAATTCATTGACAACAAGGCCACCGGCAGCAATCACTTCTTTCATTTTATAATATTTTTAGGTAAAGAATTTTTTTCAAAAAGCTACAGGAAAAATTCCTTTTTCAAAATTAAGGGTACAGGTTCAGTATTTGCTCAGCAACTCCTTTAGTTCTTTATTCAAAAACTTTGGCTTCCAGTCTACACAAAAAGAATGAAGCGTTTCTGTTTTTACCGCCAAGTCAATACTAGTTTCAATACTGTGAAAAATGCAATTTGTGGTTTGATATTCATTCAATATCCCAAAATTCCACCTCTTTATAAATAACAACTTTTGAACGAAGAAGTTCTTTATGTTTTAAGAAAAATTCCTGCAATTTTTCTTTCTTATCAACTAATTCAACACACATGTTAAGTTTAGAATTATCGCCTTCCATATTGTAAGTAGTCATTTTTCCTTCACTGCTAAAACTTGTATGTGTACTGTGCGCCGAAGTATTGATTATACCTTCTTTTTTGGCCTCCAAAATAATATGCATATAGACCGACTTTGGAAATAATTTTCTAAATAAAGTTCTGTCTCCATGACGCACTTTATGTGCAGGCTCAATGTATATTTCTAATTTACCTAACGAATGAGTTTTGATTTTTTTATCCATTGTTTTCTCTTTTTTATTCTTTTATTCCGCACTTCCAAAAGTGTGGTATTTGTATGATGATTTAAATGATTCACTTTAGAAACAGCGACTCTTTGCGAATGATAAATACCGGAATGACCACTGAAATAATAGGCGGAAAAACAAGCCACAGCAAAGTAAAGCACATTACCTCCTCCAAATAATTCCACTCCCATTAGCGTGCAAGCTATTGGTGTGTTCGTAGCTCCCGCAAATACTGCGATAAAACCCAGGCCAGCCATTAAATCAACCGGCGCTCCGGTAAGTACCGCAATAGTATTTCCTAATGCTGCTCCAATAAAAAATAACGGTGTTACTTCCCCGCCTTTAAAACCTGTTCCTAGAGTAATGGCAGTAAACAATAATTTCCATAACCAGCTTAAGGAAGTCGCGCCTCCCGCTTGAAAACAGGAGAGAACAGAAACTCCATTTTTATCAGGATTGAAAACACCCAAGCTTAAATAATCACGTGTTCCTAAAATATAAGTAAAGGCAATAATCGCTATACCGCCAATTGCAGGAATCAGCCAGCGGATTTTAATGAATCTTTTACTATAATTTGAAATGGTGTGTGAGGTCTCAGCAAATAAAAAACCAACCAAACCGAAAAGTACTCCTGCAATAATTACTTCAATCAATAACAGAAAATCAAAATGGAAATTTAAAAAAAGTGTGTTGCCAACTTCTGTCAAATTCATGTGATATTGAGTGTGGTGAATGCCCCACGCATTGCAGGTAATATCTGCCAAAACACTTGCCATGAAACAAGGTAATAATGCATCATGTTTTATTCTGCCTACTGCCAAAACTTCCAGTGCGAATATGGCGCCGGTAATAGGTGTTCCAAATACCGCACCGAAGCCTGCTGCGATTCCTGTCTGTAACAACATTTTTACTTCTTCTTTGGTGAGATTAAATTTTCTGGCAAAAAATTGCGCAATGCTTCCGCCAATCTGAACTGCAGTTCCTTCCCTTCCTGCAGAACCACCAAAAAGATGTGTGATAATAGTCGTTAACAAAACCAAAGGTGCCATTCTTGCCGGAATTCCGCCTCCTGGTTCATGGATTTCATCCATAATAAGATTGTTGCCGCCTTCAGAATTTTTCCCCAAATATTTGTACAAAAAATAAATAAGAATACCTGCTAAAGGAAGAAGAAACAACAGCCACTGATGAGCAAAACGAAAATCAATCGCCTTCTCTAAAAGCCAAAGAAACAACGCTACCATTGAGCCAATGGAAATGGAAACAGGCAATACAAGCAGCGTCCATTTTAGAAGATGAGATACTATGAAAATATGTTCAAACGAGGTTTTGATTCGCTTCATTCCTACAAATTATAACGGGTTTATTACTACTAATAATTTGTAGGCGCCATTAGCTGGTTATAAGGCCAAGCGGTTGGTTCAGGAAGACACCATTTCCTGTGAAAAGTGCGCGAAGATAATAAAAGAAATCACAAAGAATCAAAACACGTTTTTTAATTTATTCATTTTCTCTCATTGCCTAGAAAAAGAATAAAAGAAAGGGTTAAGCAAATCAAGCCCTTTTTCATAGCTCAAATGATTACCACACCAAAAAGCTATGAACCATGGTACAAATTATTTTGAACAGCACCTATTTTCTAATCTCTTTATCCAACAAAAACGTTCTCCAGGTTGTATTGGGTGTTATCCGGATGCAGTTTATTACATTAGATTGTTAGCGGACTTAAAGTTCCTTTTTTATCAATCGTTTTTTAAAAACGGTAAAATTTGTAATTTTATGGCCCCTTAATTTTTATAGCTATGAAAAATGTACTATTCGCCCTTTTTGCTGTGTGTACTCTATTAACAGCTTGTTCCAATGATAACAAAAACTTAAGTAGAGAAGAAGCCATGAATCTCCTTAAACAGCAAACCACTTATCCTAAAGTAGTTGACTATGATATTTTTTGCGGTGACCCTGAATTTGCAAAAAAAGTGCTTGATGCAGGTTTGGAATCAAAGGGTCTTTTAACCATACAACATACTCAGAAATTAAGTGATGTGGGTAAGCCTATCATCGCGCTTTCAGCTAAAGCCGAACCATACTTATTGCCAACCTCCGAAAAGGATAAATCCATAAACGTACAAAAGGTAAAATTGGCTGAAGAACAACTAAAAGAAGTGACCGGCATCAAAATGATGGATGATGGAAAAAGTGCAGTTGCAGAATATACAACCACCTATAAGAATGTTACTCCCTTTTCCTCGTTAGTCAATACGGACTTTTCAAAGGAAAATATTCATCAGGCTTACTTTGCTTTATATGATGATGGTTGGCGACTGGAAAAGAAACAGGACAGATAATTGTTAGGTTCTGCCAGCTTCTTAGAAAAAGTGTACTTTATTTTATACTGGTTATTTTATACTGGCGTTTGCTCAATCGCTTTTCAGACCTATTGTTGTTAAAGCGATAATAATTTAGTTATGCCATATTGTTGGAAACAAAGCGAGGCTACCGATTTTTAATCGGAAAGCAGAGCTGTGCTTTTTATTGCCTTATTTTAATCCGAAACACTACTTTTGCACAAAATATTCTTGAAGCGTTTTTGCTTTAAGTCCTGCACTGAAACTTAGGAACTTTCGAAGGTAACGGGACATAAGTGGAAAACGCTCATGCTACGGCGTGGGCGCACTTATTCGTTACCGGTTCCTAAGACCTCAGTGCGGTAAGCTGTTGCCTGCGCTTATTTTTTAAAGACGGCAACGGCTAATGTGTAAACCTAAAATCAAGCGTTATGAGCGTAAACAGCCGTTATCCCGGATTTGACTATCCAGCCTCAGAATTATTTAAATTTTTAGCTGCCTCAGATTTTTTTACCATTATGCTGAAAGATGGAAGGATTATCCATTTTACACCTGATGATGCAAATTCATTTCGCCACTGGTTGCTGCTTAATGAAATCATAGACATGAGAACGGAGAAAGGCTGGATTACGTCATGAAACAGCAGTAGGAATTTACTTTTCTCCAAATCAATATTTGCTGTTTCTAAAGCTACATCAGAACCGGCTACGACAGTATTGAATGTGTTGCTCTTAATAACCATGTTATTTTATAAAATATACATGTGCAACAATCTCATTAATCCTTTATAGTTTCATCCTCTGGATTCTCGCAGCATTTAATATAGCTAATAGCGCTACACCTACATCTGCAAAGACCGCTTCCCATAAAGTAGCCAAGCCACCGGCACCGAGCACCAAAACGATTAATTTTACTCCAAACGCCAAAGAGATATTTTGCCAAACAACTTTTCGGGTTTCTTTTCCAATTCGAATAGCTGTAGGAATTTTGGATGGTTGGTCATTTTGAATAACTATATCAGCTATTTCTATTGCCGCATCACTTCCTAATCCACCCATGGCTATTCCTACATCGGCTAAAGCGATTACAGGCGCATCGTTTACACCATCGCCTGCAAAAGCAACTTTCAGATTTTGTTTTTTTAATTGCTCAACTTTTTCAACTTTATTTTCCGGAAACAAATCTCCGTAAGCTTCGTCAATCGTTAATTCTTTTGCAACCTTATCTACCACACTTTGCTTGTCGCCTGATAGCATCACCGTTTTTATTTTCAGTTGATGCAATTGCTCAACAGCCTGCTTCGCATCTTCCTTTATTTCATCGGCAATAGCAATATATCCAGCATATTGATTATTCACAGCTACTAAAACAATGGTATCAGTAATATTCTCCGAATCAAAGTTATTTTTGATTTTAAATTTATCAAGCAACTTTTGATTTCCGGCAAGAACTTCAATTCCATCAATTTTACCTTTCATTCCAAGTCCCGGAATTTCTTCTACATTTTCTATTTTAAGATTTTGAAAAATATTACCAGCATATTGTACAATAGCAGTAGCAACAGGATGTGTAGATTTACTTTCCAATGCTGCAACATATTTAAGTAATTCTTTTTCATCTATATTTTGTGCAATAACTTCCTGCACCTTAAAAACACCTTTTGTAATCGTCCCTGTCTTGTCCATCACAACTGTATTTACAAAAGTGATGGCATCTAAAAAGTTACTTCCCTTAAACAAAATTCCGTTTCGCGAAGCCAGGCCTATTCCTCCAAAATATCCAAGTGGAATAGAAACAACCAATGCACAAGGACAAGAAATTACCAGGAATATTAAAGCTTTGTAGAGCCAATCGCTGAAGATATAACCGCTTACAAAAAAGTAAGGAACGATTATTATTGCGATTGCTAAATACACAACAATAGGTGTATAAACTTTGGCAAACTTCGTAATAAAAAGTTGCGTGGGTGATTTGCGCGCTGTTGCATCCTGTACCATTTCTAAAATTCTGGAAAGTTTACTGTCTTTGAAAAGCGCGGTAACTTTTATGTCAGTAACGGTATTGAGATTTATCATTCCTGCCAAAACTTCTTCTCCTTTGCGTTTTGTGTCAGGCTTGCTTTCTCCTGTTAGCGCAGAGGTATTGAAAGATGAAGTTTCTGAAATCAGTTCTCCATCCAAAGCAACTTTTTCTCCTGGCTTTACCTGAATAATTTCAGCAATTGAAATTTCAGAGGGTGCAACAGTTTTTACTTCTCCGTTTCTAATTACTGTTACTATATCAGGCCGTACATCTAATAACGCTTTAATACTCCGTTTGGCCTTTCTCACGGCTGCTGTTTGAAAAAGCTCTCCAACGGCATAGAATAACATTACAGCAACTCCTTCCGGATATTGTTTAATAGCAAACGCACCAATTGTTGCTATACTCATCAAAAAAAATTCAGAAAAGAACGCACCTTTCCTGATTGATTGAATAGCTTCTTTCACTACCGGTAACCCAACTGGTAAATAAGCAATAATGTACCATGTTAAACGAACATATCCTGAAAAGAAAACAGGCTTGAAATAATAATCTAATGAAATGCCAATTATGAGCATTATGAAACTTATAAATGCAGGAACATAAGGCTTCCATGTATCATTTCGTTGTTTATTATAATGGTCAGGCTTTTTAATTTTACTATCTTCTTTAGGCTCATTTAGCAAATCTGTTGCGTTCGCTTTTGAATAAATTTTTTCCTCCTCAGAACAACAAGTCATTCTTCCTTGTGCATCATAAGTATGAACATGGTTCCGATTTGTATTTATCATTGTTTTTAAAATTTGTTCACAAAAAATCAAAATCTCAGTTATTTGTCCTTTTACTGTCCAAAGGACTGCTGCCGGTTAACAATTATGTTGAGGCAAAGAATGTGTTTATATTATTATTCTTCCTCCCCAACGTTCGTCATTTTTGCCATTGCAAAAAATGCTCCCTTTGTAATAATTTTTGAATCTATCGGAAGGTTTTCGAGCAATGTTATTTCAGTATAGCCTACATCTGACATGCCTTTTATTACAGGCACTCTTTCAAAATTGAAAGATTTTTCTTCCTTTGATTCATCACTATTTTTGCCTTGGCCTTCCTTTTTTTCTTCTTGTTTTGATTGAGTTTTTTTATTTAAAACAAAAATATAATCCTTCCCCTGGTTATTTACAATTGCATCAGAAGGAACAGCAGAAACCAATGCATCGCCGATGCTGATTACGGCTGTAACGTTCATACCTTCTATCAAGCCTGATTTATCCCCTTTCACTACAGCATGAACGGGTATTGTTTTGCTTTCATTGACAAAAGCCGTACCGATGGAAAAAATCTGGGCATCGTATTCTTTTCCGGGATTATTGGTTAATGTAAAATGGATGGTTTGCTTGTCATGCACTTTGGGCAAATCTTTTTCAAACACAAATAAATCAAGGTGCAGTAGCGCATTGTTTACAATACCCGCAATAGGGGTGGAAGGATTCACATCAGAGCCGATTTGCGCAGATACATTACTTACCGTACCGCTAATAGGGGCTGTAATGATAAGTGTGGTAATAATATTCCCTTTGTTTACGCTTGATACAGGAATGCCCATAATGGTCAGTTGCTTTTGTAATGAATTTCGTGTAGCCTTTAGCGTTGCTAATTCACTTTGCACTCTTTGAACATTTTTTAATGGCGCAGCATTTCCTGCCACCAGTTCTTTCTGGCGATTGTATTCAATTTCATTCAAACTGATTTGGGCATTTATCGTTTGCAATTGTTGTTGTAAACCGGCCACATCAGGATTCACAATTGTCGCCACCTTCTGTCCTTTGCGAACAAAGTCTCCGGGCTGAATTAATAACGTTTTTATCACTCCGCTGTTAACAGAAGTTACAAATGCTTTATTTTGATTAGGCACTGAAAGCAGGCCATTTGCCTTGATTGAATTTTTAAGGTTTTTTTGCTCAATAGAACCTAATTCAATTCCTGCTGTTTGCATTTGCAATTCGGTTAATGAAACAAAATCTGGTGACGCTTCTTCTGTATGTGTTTCTTCCTCTTTTATCGTTTCCGTTTTATTACTCCCGCAGGAAGTGATAAGCGTGATAATAGATAGTATTAAAATATATTTTCTCATTTCTTTTATCTGTTTAAATAATAGTTTAGTTGAACGGCGGATTGATTATATTGATTGAGTACATCCAAATAATTCTTTTGAGTGTCTATTGACTGCGTTACAAATTGTGATAATTCGGCAAAACTTATTTCGCCAGCCCTGTAAGCAATGTTGGCTGATTTTAATATGGCTTCTGCCTGTTCCAAACCTGTATTTTCATAGTAACTCAAAAGCTCGTTGTCTTTTTGTAACTGTTGATAAGCCTGGGCGTAACTTGTTTTCAATGAAAGCTTTTCATAATCCAAAACTGTTTGCTGATAGCTTTTTTCTAATTCTGCTGCTTTTATTTTATTGCGATAATAACTTCCCCCTAATAAAGGAATACCCACTGTAATTGAAAATCCGGAATAAGGATTTTTTATTCCATACAATCTTTGAGAAAAAAATCTTCCTTCAAAATTTGGATTGCGACTTTGTTGCTGCAGGTTTAGTTCTGCATCTGAAATGTTTATTTGCTGCTGCTGCAATTGTAATTGCGGATGATTGTTTAAGGAACTATCGAAAACAGATACAGGCACTTTATCAGGTTTACTTTTTTCAGGCAAATAGCTCACAGTTGTGCCCAGCAGTTTTTTCAAATGTTCCTGTTCCACCATAATATCTCTTTGCAACAAACTTAATTGCACAGATACTTCTTTTGATTTAGAGACTGCTGCAATGCTATCCAATCCTGCGCTTTCACCGGTTCTCACTCTTAATAGCGCTGCTTTAGCCAATGAAGAATACAGGCTATCCAAACGTTGCCAAAGGAATTGTTTGCTTTGTAAGTACCATAAATTGTAGTAGGTAGCCTGAACATCTTTTTTAATTTCCAACGCTCTAATCTGCTTAGTTATTTCCACCGATTTCACCTGTTGTTTCAATAAGTTCTTTCTTGCCTTATAAACACCTGGCCATTCTATGGCTTGTGATAACCCAATCTTCAACACTCCATTTTTATCCTGTGGGTTGATGTCGTCATTCTCCGCAAACACACCGGTCTTAGGAATATCGAACCATGTATTTTGCAAGCTTCGGCTTCTCTGAATTTGTATATCGCTAGCCCTTATCTGTAGGTTATTTACCAATGCAGTATCATAAGCAGCATCGAAGGAAATGCGGGTTTGAGCACTTGCTTTTTGTACAAAAAAAGTTTGAGAGAAAAAAAGGATTGCAATTACAGTTGTTACTTTTAACAATGAACTGTTTCCTCTTTTTTTTGTTTTTGTAAAAATGATATACAGCAAAGGCAACACCACCAAGGTGAGTAAAGTTGCAGTCATTAATCCACCAATAACTACTGTGGCCAGTGGCTTTTGAACTTCTGCGCCTGCGCCTGTTGAAATTGCCATTGGCAGGAAACCAAGAGATGCAACGGTGGCAGTCATAAGTACCGGGCGCAAACGAATCTTTGTTCCTTCATAAACTCTTTGCACCACATCCGCTATTCCATCTTTTGCCAATTGGTTAAACGTACTTATTAAAACGATTCCATTTAACACAGCCACGCCAAACAAAGCGATAAATCCTATGCCGGCAGAAATACTAAAAGGCATTCCGCGAATCAATAAAGCGAACACTCCGCCGATAGCAGCCATTGGAATAGCAGTGAAAATTATGGCTGCTTCTTTTGCAGAATGAAAAGTAAAATACAGCATTACAAAAATGAGAAGCAATGCTGCGGGTACGGCAATCATTAACCGCGCGGATGCTTTTTGAAGATTTTCAAAAGTGCCACCATAAGTAAGATAATAACCGGTTGGAAGATAAAAGTTTTTTAACTTCTGCTGGATGTCTTTCACCACAGATTGAACATCCCTGTCTTTCACATTAAAACCGATAACAATCCTTCGTTTTGCATCTTCACGGCTTATCTGTGCAGGGCCTTCTTTAAACGCTACTGTGGCTACCTGGCTTAATGGGATTTGAATACCATTGCTTGTAGGAATGTATAAATTAGAAACATCATCAATTGAAGTGCGATGAGCAGAATCAAGGCGAACTACCAAATCAAACCTTCTTTCATTTTCAAAAACAACCCCTGCTTTTTTTCCTGCAAAGGCTGTACTAATCACATCGTTTACATCTTCAATATTCAACCCGTAAGCGGCAATTCGGTTTCTGTCGTAAGTAATGGTTATTTGAGGAAGGCCGGTTGTTCGTTCTACCTTAGGTGTTTCGACACCCGGCACCGTTTGAATAATTTTTGCAAGCTGTGGCCCCAGCGCTGCCAAAGTATCTAAATTGTCGCCAAAAATTTTTATGGCAACATCCTGTTTTACACCAGTCATTAACTCATTGAAACGCATCTGTATTGGTTGGCTTGCTTCAACTGCAACACCTGGTATTTGTTTTAATTTTTCTTCCATTAATTCTGCCAGTTCTTTGTAATCTTTTGTAGTAACCCAATCTTTTTTATCTTTTAAAATAATCATTATATCCGAAGCTTCCGGTGGCATTGGGTCGGTAGGTATTTCTGCACTTCCGGTTTTTGCAATTACTTCTTTTACCTCAGGAAAAGATTTTAAAATTTTACTTGCCTGCATGGATGTTTCTTTACTTTGTGAAAGCGAAGTGCCTTGAGGCATATAAAATTCAAAAGCATAATCACCTTCTTCCAATTGAGGGATAAATTCGCCCCCCATACGGCTAAAAATAATAACGGCAATAATGGTCACCAAAGCAGCGGCACCAACTACTGCATACTTAAACCTGACTGCCCAATGAATAACAGGATTATATAAACGATGAAAGAAATTCATCATTCTGTCGGCAAAAGTTACTTTATGCTTAATGTTTTTCGAAAGAAATAATGAGGACACCATTGGGATGTAAGTCAGTGAAAGAATTAGTGCGCCTAAAATCGCAAATCCTACTGTTTCCGCCATTGGACGAAACATTTTACCTTCGATTCCCTGCAAGGAAAGAATAGGTAGATAAACAATCAGGATAATGATTTGTCCAAATGCAGCCGAACTCATCATCTGTTTTGCACTACCACTTACTGTCTCATCCATCTGCTTTTGGGTTAACCTGCCTGACAACTTTTGCGAATGAGAGAGTTTATGCAAAACATTCTCTACAATAATTACTGCTCCATCTACTATTAAGCCAAAATCAATTGCTCCCAAACTCATCAGGTTTGCTGATACGCCAAACACATTCATTAGACCTAATGCAAAAAGCATTGATAAAGGAATGGCGGAAGCAACAATTAAACCTGCCCGAAAATTTCCAAGGAAGATAACTAAAACAAGAATGACGATTAAAGCTCCCTCAGTCAAGTTTCTTTCAACCGTTGAGATAGCTCTTTTGACTAAGTTGGTTCTGTCAAGATAAGGTTCGATATCTACATCAGCAGGCAAAGATTTTTTGATGATTTCCATTTTAGCCTTTACGCGATTGGTAACTTCTGCACTGTTAGCGCCTTTCAGCATCATCACAATGCCACCTACCACTTCATGTTCTCCATTCCTTGTCATGGCTCCATATCTGATAGCATGTCCGAAATCTACATTAGCCACATCCCTGATAAGTACGGGAATATTACCGGTATTTTTTACTACAATTTTACCAATATCATCCAATGAAGTAGCCAAACCAATACCCCTGATAAAATAAGCATCCGGTCCCTTTTCAATGTAAGCGCCACCGGTGTTTTGATTATTTTTTTCCAAAGCGGTAAAGATTTCCGGAATGGTTACATTCATTGCTTTCAGCTTGTCGGGATTAACCGCTATTTCATATTGTTTGAGCATGCCGCCAAAACTGTTTACTTCTGCAATGCCAGGTGTGCCATATAATTGACGCGCTACTATCCAGTCCTGCATGGTTCTCAAATCCGATGCGCTGTATTTACTTTCGCTCCCTTTTTTCGGATGGATTACATACTCATATATTTGTCCCAGGCCAGTACTAACCGGCGCTAATTCAGGTGTACCAATTCCTTTGGGAATTTGCTCTTCAGCTTCTTTTAGTTTTTCATTGATAAGCTGCCGGGCAAAATAAATATTTACATTATCCTTAAATACCACTGTAATAACTGAAAGCCCGAAACGTGAAATAGAGCGAATCTCCTCAAGGTCGGGCAAATTGGCAATACTTTGTTCTATCGGATAAGTAACAAATTGTTCCACTTCCTGTGTGGCTAATGTTGGTGTTACTGTAATAATCTGCACCTGGTTATTGGTAATATCCGGAACGGCATCAATAGGCAATTTTGTAGCGCTCCACAAACCCCATACAATTAGGGCTAAGGTCATTACGCCAATGACCAATTTATTTCTAATACTAAACTGTATAATCTTTTCTAACATTAATATAACTTTTCAAAACGTAAATAATAATACAAAAGCCATGAAGCTTTCGCATATTCTAAATCTAAAATTGTTATACTAATTGCGGCGGCTGCCAAACGGGAAGGGTAATATCTATAACTTCAGAAGGAAGAAAGGCAATTATTTGTTTGTTTACTGCTGCGGAAATTACAGTAAATGATGAAGGGAAATGACTAATTGTAAAACCTACACAACATGAGCATTGGCAAAAAGGTGAACAAACCTTACTTGTTGGATTATCCTGTTGGTGAGATGCTTTTTTAAATTCTGTTTTCGCTTTACACATGGCATTAGCATCATCAGTGCAAGGCATTACGCTCATCGCCAAAACCATAATTGCCATTATGAAAGCTAAAAATTTCATTCGGGTGCAAAAATAGCTTTTCTTTTTAAAAATGTTTTCGATAAGGGGAAATAGAAATAGTTGGTATTACTTTTTAAAATTAAGAACAGCAGGATTGCTCCATTTGAATAGATGGACATTTTACGGTTCCATAACTACAAAAAACACAGCAATCACCTTTTCTCGGTTATTATGTATTAATGTTTATTGTTGCATTTTATTTCAGTTACTAAAATTAAAAATGCTTTTTCATATTGAATAATCTATTTCGATAGTTTGTGTATTAAAATGTTTGCATCGAGAGTAACAACAAGGCAGCAATTATTTCTTCATTCATTTCTTCATTCTTTTGAGAATATTTTTCATCTGCGCAATTTCTTCTTCCTGTGATTTGATAATTTCTTCTGAAAGTTTTTTGACTTCCGGGTCTTTTATATTGGCGTGTTTGCTTGTCATAATTGCTGAAGAGTGATGAGGTATCATTCCCTTCATATACTGCACATCACCAATAGGTGTCTGCGTTCTTAATCCGGCAAGTACTAATCCGAATAATAATATAGCAGAAAGAACGATTGCAGTATTCCACTTTTTATTGGGATACATTTTACCCATCAACAACATCATTACAACCGCCATTGGCAATACCATTAGCAAAGCCATATAGGTTCTGTTAACGCTTAAATAAATATGATTGGCCTCATCTACGTTAAGAAACATTACACTGTACATAATGATAAAAGAAAGAATCATCATTATTAAAAACCTGCTGTATCCCATCATCATGGGTTTATTTGCCATTTTATTATTTTGTTCCATTGTTTCTATTTTTAATGAAAAAATTGTTTTGAAAAGTTTGTTTCGATTTAATTGATAATGGAAACCGGCTCCCCTGCTTCCATTAGAAGTTATGCTGCCGCAACTGAACGACAAGCTTCAGCGCACTTTCTGCATTCATCTGCGCACTCTTTGCAATGTTCTGTTTCATGCTTAGAACATTCTGCTGCACAAGCATCGCAAATGTCTGCACAAATGTTACAGACGTCTTTTGACTTACTGCTTCCAATACTCATGAGCTGCGCTGATGCATAGCATATAGCGGCGCATTCCATGTCTAACTGAATGCATTTTGCCATCATTTTTACATCTTCTTCCTGCAAGCAGGCAGAAGCGCAATGGTTACAGATTGCTGCACATTTTAAACATGCATCAATACAATTCTTGTACGTGTGATAACCTGTCATAATCGTTGATTTTTATTGTTATGAAAATTGATTTATCGTTTATTTGTTTGTTTACTGGATTTCATTTTTTCTTATAGATGATTTTTCATTCGTAAAACTTATTAATAAATCAGAGTAATTCCGGCACCCAATCCCATGTCACTGTCGTAATGGGTTGATAAAGCCAGCCACTTGGATAAAATATATCTGAACCCCGCTGCATATTCTTTATCAGTATTCACCATAAAGTTGAATCTAAGGCGCTTGGTCACCGGTACATCTTCCCTGCCTAACTGAAAACGCAATTTTCCATCTCCATCTATCCGGGCATCGGCTACCAGTAGCATTGGTAAGGTATATTGAACACCCACTACAAATGTTTTACGGTTGTTCTTGTTGCTAATTTGTCCGAAAGAATTCTTTTCTATTTCATCTGTTTTTCTGTAATGATAATCGTAACCTACATAAGGGAATAACCACTGCATATTTCCGAAATACCTGCCGAAATTTAGCTCGGCCTCATATCCGTGCGTTGGCATCAAACCCAGATGCCACATACCTTGCAGCGCATACCGTGTACCAGATAATGCAAATGTTGCATCACTGCCATTGCTTTCCAGACCTATCATCGCCATTGGATGAATCATTTTATTAAGCTGCATAAATTTTCTCCATGCTTTTGCCGAATCAGGTAATTCAGGATTAGGTGGCGAATTTTCATAACTGAATACCCGGCTCATTCCGGCCATCATGTGGTATAAAATATGGCAATGAAAAAACCAGTCTCCACTTTCTGTGCCTGCAAATTCAATCGTATCTGTTTCCATCGGCAGGATGTCTATTACATTTTTCAAAGGCGCATATTCACCTTCTTCAGTGATTACCCTGAAGTCGTGCCCGTGAAGATGCATGGGATGTCGCATCATAGAATTATTATAGAGAATAAGGCGTACATTTTCTCCTTTCTTAATCAAAATTTTATCTGTTTCGGTTACTGTTTTATGGTCAATTGTCCACACATAACGATTCATATTTCCGGTAAGTTCAAACCTTAATTCTTTTGTGTGAACATCGGGCAGAGTGGTTTTAACCGGAGAGCGTAACATACCATAATTAAGCGTAACGATATCGCCAGTTTGTGGCATCTCCATTCCATGCATATTATTCATCTCAATATTTTTCGCACTATCAAAGTGAGCAGGCATTTTCATGTCCTTCATATCACGCATTTTCATTTCGTTTCCCTCCATGTTTTTCATTTCGCTCTTAACATCCTTCTTCCCATAACCCGTAATTTCCGGATACATTACATTATTCATATCCATTGTCTGGTTCGTCATTTGCATGCCTTCCATCATTTTCATATCACCATTCATCTTCATCATATCGTTCATCATTTTCATTCCTTCAAAATATTTCAGATGAGGCAATACAGGCGCTTTCATTTTCATGCCGCTGCCCAGCCATAATGAAGCTGCATTGGTACGGTCTTCTGAAGTAGCCCTGAATTCATAACTCATGTTTTCCGGAATAATTACTTCTACATCATAAGTCTCTGCAGGAGCGATAATCATTCTATCAACTTCCACAGGTTCTACATCATTTCCATCATTACCAACAACGGTAAGTTTACCTCCGGCAAATTGCAACCAGAAGTAAGTGGAAGCTCCACCATTTACAATATGCAGTTTTACTTTTTGACCCGCTTTAAATTGAGGAGCTGTTGTTTCCGGATGGCCATTAATAAGAAATTTTTCATAATACACATCGCTTACATCCATTGCTTTCATGCGTTTCCATTCATTAACTACTTTTGTTTTAAAATATCCCTTTTCAATTGCTTCCGCATAGCTTTGCATACTTCCTTTTTTAATGGCAAACCAATCGTTCGCGGACCGTAAATGCCTTTCTACAACTTTTGATTTTTCGTCTGTCCATTCGCTTAAGACCAAAGTATATTCAGGTTCTGCTTCAATGTTCTTTGAGGAAGATTGAATTTCTCTTTTTTTAAAAATCAATGCTCCATACATCCCAATTTGTTCCTGAAGGGCGCTGTGGGAATGATACCAGTAAGTGCCGTTTTGTACAACTGCAAATTTGTAAAGATGTGTAGTTCCGGGAGGTATAGGCGCAGTGGTTAAATAAGGAACTCCATCAACATGATTCGGCAATCTTACGCCATGCCAGTGAAAGGATGTTTGTGTTTTAAGTTCATTATGCAAATAAATTTCAGCGGTATCACCTTCTGTAAAAACTAATGTAGGCATCGGAATGCTGCCATTCACTGCAATTGCCTGTTTCTTCTTTCCGGTAAAGTTTACAATTGTATCGCGTACATATAAATCATAGCGAACCGTTTTGTCAGGCTTGAAATCTACATTACTGGAAATTTCATTTGCTTCATCCGGTTTGGAAGTATCCATTTCCATTGCATGATTCATCGGCATATTCATTTCCTTCATACTATTCATCTTTTCATTAGAAGGAATCGTGTCTTTATGCATTGCATGATTCATTCCTCTCATTTCCTGCGCGGATGCAATTGAATAAATGGATATTAAGAAAGCTATCAAAATTGTTTTTTTCATTTTTTGTTGTTTTACTGGTTTGATTTTTTTACCGATAACCTGCTTGCATTAATGGCAACTACAATCGTACTAAGAGTCATTAAAACTGCGCCTGCTGCGGGGCTTAATAAGATGCCTTCCTTGTATAAAACTCCTGCTGCCAATGGCAATGCGACCACATTGTAACCGGTTGCCCATATTAAATTCTGAATCATTTTGCGATAGGTGGCTTTGCCAAATAAAATCAACTTAACGATGTCTTTTGGGTTACTATTTACCAAAATAATTCCGGCGGTTTCAGCAGCAATATCACTGCCGCTTCCTACTGCGATACCTACATCTGCCTGTGCCAATGCAGGCGCATCATTTACGCCGTCTCCTGTCATAGCTACAAATTCGCCTTGACTTTGCAACTTTTTAATTTCCTCTAATTTTTGGTGTGGCAGCACTTCTGCAATAAAACTATCCATGCCCAAAGTATTGCTTACACTTTTTGCAACTTTATTATTATCACCCGTCAGCAATACAGATTTAATATGATTTTCCTTTAAAGTTTTAATTGCTTCTATAGATTCCGGCCGGATTTCATCGGATAATGCAATGTATCCCGCTAATTCATTATTAAAGATTACAAACACTACCGTTTCTGTATCATTTGCTTTGAATCCTTCGGGAAGAGGAATATTATTTTCTTTTAAATAACCAGGGCTAACAACAAATATTTTTTTGCCTTCTACGGTAGCTTCTACTCCTTTGCCGGTTATGGCATTAAAATCTTCTGCTGATGGAATAGTAACTGAAAGTTCTTTTGCTTTTTGAAGAATACCGGTTGCAATAGGATGCTCGGATTTTTGCTCTAACGCAGCAGCCACGCGAATGATTTCTTTTTCATTAAAATCACTATTAAGCGAAATAACTTTTGATACTTCAAATTTTCCGATAGTAAGCGTTCCGGTTTTATCGAAAACGATAGTGGTAATTTTTCTTGAATTTTCAAAGGCAGTCCTGTTCTTTATCAGTATTCCGTTCTTAGCTGATAATGCGGTTGATTTTGCAACAACTAAAGGAACGGCTAATCCCAATGCATGCGGGCAACAAATTACAATAACGGTTACCATTCGTTGCATCGCAAAAGCCAAAGTTTGTCCCGTCAGATACCAATATAAAAACGTGGCAACACCAGCTGCAATCGCAATAATGGTTAACCATCTTGCAGCCTTATCTGCAAGCAACTGTGTTTTGGATTTTGATTTTTGTGCATCATCTACCAGTTTGATTACCTGCGCCAGGTACGAGTCTTTGGAAGCATGAGAAACCGTTACCTTGATAGCTCCGTTTCCGTTAATAGAACCAGCAATTACTTCATCGCCTTTTACTTTTTTTACAGGTTTCGATTCCCCCGTTAGCATAGATTCATTGAGATAAGTTTCGCCTTCTGAAATAACGCCGTCTGCCGCTACTTTTTCTCCCGGCTTTACCAGGATAACATCATTTTCTTTAAGTGTGTCTGTCTTTACATCATGCACCTTATCCTCCATTACCATATGCGCTTCTGAAGGCATTAGTTGTACCAGTAATTCCAGTTCTTTCGAAGCGCCCATTACCGATTTCATTTCTATCCAATGTCCTAAAAGCATAATGAGAATCAGTGTGCTCAATTCCCAGAAAAAATCCATCCCTCTCAATCCAAACACCACTGCTACACTGTAGATATAAGCGACCGTGATGGCAAAGCCAATTAAAAACATCATGCCTGGATTTTTAGCTTTTACTTCATCAACCAGGCCTTTTAAAAAAGGCCATCCTCCATAAAAATATACGATAGATGACAGTCCAAACAAGATATAGGAAGAACCTGTAAACAGCCAGTTCACTCCCATAAATTGTTGAATCATGGGTGATAGCATCAGGATAGGAATGGTGAGCGCCAGCACTACATAAAACCGCTTTTTAAAATCAGAAACCATCATCGCATGATGGTTGTGGCCTTCATGGCCCATCGCAGGATTTTCGTCATGATGCATTCCGCTCATGTCGTGGCCTTCATGTTTCATGGTTGAATGGTCATCATGCTGCATATGGTTCATTTCATGTCCTGCATGATTTTGATGCAATGTTTCTTTTTGATGTTCCATAACAAATGGTTTATTTACAGCAATCTTTCTTTCGGATGAAAATTGCTTTGAAAATTTTAATCAGTATTTCTTTTGTTTTCTCCATTTCTAATCTGCTTTATTAAGGCTGTCTTTTATTTTGTCTGCCCAATCAATTATTATTCCTTTCTGTTCCTTTGTTAACCGCGAATCTTTATGAATTAAAGCATAAGAAGGCAATGGCATCGTTCCATCTTCAATACTTTTTTCAACAGAAAATAACTTGCTTCGCTGCCTTCGTGTTGAGTAATTGTCAAACTCACTAAAATTCAATTCTTCTTTTCCTCTTTTAATATGAGAGGCAAGCCACCAACCAAAAGGCTGAATATTAGAATACCACGGATAGTTGGTATTGTTGCTGTGGCAATCATAACAGGCATTTTTTAAAACAGAATAAACAGGTGCCGGAACGTTATATACTTTTGAAATATCCGATGGTAAAGCCTTCCCGCTTTCATTGCGGTTAGGTTGTATGAATTGAATGACAATAATTACTACCAACACAATCAACCCGATTTTTTTAATCCGGCTCATGCTTTTTATTTTAGCTCTTCTTTTATTGAACCACAGGTATCCATTTCTTTTCCGAAGTATGGATTTTTAATTTCCTTTGTTTTGGCTAACCAGATAGCGCCTTTATTATCATTATACATGGGGCAATAGTCAACGTATATTTGTTCGCCTGCTGCAAATGTTTTTACCATATCATACAAGTCTTTACTAAGCATATCGAAGTGTTCGCGCTGGTGCTTAATGTTTCCAGCATTAGCACCTATATGTTCTGCATTTTCTTTCATATCATCTGCTATATCTGCAAATTGTTTTCTTTCACTGTCGTTTAATATATTTTTGTCAAAATCATTCAGTGCCTTTACCATTTCATTTCCTGCATCGGCTGCGCCCTTATCATCATCATTGACGAAAGCGTTTTTCATTTGAAGGTAGATATGCAAGATTCCATTTACCGGCGAGGTAAAAGGGCTTACATGGGTAGTAGTTGAGGTATCATTCGTTTTATTTGCTTCCGGGTTTTTATTATTGGTGCTATTGCAAGCCATTAATGTGATGCCGCTTATTGCAATAGCAAAAACTATTTTTTTCATTTTTTTTTAAAATTTAAAATGTGAGTTATTTGTCTGTTTACTGTGAAGTAGGTTTACTCTATCGTTTCAGCAATCTTGCCACAAGTAAGCATAGCGGTACCGAAATAAGGATTTTTGATCACCTTATTATTGCTCAGCCAATACGATTTTTTCATTGGGCAATAATTGTAATAAACAGCATCAGTACTTAGTTTCATCGCTTTAGCCAAAGCATACATATTAGCAGAAAGATTTGCAAAAACCTGGCGTTGTTTTTTAATGTCTTTGCTATCGGAAATAACACCGGCATCTTTCAATAATGCATTACGGCTTTCTTCAGAGATGATTCTATCGCTGATTCCGTTTATAGTTTTTACAAATTGCTCTGCATTTAAAGCTGCAGTTGCCGCATCAGACTTTACTAATGCATCTTTGATGTTGTAGTATAAGGAAAGTAATTGAGAAGGTTGTTGTACCTGTACTGCTGTATCCTGAGAGAAAGATTTTTGTACAAAAGCAGTTGCTATAAAAGCAAGGATTAGAAATACTTTTTTACCAACAGAGATAGTTGAGTTTTTTAACTCCTGAATCTTTGTGTTCATTGTTAATTGATTTAATGTTTATAAAATAAAATAATTACATGCCCCGAAGATTTTCGGGACAGAAATAGTTAAAACATTAAATCATATTTGAAAACTCTGAATCGCTATACGGATGTCCGGTATGGGGGGATGATAACTTCGGACAAAATATTTGATAGTTGAAATGCTATTATTAGAAGATAAAATATCAATATGATAAAAGGAAGCGATGAATGAAGTAAAAAATACTGGACTGATTATGTTTATAGACGAAGCAAGAGCTTTGTCAACTTTTTGAAATTTCATCACGCTATCATTACAACAATTGTCTTTATCGTTATTTGTTGTATGGTGATGGACATCTGCTTCATCATGATGATTAGATTTTTTATAGTGTTGATGAATACCTTCTGTTTCTGTCGCGCTTTCCTCATGATGATGCGAATTAAAGCCCATATCCAATCCAACAGAGCATGCAAAGCCGATAACTGTATTTAAGGAAAATGCAATTAACAAAAATGCTGCTTTAAGTTGTATGGACTTTTTTCTATTCATTTATCAAAGTGCAAGCTACATTTTATTTAAAATAAGTTTCTTAAAGATTTATAACTTTTGGATTAGTATCAAAAATGTTACCATTTTTGTAACAACTTTTTTAAACTATTTCTTCTGCTTTATAACCAGCTTTTTCCACTGCTTTTATTACCCTATTCACATTTTCATCTTCTGTTGAAACTGTCAGCACTTTCTTTGGATTTTGTGTATCTACTTTCCAATTGTTTTCTCCAAAAGTTTCATTTAATACCGGCGTTGCTTTTGCCATGCAAGAGCCACACATGATGTTCGTTTTTACCTGAATCGTTTTCATTTTACTTTTTATTTTGACTGTAAAATTACTTTCCTTAAAAATGATTTTATCATAGAATTCTGGAATTAAAGTACACCCTTCTGGCAAAATTCACTCATTTCAATCTTTTTCAAATTCTCTAAAATCCATTCCTCACATTTCTGCACGTCATCAGGTAATGGGTTGTTTCAATAGCCTTTGCGGCTAAACAAGCTGCTTTACAATCATAATTACACCACTAATAACCATTATCAAAATAACAAAAATCCTAAAAGTGTTTCCACTTACTTTCTTTAAAAATCGTTTGCCAATCCAGTTGCCTAACGAAGCTCCCAATCCTAACGCAATTCCATAAAACCATAATTTGCCATGCAGAGAACCCAATGCGGTGTAGCTGGAAATTTGAACTAAGCCAACGAAAAAGGAATTCATGGTTTTTGTTGCAATCATGGGTTCTTTTTCCAATCCATAATTTAAATAAAAAGGATTTAGAACAGGGCCGGTTGCACCAATAAGTGTGGAAAAGAAAGCCACAAAAAAACCCAGTGGAATAAATCCTTTCAGACTCATTTTAAACGACCTTTCCTTTTTCCCGAAACGATATTGAAATATAGTGCTGATTAAAAAAAGCCCTACCACTATTTGCAGCCATTCCAGTTTGAGGCTGCTAAAAACCCATGCGCTTAAAACCGCACCTGCTATTGCCGAAGGCACATAATATAAAGTGATTTTCCAGTTAATATATTTCCAGAATAAAATAATGCGAACCGGCTGGCCAATCAGATTTCCTAAATTAATAACCGGCGCAGTAGCCTTAACGCCAATTAAAAAATTGATGACAGGAACCAACAATAAAGAACCGCCGCCGCCTGATAAAGTAGAGATAATGTATGCAACCGCCGCCGCCAAAAAAATGATTACATAAATAAAATAATCACCTGAGAAAAATTCAGCCATTTTTTATTGTTGTTGTAATCTTTTTTTAAACATAATTGAACAAAGCCATAAAGCCGAAGTCCATGTGAATTTGCATGTGGCAATGAAATAAAGTAAGCCCCGGGTTGTTTGCTGTGAAGTCTATATCCATTTCCTGAAAACCACCGAGCATAGCTACATCTTTAATAATGCCGGAAGTGCTTTTGCCGCCTATCTTTGTAATTTCAAAACTATGGCGGTGCAGGTGCATTGGATGAAGGTCATCGGCGGCATTGCGCATGTGCAGCCGGTAACGCTTGCCTTTTTTTAGTTCAAACATTACCGGCATCTTCATCATGTCGAAAGCTACGCCATTAATAGTCCAACGGTTAAAACCATTATCTGCAGCCCGGTTCTTTGCAAACATCATTTGAATGACTTCATCAGGCTCCGGCGCCGGGGAATTATGCTTCCCAAAAATGGAATAATCCCATTTAAACGGTTTAGGCTTTATCCACTTTGGGTTTCCTTTTTGATTTTCATATTCTACTATTATTCCCATCCCGTTTCCGCGATCATCATCTGCTAAATCTCCCATTATCCATACGCCTGGATGTTTCATTTCTACAATAGCAGAAATCCTTTCGGCTGTGCCAATCCACAGCACCGGCACTTCTGCAGGATTTGGAACCGGATTGCCATCAAGCGCTACTACTTTAAAAGTATGCCCCGGCAAGGCAAGGCTGCGAATTTCAGTAGCGCTTCCATTAAGAATGTGAAACATGATGCGCTCTCCGTATTTTACCTTAACAGGTTTGCCATGGCCAAGCTGATGGCCATTAATCGTAAAGGTTTTATAACCTACTTCATATCCTTTAGGTAAACTACCTGCATCTTTTTCATTTTTTTCTGCTATCGCTTTCAATTCAGGGATCTCCGTACCGGATAAAAAATCCATAGCCATATCGCCGCCACGCATAAATATTGGTTCAAACTCTTTCAATATGATAAACTCTTCCCGGTCATAATTACCAGGCTCATTTTTAGGTTCAATATAAACCGGGCCTACCTCGCCATTATATTGGCCGGCATTAAGATTGTCTCGGGCAATCACATGAGTATGATAAAAGCGGAACCCTGCAGGGCCTGGTATAAAAATTTCCCGGCGCATGCCATGGGCAGGAATGTACGGTGTTCGTTCTTCTGCAGCGCCATCAACATCAGGCGAAACGAACTGGCCATGCCAATGAAACTGTTCCGGCGTATCCGTATCATTATAAATATCAACTATCGTGCGCTGCCCCTCTTTAAAGCGCAGCAATGGGCCTGGAAACTGCCCGTTATAAGTGGTAGTTGAAATTATATGTTGCGGGCCAACTTCAATTAGGCCGGTGCCAATACGAAGTGTATAATCGGGATTTTCATCCAAAGATTTTTCAGGCTTGGGTTTCTTTATAACTGCCGGATTTTTTTCTTCTAAAAGTTGAGCAGCGCCGGCAGGAAAAGCGCTGGCAAGTGGCACCATCGCTCCGCCCCATTTTAAAAATTTTCTTCTGTCCATGATTATATAATTTGAATAGAACTTAGGTTATATGAGTTTATGATTTTAAATGCCTGATACTTTTTTTATCAATAAAAACCCGCAAAGATTTCCTTCAAAGTTTCTCTGATTTTTCCTAAAGCGAAGTTGCCATCAAATAAAGTATAAATCACATAAGCAACTGCAGCAGCAAAAATGATTACATAAATAAAATATTCAACGGAAAAAATTCAGCCATTTTATGTGATTCATTTTACTTTTTCCACGCTCCTTCATTCTTTTGCTCAAAATCCTCAAAAGATTTTTTAAGGCCTGAAAGCACTTCGGCTGAAACTTCAAAAAGCGCCTTTGCCGAAGCGTCATCCACCTTTGATACATCGCTGCGCAAATGTTCAATTAATGCGGACATTTCTTTTTTTAAATTGGAAGTGTGATCCATCGGATTGTTACTGTTTTCGTTTTGCATAATTATTTGTTTTAAAAATTAATAAAAAGTTTGTTGTTAAATCTTTGGCGTAAAACAGGGCTGTTATACATTCAATGACTTTTCAAAATTTCCATTATATATCTTATTTGGTTTTAGATAATTCATCGGGTTGGTAATAATCCTGTTTCATTTTTATATTATTTTAGAATGAGAGATTTTTTTGTCTATGGAAAAATTTCCTCCACCATAAACAAGCAGATAAATCAATAATAAGGTCATGGCAAAATCCGTTCTGTAATCGTGGGCCATAAACCAAAAACCTTTATTAATTAATCCAGGATATTTAGTGGTAATGAAGGCGACAATCATAATAATTAAAAGCGGGACGGCAGCGAGTCTGGTTAACAATCCTATCAAAATTAAAATGCCACAAACTATTTCAAATACGCCAGCGAAATAAGCCCAAAAAGCAGGATTGCTAAACCCGATTTTTACAAAACGGCCAGTGCCTAACTCATCAGCGAACAAAAATTTTTGTATGCCTTCTGAGGCAAATATTAACCCAACGGCAAGACGGGGCAAAAGAGTTGGTACGTTGAAAGTCCTTAAGGTGGCTATCATGGCTTTATGTTTAAATTATTCCAATTGCTACAAGTATTGTGCAGGAAAAGATTATTTTATGGTATGAATGAAAATATTGTGGTACATAAGCCAGCTTATCCTAAATTTTTTTTTGGGAAGAGGCTAAAGCAAAATATCTAAAATTTGTTTGTTTACTGCATTTGTATCGCAACCTTAGTTCCGCTCTTTACTTCATCGGTTCCCTTTTTCAATAAAGTGTCACCAGGCATAAGGTCACCGAATATTTCAATAGTGCTATCCATATTAATACCATTTCGTACATCAACCCATTCCGTTTGTCCATTGTGGTATTTGATTACAAATTTTTTCTCTAAAGTGGTTGCTACTGCTGAATAAGGGACTACAAGGGAAGGTTGTTTTCTTTGAAGCGGCAGGTTAACAGTTACATACATCCCCGACCGTAATTGTTTATCATCATTCTTTACCAAAAACTCCCACAATTCCGTTCTGTTGGTTAAATCAATGGTGTTTGATTTGCGATATAAGTTAGCCGTAAAACTTTTACCTGGTATTGCATCCACGGTAAAGCTTATTTTTTTTGCTTGCGAAGCGGCATCCATGTATGTTTCGGGGACCGGTACTTTTAAACGAAGTACCACATCCTTTTCTAAAATCAGCAAAGGCTTTGCATTGCTGCTGCTAACCAGGTTGCCGGGGTCTGCATTGCGCTGTGTAATTACACCGGCAAACGGCGCTTTAAGAGTCAGGTAGCCGCTGATTTGGCTATATGCCTGTGAAGCTTGCTTTGCCGCAAGTGATGCTGAATTATCTGCATTCATTTGGTTTTTCGCTCTTATTAATTCACTTTCCGCCACCGCTCCCGGTTCTTTTGCCGCATTCACCAACCTGTCGTAATAATCCTTGCTGGTTTGATACTTTGCCTGCGCCGCCTGTGCAGATGAAATGGATTCCAGAAGATTCGCATTGTTTTCTGCTGCTTCCATAATTGCCAGTACCTGCCCGGCTTTTACGTGGTCACCAATATCCACTTTCATTGTCTTTACATAACCTGGAATTTTGGCGAACAATTCCGCTTTTTCAAAAGGTGCCAGTTGAGAAGGAAGTGAAGCAATTTTATTTACCGGTTGCTGTGTTACAACAAATGCATCTAAGGTATCTATGGTGTTCGTTTTTGTTGGTATGGTTTGCTTTTTATTTTCACCGCAACTAACCAGGAAAGCTGCTATTATCAAATAAATGCCGGTATGCAGGAATGTTTTTTTCATATACTTTAATTGGAAGAATAATTTTATGCCATTACGAATTTATTTAAATGAACATTTTATGAAGGATACTACAAAATGTTATTCAATGATTTCATTTATATTGTTGTGGTCAAAATGACTGCTGCTCTCATCGCCCGGGTCCATAGAGATATTGACATAATTTCTTTTGCCAACAATACCCTTATAAATAAGCGGAAGAAAAAATAAAGTACTGAACATGGAAAAAAGAAGCCCGCCAACTACGGCTATGCCTAACGGTGCCGTCTGGTCTCCACCTTCGCCTAAACCTAATGACATCGGTAACATACCGGCAATCATAGCAAGGCTGGTCATCAAAATCGGCCGTAATCGCGTGCTTGCCCCCGTAAGGTGCGCTGTTGTAATATTTCCTGTCCGCCGCAATAGCTCCGCATTGGTAATAAAAAGTATGGCATTGGAAATTGCCACGCCCACCGCCATGATGGTACCCATATAAGATTGGATATTCAATGTTTTGCCCGTAATAAGTAACAGTAAAACAGACCCTGCAATTACTGCCGGAATGATTGAAAGTGAAGTAAGCGCCAGCCTGAACGATTGAAAATAAACTGCAAGCAACAGAAAGATTACGATTACAGCTATCAGTAAGCCAAATTGCAATTCGCTTAAAGTCTGGTTGAGTAAATCCGCCTGCCCGCGAAGCGTAACTTTAACCCCACGTGGCAATGCACCTAATTCCGTAATTTTATTATTCACTTCTTTTACCACCGAACCCAGGTCGCGTTTATAAATATTAGCTGTAATAGTGATGAAGCGCTGCTGGTTGAGCCGGTCATATTCGCCGGGTACTACCGTCTTCTGCCAGCTGGCTACATCTCTTAAATAAACCTGTGGCTGCCCTGAGTTAACAGGAACCATTTCCAGTTCGGAAATAGAATTCATTTTATATTCAGGATATTCCACCTGCACCTGGTAAGCTGTTCCGGTTGCTTTATCTAACCAGTAGTTGGGTTGTGTAAACCTGCTTGATGAAGTAGCAGCCACTGTGGAACGTGCAACCTGTTCTGTGGTAAGCCCTGACTGTCCCGCTTTAACCCGGTCAATATTTAGCTTAATAGCCGGATAGTCCAAAGGCGTGGCAATTTGCAAATCTCTAAGCCCTTTTACATTTCCAAGCCCTTTCAACAATTGATTGGCCAGTTTGTCGCCTTCGGTAAGGTTACGGTCAAGTACGGTAATTTCAATGGGATTGTTTGATCCAAGATTCAGTACCTGCTCTACCAGGTCGCCGGGTTCAAAAGAAACCCTTGCTTCGGGAAATGATTGCGCCACATCGCTGCGCATCTTTTCTTTAAATGCTTCAATTGGCATATCCACATCTTTAGCAAGATTAAAACGGATGACAGATTCCTGAGGGCCGCTTGTCCATAAATAAATCAGGTTAATAGGATAACTTGATGGCTGCACACCAATGAATGCAGAACTTATCGCTACCTTGTTTCCCGTAATATTATTAGCGATTTGCAATACTTTCCTGGTTGCGTCTTCTGTGCGTTCCAGCCTTGTGCCTGTTGGCATTCGCAACCTCATTACGGCCTGTCCTGCATCTACTTTCGGAAATATCTCCGTTCCTGTAAACATAAAAAGGGGAATGAGTATTAAAATGGAAGCAATAAAATAAATCCAGTTGATAGGACGATAGCGTTTTGAAAAATAATGCCCTGCCTGCAGGTATCTTTCCCTGAAGCGGGCAAAAGGACCTACATGGTGCTGTTGCAATTTCTCGTGCAAATCGGATTTTAATAACCAGTTAGACATTACCGGTACAAATGTGAGTGCAAGAAAATAAGAAGCAATTAAAGAAAATCCCACTGAAAGGGATAGCGGCATAAACATGGATTTGGGTACTCCGCTCATGAACAAAGCGGGCACAAATACCGCCAGGATACATAAAAGAATCAGCAATAATGGAAAGGCTATTTCGTTGCACGCATCTACAATAGCACGGGCTTTTGTTTTGCCCATTTCCAAATGCTGATGAATGTTTTCGATGGTTACCGTGGCCTGGTCAACTAATATTCCCACAGCCAGTGCAAGGCCGCCAAGAGTCATGATATTTATTGTTTGACCGGTAAGAAACAACAGTATAATACCGGAAAGTAAAGCCAGCGGTATGGTGAGCACCACGATAAGAGCGCTTCGGCGGTCGCCTAAAAATAGTAACACCATCAGGCCGGTAAATATAGCCCCTAAGCCGCCTTCAAATAACAAGCTTTTGAGCGAATTGATTACATAACCCGACTGGTCAAATTCATAACTGATTTTTATGTCTGGTGGTACGGCGGCCTGCATATCCGGCAAAGCCGCTTTCACTCTTTTTACCACATCCCAGGTAGAAGCATCTGCTCTTTTAGTTACCGGAATATAGACTGAACGTTTTCCATTAATCAGTGCATAACTGGTGGCCACATCAGCGCCTAATTCTACCTGGCCGATATCTTTGATATAAACTCCTGCCCCGGGACCCGTAGATATTGGAACATTTTGTAATGCCTGAATATTTTCTACTACTGAATTTTGAGAAGTAATATAGGTTTCATCCCCAATGCGAACATTTCCGGAAGGAGTTATCGTATTGGATTTGGCAAGCGCCTGTACCACAGCATCAGGAGAAAGATGATAATTCTGAAGTTTCTGCGGGTCCACGCGGATAATCACCGTTTTCTGGTTGCCCCCAAATGGCGGAGGCGCCGATACTCCCGGCAAAGTGGCGAACATTGGCCTTACCCTGAACAAGGCAAGGTCTTGTATTTCACCTAATGTCTTGGAGTCTGAAGTAAATACCAATTGCCCTACAGGCACGCTACCTGCATCAAAACGGGTAATAAACGGCGGTACAGTGCCTGGTGGCATAAAGGCCCTTGCCCGATTTACATAGCCTACAATTTCTGCCATTGCCTGAGCCATATCTGTACCTTCCTGGAATTGAATTTTTATAACGGATGCACCCTGGATAGATTTTGATTCTACAAATTTTACTCCCGTAACGTATAAAAAGTGATATTCATAGTAAGACGCTACATAACCTTCCATTTGTTCTGGTGATAATCCGCCATACGGCTGTGCCACATATACTGTCGGCAAGCCAAGTGTGGGGAAAATATCAATCTTCATATTGCGAATAGCCATTATTGAGAAAAACACAATAGATATTATTGTAACAATAATAGTAACCGGTTTCCTTAAGGCTCCACGTAGTAAATTCATTTTTTTATGATGCTATTTTTGGGAATAATTTATGATGCCTAATCTTTATTCTTAATTAATTCACCCACATTGCTTTTTGTCGAAAAAATAAAAAACTACTATTTCACTTCTTTCAAAAAAACATTTACATCACCTTCGGATGACGCTTTTTTCAGCAAAGCTTCCCAAATGTTTAAGATAGCTTGCTTCGCATCTGTTTCCGCTTTCAGCAAAGCATATTGCGTTTGAATAAGTTCTGTAAAATTTGCTAACCCTGCATCATATCTGCCCTTCATAGAGCGGTATGCTGCATTAGCAGAACTTGTTTGAACGGCAGTTTCTTTCATTACCTTAATTGAATTGGCCATTACTAATTGCGCATCGAGGCTGTCGTGCAACAACTGCAATTGGGTTTGCTGCAACTGCGACTGGTAACTTTTTATGAGCGCATCCTGCTTTTGCAATTGCAACCTTACATCCACATATTTTAAAATAGGCACACTTAGTTGCAAACCGATTCCATAATTAAACCTGCTAAAGCCGAGGCCTTCCATAGATTTCACTTCGCCATCATACCTGATGCCCGAACCGCGGCCGTATAGCGTACTCCATACACTTAGTTTGGGCATCAGCGATTTTTTTATAGCTGTTTTATTAGCTTCCTGCACTTTTACCAATTGTTCTCCATATAGTATTAATGGATGTACCATTATATTATTCTGCAGGTTGATGCCGGGAACGTATTGTACAAAAGAACTGTCTGCGGCAACCACCAAATTTGCGTTTCCCGTCAATAGGCCTAATTGATTTTGCTGTTGAGCACGGTACTGTTGCAGGTTGTACAAATCAATTGTAGCCTTTGATAATTCTGCCTGGTATAAAGAAGTATCCGTACCGGGTTTTAATCCACTTACTACCAGTGACCTTATTTGCCTAAGCTGGGCCTGTGTTCTGATGATGTTTTGCTGGTAAACTTTAAGCAGTTCATCTGCAAGAACAATATTCAGATAAACAGCAATTACATTCAATTGAAGTTGGTAAACAGTATTGCTTTCATCTGCGAGGCTTAATTGGTAATTCTGTTGAGCCACATTTATTTGCGCAGGTCGTTGACCAAAAGTAACCGGTTGCCAGTTCATCAATATGCTTGCGGCACTTCCGAATACTCCACTAAAATTATTCTTAGTGGAAGGTGGCCCGCTGATAGGAATGATGTATTGCGGAAAAGCCATTCCGGTTATATTATTATAGGTAGCATAATCCGTTTGGTAGGCCGCATCCACCGATGGCAAAAAGGTATTTTTTTGTATGGCTATATTTTTTTGCATCGCTAAGGATTGCGCTTTTTTTGCAGCGATAGAAGGATAATTCTTTTCTGCAAGCGATATCAAATCCTTTAATCCATTAGGATTTTGAGCGAAAGATATTTGGAAGATTAGCGTAAATAATACAACAAGAATCAGGTAATTTTTATTCAGCATCCTATTAGGCATAGTATATTAGTCTTAATTCTTTTAAACACTTTGCAAATATGGAACTATATCCGTTTCAAAACATGGTATATTTGAAAATAATGTGGTATATTAATTGCTATTTCGGAAAGCTTTGGGTGTGGCTCCTACATGCTTTTTAAAATATTTTACAAAATGAGAAGGGTCGGTAAATTCAAGAGCAAAGGCAATTTCCGAAATGGTATTATTTGTATAGAGCAATAGCCTTTTTGCCTCATTTAATACAAATGCTGATAGAACATCCGCTGCTGATTGATTGGTTGCTTTACGGCAAACCGCATTTAAGTTTTGTGGGGACGTGTTGAGATTCTCGGCATAAAATGCCACTTTGTTTTTTATGCCACTGCCTGCTCTCAATAATTCAGTAAAAGAATGATAAGTGTCGGATTTAACTTCTGCACTATTAATAACCTGTTGGGATACCTGCAATATTTTAGCTAACAAAGATTTTAGCAAACCTTCCATTATATGAAATACACTTTCATCATCTGCTTTGCTTTCTTCAGCAAGTAATTGCATTATCTGTTCTATAGTTCCCGTCTCTGTTATCTGCAAACAACATTGGCTGGAAATTCTTGTGAATAAGGATTTAAGTTCATTATCGAGACTTCTTCCAATAAAGTTTTTTTTGATAATCAGTACATAACCTTCCGGTTCATTTTCTAATTCCCAATAATGAACCTGTTCCTGTCTGATAAAAAACAGGACAGGCGGTTTAATAAGATATTTATTCTGGTCAATGTAATGAAAGCCACTGCCGTTTGAGAGATAAATAATTTCAAAATAATTATTGTGCTTATGAGGATTTGTTTTCCTTATATCTTTTTTGAAAGGTGAAATTTTTATAGTCCTTTCCGTGCCAATTTTATTTTTAATAATCAGTTTCAAAGCCATTTTTAATTAAGTCATTTGAAGAATAAATTTATGCTTATTACGTTAACGCCGCATTAAAAAATTTAGCTTCCTATAATTCTGAACGATGCATTGCCAGCGTTTCAATTTATTTTTATTTCCTTCTTCTCTATCATTTTCCTTCCATTTTCGGATTTTGGCAAAAGGCAATTTTAAAAGATTGCCAATCGCTAGTTCATTTTTGTTCGGTGGTAAATAAATTATTCTTCTGATGGTACAGGAAGGATGTGATAAAGGAAGGCCATAGCCAAATCACCCATAGCTGCAATAAAACATACCGTGTTCTTGAATATTTGCGGGTTTCCTATAAAAAGGCACGTAGTTCAGATTCTTAACAGAATTCGATTTTAGTTTTGGCCTGTAAATATTTGTTTAGACTTTATGTCGGAAATTAAAAAGCTCATTTATCATAATCCTTTTATATTTGCCGACTTTTGGAAATGGAGCCTTCCTGTATAACCGTCCCGAAAGGGACTGATGGCGCCTGCATTATTTAAATCATAAAATTTAAATCTTATAGGCGTGCACACATTCTATCTTTCCTTCACACATTTTCTTTTCTTTCTTCTTGCACATTTTTTTCGTGTATTGTATGAAATGGATTTACAACTTTTAGAATTCATCAATCATGAAAGAATAAAGCCGTTAGATGGTTTTTTTATTTTCATCACCAACACTTCTTATATTGTAGCTTATGCAATACCGGTCTTTCTTTTGATATATGCCTTCGTAAAACATCGGTTTAAATTAAAAAGGCAAAGCTGGCTGATACTCATTTCCCTTGGCATTAATACGATAATAATAGAAATCATTAAACAGGTGGTAAACCGGCAGCGGCCTTATGAAGTGGATTCATTTATAGAAAAGCTATCAGGTGGTGGCAGCCCTTCTTTTCCATCCGGACACACAGCAGATGCCTTTTTAATTGCAACTTCCCTGAGTATTTTATTTCCAAAACAAAATGTGTGGTTGTTTTTAATCTGGATATGGGCGTTTATGGTAGCATATTCACGGGTTGTTTTAGGTGTCCATTATCCAAGTGATGTCATTGCTTCTATGATTATCAGTTCCGGCTTAGCTGTTATAATCAGCCGGGTTTTTATTAAACAAAATTTTTTAAAAGATGCAGGCATTTCTTCGATGGATTAATTATTGGGACAAACAACTATTGTTGCTGATAAACAGTCATCATAATTTATTCTGGGACAAAATTATGTGGTTCGCAAGCGGAGAAACTTCCTGGTATCCGTTTTATTTTTTGCTGATTCTTCTGCTGATATTTTATTACCGTAAAAAAAGCTGGCTTCTAATTCTTCTAATTATTCCTTTAGTTGTTTGTACCGATCAGATTGCATCAACGGTTATAAGATCAATGGAAATAAGATTGCGGCCAAGCCATATTCCCGGCATTGAAAATTTATTACATTATGTAAACAATTATCGCGGAGGACAGGTTGGTTTTATTTCCGCTCATGCCTGTAATGTAAGCGGTCTGACTATTTACCTTACATTAATTACAAAACAAAAAATTAAATGGTTTCCTTATTTGCTTTTTGCATGGGCATTATTAGTCTGCTATAGCCGGGTTTATCTCGGTGTTCATTTTCCTGGCGATGTAATTGGAGGAATCTTCTTTGGTAGTTTTACAGGATGGATGTTTGCACTAATTTATCAACAGCTTGAATTGAAATTTTATAAACTTAAAACTTAAAATTATGTGGTGGATATATGCCTTACTTGCTGCTTTATTTGCAGCATTGACAGCCATCTTCGCAAAAGTAGGCATCAAAGGAGTGGATACCGATTTGGCGACAGCCATTCGAACAATTGTTATTTTAATCATTGCCTGGGGCATTGCATTTATCAGGGGCGGCGCTTACACAATGCATTCGCTAACTAAACAAAATATTATTTTTCTTTGCTTATCGGGTGTTGCCACAGGCCTTTCATGGATATTTTATTTCAAGGCGCTTCAATTAGGTGAAGTATCGCAGGTAGCGCCGATTGATAAAATGAGTGTTGCGATTGCAATAATCTTAGCGGTAGTATTTTTAGGAGAACCATTAACATGGAGAACCGCAATTGGCGCATTATTGATTATTGGTGGAGGCCTTGTTTTGATTTTATAAAGATTGCTTTTTTTCGGCTTTTTCGTAAAACTGCTGTACTGTTTTTAAAAAAGAGACGTTGTTTTGATGTTTCTGAGGCTGTATTTTCAAAAAAATGTTGTCATCTTTATTGTAGTAATTTAATAATAATACTTTTAATAATAATACTAATAATGAAAAAACCTAAAATCTTGTGGCTGCTTATGTTTGTTTTTTTAACCAACATAAAACCTTCTTTTGCGCAGCAAAAAACAGAAAATATCATAATCATCACTACTGATGGTTTTCGCTGGCAGGAGGCATTTGGCGGAATGGATTCTGCGATTGCAAATCGCAGAAAATATAATCAGGGCGACAGCACTTTTATCTTTAAAAAATATTGGGCGAACGATGTTTCTGAGAGAAGAAAAAAATTGCTCCCTTTTCTTTGGAATACGATTGCAGCAAACGGACAAATATATGGAAATCGTATTTTTGGAAATAAGGTGAATAATTCAAACCCTTACTGGTTCTCGTATCCAGGCTACAGCGAAATATTTTGTGGTTATGTAGATACGTTAATTAATTCCAACAATTATAAAAATAATCCCAATACCAATGTTTTGGAGTTTATTAATAAGCAACCGAAATTCAAAAATAGTGTTGCAGCTTTTGGCGCATGGGAAGCCTTCGACAGAATTTTAAATAAACCGCGTTGCGGATTTCCGGTAATAGCCGCATTTGCGCCAACAGGTGGAAAAAATGCAACGTCGAAAGAAAAGATGATTAATGCCATGCTCAGAGATTCTTATAAACCCTGGGATATGGATGAATGTCTTGATGTGTTTACCCAATATGAAGCAATGGAATATTTGAAAACCAAAAAGCCGAAGCTACTTTACATCGCTTATGGCGAAACTGATGAATGGGCGCATGCAGGTCACTACAAAGATTATCTGGAATCGGCGCATCAGTTTGATGCATGGGTAAAAGACATTTGGAATTATATTCAAAGTGAGCCGCAATACAAGAACAAAACTTCATTATTCATTACAGTTGACCATGGACGCGGCGATAATAATAAAAATCAATGGACAAGCCACGGAAGTGATATTCCTGGCGCAAATGAGATATGGTTTGCAGTAATGGGGCCAGATATTCCTGCAAAAGGTGAATTAAAAACAGAAATGCAGATTTATCAAAAGCAATTTGCACAAACAATTGCTTCACTTTTAGGATTAAAATTTACTGCCAATCATCCTGTAGCAAATGCTATTATTATTGGAGTCAAAAAATAATTGCCATTTTATTTTACATAATCGAATCCCAGGTATGCTGCAGCAGGGTTTATCTTGAGCTCATTTTCCTGGCGATGTAATAGGTGGATATCCCTGGTAGCCTTACAGGGCGGATGCTAGCTTTATTAATTAGGAATTTGAATTGAAATTATATAATTCTAAAACTTAAATAATGCTTTATTCCAATATTGCTCAAAACGAATAAATCATTGCTTTGCTTTTCCATTTATCCAATGCAATATACCAGGATAAGCATCTTCAGGATTCTTTAAGTGTGAAGTACATCCAATTTCTGCCTCTTCAGTTGAAGTACTAAAGCCAATATAATCTATTACTTCATCATCTAAATTATTTTCATGTGCCATCTGCCATACTTTTTTTTTCAATTGATTACAACATTTCCATTTCTTCACTAAAAGAATAATTTTTAAAAAGTTCATTTAAATAGTTTTCAAGTTCATGCTGGGTTTTAAAACCTAAGCATTGAGTAATAATTTCGTCGTAATTCATATTTATACTTTCTATATAATCAAAATGAGGAGTATTTAATAACAATTCTAATCTTCTTCTAACTGTAAGCCAAATAACTTTAATTTCTCCATGGTAGAATTGTGATCTATACGCTGAATGCCATGAATGCCCAATCCTTCTGCCACCTGTACAAACATCGGTCTGTCTTCAATATAAACTACATCTTTTTCTTCTACCTGCGCAATATCCAATGCCATTCTAAAAATATCTATGTCAGGTTTTCGTAAATGAACAAAGGATGAAGAAATAAAAAAATCTACAAACTTATTTAGCTCAAATTTTTTTATTCTAAACTCAGTTAGTTCACGTCCCTCGTTACTGATAACTGCTACTTTCAATCCATATTTTTCTTTTAACAGGGATATGCTTTTGATCATTTCGGGATGAGCTTTCGATTGAGCAAACATAAATTCCTTAAATTCATCCATTGTGAAACTGCGGTCTTTATAAAAAACAATTCTTTTCAGATACTCATCCAAACTTAATTTTCCTTCCTCATAGGTATCGAAAGTAAGATGATGTCTTTCTTCCAGATCGTCAATGTCCAACTCAAATGTTGAGGCAGCGTTTTTCCGACATTGACGGTTCCAGCCATCGGTAAGTAATACACCGCCAATATCAATAAAGATTGCTGTAATTTTCTGTTCGTGTTCGGTTTTTTTTTGATACAAATTCATAAATTAATTTTTATTTCAAAAACCATATTATTCTCTTATTTTTTTTATGTCAATTTATTTATTATTTTGACTGATCGTTATTTTGTTAAAAACTTTTTGAGAAGCAAAAGCCACTATCAAACTAATAACTACTGAACCTAAGATATCGCCCGGATAATGAACGCCTAATGCCATCCTCGAATAAGCAACCGCAACCGCCCAAATCCAGATAATGGCAAGCAGCCACGTTTGCCTGGCAAATAGTAAACACATTGAAATAGCCACTATCATTGCATCGCCGGTGTGCCCCGATGGAAAAGAAGGGCTGCCGGCACCGGTTAATTTTTCAATATATTTATCAACTGCAAAAGGCCGTGGCCTGTTGATTGAATATTTAAGAATATTGATAACAATTGCGTTGATAGAAAATGCAAATGCAACCTGATATTTTCTGTATTTTAAAAAACCGTTTTTTTTGATGAATCCATAAATAATAATAAGGACTGCGATTGCGGCCGCGATGGCTCCTGCAGTATCTGTAATGAATCTGAAAAAATTATCTAAATAAAATATTCTGTTATGATTGATCCATTCAAGCAGATGCCGGTCGTAATCGTACAATGACATTTCTTATTTTAATTTTTTTTTTTTCAAAGAAAGACAAAGATTCTAAAGAAAATCTGAATACTTATAAAAGAAAATAATTTAAAAGCCTGAGCAGGATTAGATTGATAATTTTCCCTAAAAAACAGAAATCTTACTTATTAGTTTGTTTACTAAGAAAAAACGATTTCTGTTTTAATTTCTCTTCTTAAAAATGAGTAGTTTTTTATAGACAAAAAATATCAGTGCCAGCCAAATTATTATGATCACAATTGCGAACCCCCAATTTGTTTTTTTATAAATCTGCGCAGTATTTTTCGCCTTTTCTCTTGCATCGTTCAATACTGTTGCTGGAATCAGCTTTATTGAAACCGAAATTAAAATTGGTATTATTATTAAATCATCTAACAAGCCGATTACCGGAATAAAATCAGGGATTAAATCAATTGGACTTAATAAATAACCAACGGTTATGCCGATCAATATCTTTGCTCTTAAAGGTGTGCGATGATCTTTGTAAGCAATCATCAAAACCTGTATTTCAGATTTTAATTTTGAGGCTTTTACTTTTAAAATTCTAATAAAATTCATATCGCGATGATTGGCGAATGTAGAATTTTTCCCCTGCAAGAAATGCTTATAAATTTTTCATCTTTAATTAATTTATCAAAAAGAAAATAAGAATCCTTCTTATTCCTTTGTTTACTGCAATGCAGTTTTCTGTTTTGCATTCTTATAAAACAACCTCAACAACGAAGGCAACACAATCAGCAATAAAGGAAGCGCGATTAAAAACCCACCGATAACAGCGATGGCAAGAGGTTGGTGCAACTCAGCGCCAGCGCCGATTCCAAGTGCAAGCGGCATAAGAGCGATGATGGCTGCAATTGCGGTCATCAGGTTTGGACGAAGCCTTTTTGAGATTGCATTTTCAACAGATTCATCCGTATTTTGATGGAGAAGGTTTTCTTTAAACTGCAGAAAAGTAAAGATGGAATTTTCCCCAATAATTCCAACAATCATAATTAAACCTGTATAGCTTCCCACATTTAAAGGTGTATTGGTAATAAATAAGGCAAGGTAACTTCCCGAAATTCCGAGCACGGCAAGGAATAAAATAATGAATGCGGCTTTTGCATCTTTAAATAAAAAAAGTATTACGCCAAATACCAAAAGACTTGATGCAATTAAGATCATTAAAAGTTCTGTAAAGGATTGTTGCTGCTGCGCATAAGAGCCGCCGTATTCAATATGATATCCAGTCGGCAATTGAATTTTGGAGGAAATTTTATTTTGAATTTCTTTCATCGTACTTCCCAAATCGCGGTTTTGCAAACGGGCAGAAACGACACCCATAGATTGTAAATTTTCTCTCGCAATTTCGGCATCGCCTTTACTGATTTGCACGTCGGCCAATTCACCGATTGGTTTCAACCTTCCATCCGGAGAAGCAATCTGTAATTTTTTGACATCTTCAATACTCATCTTTTGGCTATTCGGATAAACCAATCGTACCGCATAGACGCGGTTATTTTCAAAAATATTTCCTGCCAGATTCCCTTCCAAAGAAGTTTGCAATTGGTACTGGAGATCAGCAGGTGTAATTCCAAATTGAGCAATTCTAAAATAATCCGGCGTAACCATAACGGAAGGGCCTGCTATAGTAATTCCATTAAAAACATCAGCAGTACCTTTTATATTTTCAATCACGTTTGCAACCTTTGTTGAAAGCGTTTTTATTTTCTCTAAATCATCTCCAAATATTTTTATCTCTATCGGTTGAACAGATGTCATCAGATCGCCAAGCATATCACTGATTACCTGGCCAAAATCCACCCGCAATGCGGGCTGTGATGCTTCTATTCTTTTGCGGATTTCTTCTATTACCTGATCTGTTGTTTTATTTCTTTTATCTTTTAATTGAATCTCATAATCGCCCCTGTTTGGTTCTGTAATAAAAAATCCCATCTGTGTTCCGGTGCGTCGCGAATAGGCGCTTACTTCGGGCGTGGATACTATAATTTTTTCTACCTGTTGCAATTCTTTATCCGTTTCTTCCAAAGACGTTCCGGGAAGAGAGGAATAATCAAGCACAATCGTTCCTTCATCCATATTTGGTAGAAAACCAGTTTGCAATCTTGATACAATTAATACAATAGAAAGAATCAAAAGCCCTACAAATATGAAACTGATCCAAGGCCGGAGAACAAAAAACGTAACCCAGTTCTTTTCTTTTTTCTCTAACTGAAGTTGTTTTTCTTTTTTCTTTTTTTCTTTTTGAGTAACAATTTTTTCTGATTTTTTTTTCTTAGAAAATAAAAGATAAACCACCGGAAGTCCCAGCCACGTTACAAAAAATGAGCAAACCAATGTAATGATCATCGTATTGGTAAGCACATTAAAATAGGCGCCGGCAACGCCGCTCATCAGAATGAATGGAATAAAAATTACGATCGTGCTTATAGAAGAACCAACCATTGCCGGAAACAAATAATGAACTGCTTTTTGTACAATCGTTTTATATTCTTCACCGGGATTTTCTTCATGAGTTCGGTGTATTTGTTCAAGCACCACAATCGCATCATCAATAATTAATCCAAGCGAGGCTGCAATAGCGCCAAGCGTCATAATATTTAAGGTGTATCCAACAGCATACAGCGAAATTAAAGTAGCGCCAAGCGTAACAGGAATCGTGATTAAAATCGTCGCGCTTGCTTTAAAAGATTTTAAAAAAATGATAACGACAATAATTGCTAAAACCAATCCAATCCATAAACTATCCGTAACACTTTTTACAGAAGTATTTACAAAATCTGCCTGAACATAATAAGGTTTCAGCGTTACCCCTTTTGGAAGAATATTTTGGAGCGCTGCGATTTTTTCTTTCATTAATTGAGACACATCAATCAGATTACTATTTGGTTGTTTTACCACAGCAATGAGAACGCTTTCCTTACCGTTCGCGTTTACTTTTATGTATTCAACTGCTTCTTTTACCTGTATGTTTGCAATGTCCTGCAACTGAACAGCACGTTTGCCATTATTGCTGATCACAACATTTTTTAATTGATTGAGTGATGTAACAGAAGCATTCGTAAGGGTTAAATAAAGATGGCGGTAATCAGATAAATATCCGTTTGATTGAATAAAATTTGTTTGGCTCAAGGCAGTGTTGATTGCTTCGGGAGTAAGGCCGAGCGTACTCATTTTTTGCAGATCCAGTTGTATCCAGTATTCCTTTGTTTTTCCACCAATTACTCTTATCTCAGAAACACCGGGAACCTGGCTCAGGTAGGGTTTGATGGTATAAAGCGCCAGTTGTTTTAATTCTATCGGTGATAGTTCATGGCTCTCTAATGAATAGCCCATCACCGGTAAAATGGATGGATTCATTTTCTCAACCGTGATATTTACATCCGGCGGAAGGGTATTTCTGATTTCGGCAATTCTTGATTCTATTCTTTGCTGACTCAAATCTACATTCGCTTTCCAATCAATAAAAGCTGAAATCTCGCAACTGCCACGGCTTGTAATGCTTCTGATGTCTGTCAGGTCCGGGATTTTTTTAATCGCTAATTCTAATGGACGGGTTACAGTTACCATCATTTTATCAACCGGTTGCAAACCCGCATCAGCAATAATTTTTATTTTAGGAAAAGTAATTTCAGGAAATAAAGACGTTTGCAATTTGGTATAAGCAAATGCGCCGCCCAAAATGATCATTGCCAGAACAACGGTCATCGGACTTTTATATGTGGTGAAAAAATTTTTCATGTTATTTATGCGATTATTTTTTTGAACGCCTATTTAATACCGCTCGAATCTTTTTGAACAATCACTTTTGTCGTGTCTTCCAATCCATAATTTCCGGACAATAAGATTTTATCGTTTGGCTGAAAAGCAGGAGAAATAATTTCTATTTTAGCGCCTGATTCTATTCCTGTTTTTACCGGCACTTTTATAGCCGTGCTATCATTGATCATTTTCATTACCCAAAAATTGGTTTCTGTTTCATCAGATAAAACTGCTTTCTTATCTAAAGTTGGTGCGGCTGTTTTTAATGCTTTTAAAAGCTGCACTTTCGCAACTAAATTTACAGGAATAGGATGAGGAGAATTTACATTCAATGAAACCGCCTGTGTTTGTGAAGCAGAATCCATTATTGGCAAAGAAGGTTTTACCGTTCCCCATAATTTTTCACCGTCCGGTAAAGTAAGCTGCACCTGCTTTCCGGTAGAAACGTAGGGCTTGTATTCGTAAGGAACATTCATCACAAAAACAAAACTTTTAGAATCATTGATCACAGCAAGTTGTTCGCCATCCTGCACATAATCCCCTGCCTGGTGATTGACCTGCATTACATAACCGGAGGCATCGGCGCGTACCACATTCACTCCGGAAAAATTAAAATTAGAATCTAATTTATTTACCGAATTACCAATTGCTGCTGCCTCTTTTGTTTTTAAAACAAACAAAACCCTGCCGCGATTAACATAATCGCCGAATTTGATAGTCGCCTTTTGTATGTAACCATTCAGGTTTGATTTTACAAAATTTTGTCGGAGAAAAGTGGAAGTGGCATTCAGGTCGATGTATTGTTGCAATGGTTCAAAAGAAACAGATGTAACGGTAACAGATACACGAACTTCTGCAGGAGTATCTGTAGTGGTTGTGTCCTTTGTTTTGCAACTGGCAAAAAGCAGTAAACAAACAAATAATGCGAAAACTGATTTTACAAAATATCTTTTCATTTGATTTGATTAAAATCCATTTTTTACAATTTCATATTCCAATAATTGAGTTGCTGGATTACCTGGTATCGCTCAATCTGATTCTGAACAATTAGGTTTTTTGCGGTGATATAATTATTCAAAGCAAGCACATAATCGGTAATTCTGATATCACCTTTTTCCAATAATTTTCCATTAACTTTTATCAGCGCTTCCAGGTATTCAATTTGTTTATTCACAGGCCCAGCAAGGTTTTGAAGGTCGTTCAATTGTTGTTGCAATTGAAGAATCTGCTGCTGGTATTGGTTGTAAAAAAAATTTCTTTGCTTTTGCCTTGTTCTTTCCTGGATGTCCAGTTTCGTAAACTGCAATCTCTTTTGATGACCGTCATAAATCGGAACCGTAAGATTGATCCCAAAACTATAACCGAAATTTTTATAAGGAGTTATTGCAAAAGTAGATTGATAACCGGCATCAGCAAAGAGATTTACTTTTGGACGGTATTGATATTTAACGATAGCACGTTCGTTCTCAAGGCGCAGGCTGTCTATTTTATAATTTAAAATAAAAGGAGAATTTCCGTTATAAAAATTAGATTTTATCTGGATCTCTGGTACAGCAAGGGTTTCAGTAGTTGTATCAACAATGCCTGCAAGATAATTAAGCGTTGCATAATTATTTTTATATTGAACAAACAATTGGTTCCTGGTTAATTGTTGCTGCTGAAGCGTTACCAAAAATGATAAATAATCTGCCTGTTTATAAACATTTTTCTGCGTAAGTGCTTTTAATAATTGTTCTTCCTGAGATAGAAGAGCAATCAACTGATCATTAAAATCTAATTGAAGCTGATCGCCATAAGTGGTAATATATTGAGTAATAATAGCCTTCTTAATATCCTGTTTACTGATAGCAATAAAATTGGTCAATGAATCATTTTGCAATTGCAAACTTTTGAATTGCAAGCTCAAATTTCGCTTGTTATAAATCTGTTTATTCAAGGCAACTAATGCAGAAAGTTGCTGACCGTTGGTGATGGGAACATCATAACCCCAACCGTTTATAACCGGCGCATAGTAAGCATTTCCGTTTCCTGTAACCTGGGCTTTATTTCCTGCAACAATTAAGGCGCTGTCAACTTTATTTGCTAAAATTAAATTCTGAATCTCTGAAATCCTGGGATCGTTTGTAAGCGATTTATTGATAAAATAATCAAGGTCCTTGTTTTGCCCAAAAGAAAATATCGGCGAAAGAAAACCTAAAATTATTATAAAATACCTCATATTCATTTTTATAAAACAAAAGCTATCCCATTCCTGGAACGAGATAGCTTATTAGCGAGAGATTTATTATTTATCTTCTTTTACAAAATTTCCATTCTCATCAAAGATCACATCTTTACCATGAATTTCTACTTCATAAGAAACTTTTCCATTGGCATCTGTTGCTCTTCCAACATCGCCAAATTTAGTGGTTTTATAATGTTCTTTTGCATAAGTTACAACACCTTGAGGCAAATCTTTTGTTGGAATCGCTTTTACTATTTCTATAAATTTTCCCGATGGCGTGTATTGAACAGAGTTCGCTTCTCCATCTTTGCCACCCCAGTTGGCTTCGTAATTTCCTTTCTCTTTTTCCCAGGTTACTTTTTGGGTTTTTGATTCCGGATACTTATCCATATTGGCTTTTTTAACCACAGCCGGCACACTTATTTTTTGATGCCCGCCTTCATTTTCCTGAGCAAAGGAAGTGGCGGTTAATGCAAGCATAATTGCTGTAAAACCTAATACTTTTTTCATTGTTTTGAATTTTTAATTATGAATAATTTTATACAAACCTAAATACTGAATCTGAAGAGAATTTGAAGAAACAGGAAACCTTTTTTAAAAAAAAGTGAATGCTATAAAAAACGCCTCATTTTTTATTAAAAAATTTTTAGAAATTTAAAAAAATATGATAAAAAAATTGTCTTGAAAATGAAGCATCCTAATCAGGATGTAAAAGTGTTTATGCGAAAGTCTGAGTACTCAGGAAAGAACAGTAAAAGCACTTTTATGATGATTTCAATTTTAATAATAAATTGAATACTTTATTTGCTTGTAAAGGCTGTGTCACATTCATGATTAATGAAAAATAATTTTTACTATATGCATATCTTCTTTATAATAATAGGAAATAATGAATCCATAAGTATCACAGATTGTTTTTACAATCGCTAATCCAAGCCCAATTGAATCAGAGGAAGAAGAATCTTTTTTAAAACGCTCGAACAATCTTGCGGTATTTTCATGTGGCGCATCGCCGGTATTGCTTACTATTATTGAGTTTGAGGCAAGTTGAATTTTTATGTTCCCGTTTTGGTAATTGTGTTTTATCGCATTCAAAATAATATTCGAAATCAGAATTTCTGCAAGTGAATCATTTATTTCTATAAATATATTTTCAGCAATATTTTTTTCAATGCTGATATTTTTAATCGTTGCCAGTTCTTCATAATTTTCAATACAACTGTTCAGCAAAAATGAAAAATTAATTTTTTCGCCGTTTTCAAACTGATGATTTTCAATCTTTGCAAGCAGCAATAAAGACTGATTTAATTTGGAAAGCCGGGAAGCGGCATCGTTTAAACTTTGAATTGCATTGACCTGGGTTTTATCAAGATTTTCTGATTGCAACAACAATTCAATTTTATTTTTTATGATAGATAAAGGAGTTTGTATTTCATGGGAAGCATTTTCTGTAAAATTTTTCAGAGATTCATAATCCCTGCTTACTTTTTCAGTCATAAAAAGTACCGTTTCATTTAGTTCATCAAACTCATTAATGTCCGTTTGCTGAAGTACAATTTTATTTTTAGAAGAAAGATTAAATTGTTTTAGCTGTGCTAAAGTATGATTAAATGGTTTCCATATTTTAGCCAGTAGAAACCGATTAGCAATAAAAAGTACGAGAAGTAAAAAAATAATTACAGAAAAAGTAATTACTAAAATCATCTGAATAATATCTTCTGTTTCCTCTTGTGATTTTTTTACTTCTGCTATATAATTGTTACCATTAATTGTTACAAAAAAATCCAATTTTCTGAATATATCCGATTCGTTTTCTTTTTTATCATAAACTTCTGTTGTCGAAAATTTACTTTTAAAATCACCATTTTTTGTGGAGTGAAATTCAATTTGCTGGTCTTTATAGTTGGAGGTTTCCGGTAAAGTTCCTTTCTCCTTTATGTAATGTATAATTTCTTGTTGTTCGATATATAAATCTTTATCAAGCTGATACACCAAAACATAATGGATGATAAAATAAAAACAAATGCCAGTGATCAAAAGTGTAATGATCGTAATCGGAATATTTACGCGATTGTATTTTGCAAGTAGTTTCATTGCGTTGTAAATTTATAACCCATTCCATACACAGATTTGATATAATCTGCCTCTCCGGCATCCATTAATTTCTTTCGTAGATTTTTGATATGGGTATAAATAAAATCAAAATTTCCGGCCATGTCATTTCCCCAAAGATGCTCTGCTATTGCTTCTTTGGAGATAATCCGTTTTTTATTTGAAACAAAATAAATCAACAATTCGTATTCCTTTTTTGTTAGTTCTACCGGATTATTTTCTACCATTACTGTTTTACTTTGTGTATCAATGCTGATATTATTAAACTGCAAAATAGAATTTCCATCAAACTTTTTTCTTCGGATAATTGCAGCAACACGCGCATTTAATTCTGATAAATGAAACGGCTTTGATAAATAATCGTCTGCACCAAGGTTTAGTCCTTTTATTTTATCGTCTAAAGAATTTTTTGCAGAAATAATTAGTACGCCATCCGTTTTTTTGTCTTCTTTTAATTGCTCCAAAATCTTTAATCCATTTCCACCGGGCAAAGTAATATCGAGCAAAATACAATCATAATCATTGTATTCAGTTTTGTAAACTGCTGTATCATAATCTTCAGCAATATCACAATGATAATCCTGTGAAGAAAGATATGCCGCCATACTTTCGCTCAAGCTTTTTTCATCTTCTATAATTAATATTTTCACTGCGAATTTTTGGAAAAATTACAAAATAATTTTGAAGGAATTCTGAAGAAAGACTTTGGATTCGACAACTATAGTTCTTTGTTTTTTGACAATACGCCCTTCCTCTTTTGAGTTCATTTCTGACTAATACTAAAATCAGTGTTTTAATTTTACACTTTAATCTGCCTTGGTTGCCTTTATAAATTGGCCATCTTTTGTAAATAGTAAATCATTTTCTTTTACTTCCGCTTCGTAATTTACTTCGCTGTTCGCTTTGGTAATGATGGCTTCTTTAATGTTTTTTCCTTTATAATTTTGAAAAACATAATCTTTTATATTTTGCGGAATTGCGGCTGCATCAATATCCTGCTCTGTTTCCAATTTGTTTCCATTAGCATCGTACATTGCAGACATTGTATTATTATTTTGTTTAAAACTGGCTTCAAAACTGGAATCTTCTTTGTCCCATTTGGCATTTACGCCTGGAAAATCTTTTTCAAAATTCGCTTTCACATTTGCAGGAACATTTGATGTATTATTTCCGCAGGAAGCAAGAAAAATACCGGTAGCAAAAGCAAGGGATAATATTTTGTTTGTCTTTTTCATTTTTTATTTTATTCAAATGTAAAAACAGATTCTGGAGAAAATTTGAAGAACAGTAAAAGCACTTTTATTGAAGATTTTTAATTTTAGTTTTTCGAAAGTTTGTTCGCATTGAGGACAAGAGCAGCAACAGTTTCAATAATCACTTTGTTATTTTTATTCATTTCTGCTAAGCGCTGACATAAGTACATGTAACATTTTATTCTGCATTGCGAAGCGTCCTAATGATTTGATTCTGTATAATTTTTGAACAAGAACGCATTACACAATTTGCATTCCTTAATATTCAACGATAAATTTGAAAAATTTTAAAGAACATTTATTGAATAAGACCAATCCTTTTTGAATGAATAACGGCTTGGGCGCTATGTTTAAAATAACAACATAATACACCTACACTTTCCATCTCATGTATCATATTCTGGAAAATTTGAAATAGTTGTTGTCAGAAAAATTTCAATTATAGGAATGATCAAAATGTTTTTAAACAGCAAGCCATTCAATCCACAAAATGTAGAAATTTTTCAAGCAACAAAAGCAGTGATTTCCACGGAAAGAAAAATTGATTTTCAGATTGATGGAGAATACAATGGTAAAACGGATAAAGTAACTGCGGAAATTATTCCTTCCGCTTTGAATATAATCGTTCCCAACGAATATGATGCTGAAGAAAGCCACGCTTAATTAAGAATTGCGGAAAAGCAATACCGATGCCTGTTCCAATAACTACGGAAGCTAAAACATCACTTGGATAATGAACCCCTAAAACCAAGCGGGTATAAGCAACAAGAAATGCCCATATCCAAACAACTAAAACGCACCATTTCCGTTTCTGAAAAAGAAGTGTAATTGCGGTTGGCAACACAAAAACTTCGCCGGTATGCCCCGAAGGAAATGAAGCCGTTGAAACATTTACCAGGTTATGAATCGAAGGATAAGTAATGAAAGGACGTGTACGGTTTACAATATGTTTCAAACTATCAATAACAGCAGATGTTAAAATAAGGGAAATAAAAACCAACCAACTTTTTCTTTGCAACAAAAATCTTTTTTTGATGATGGAATAAAGCAATAAAATAACCGATGTTGAATAAGTGACAACCGTTGCAATGTTGGTTATAAAAATAAAAAAATGATCCAGAGATTGTATCCTGTTGTGAATGATTGCTAATAAAAACCTGCTAAAAAGGATACAATATCTATGCAGCTATTAGAATTTGGATTATGTTATAAATAAACGCCAAAAAAGAATTTTGAAATTCACCAATAAATAATGAATCCAGTTTGCTTCATCTTCTTCCCACTCAATCTTTACAACTCAAAAACCAGTTATTGATTTTATCATCTGGATATTTTATCATCTTCGCTGTCTGAATGAGATTTTCAAGATTAGAAGATTGGAGGAATTAATCCTGATAATCAAACGATCCTGTCAATCTGATTCAGATAATAATTTACAGTAAACATACAAATAATTACAATTTTTATTTTGAGCGGGCAATGATGAATTGGCAGTATTGTAATGGAAATCAAAGGTCTGTATATCTATGCCATTTGGGAATATTATAGAGCCACGTAAAAAAAAAAGTTACATTTGCCGGGACAACATTACAAAAACCCTATTGATAGACGCTGAAAATCAATCAGGAAATTTGTCGAAAATCTGTTTGATTCCTCATGAAATGGTGAAAGGCATTCGTTTGAAGGCTCCACCTTGGAAATTAAACAAATATGAAATAGAATTTTCAATTTTTCGTAACAATGACAACATTTTCCAACGCTCAAAGCAAGATAAAAAAAACTACAAAGTCTGCGAACGTTTGTTCAGACGACTGTGAAGCCAAAAACAAAAAAGGTGAACTTACGTGCAAACTGACAACACCAGAACTTAGAAAACGAAAAGAAACTGTTATCAAAAGTTTGAAAAGCCAGATGCTTACAAAGAAAGAATTGAAAAACGGATATTCTTACAAGTTTACGGGAACAGACAAAATGGTAGATGAACTTGCTGAATTTGTAAAGACCGAACGCATATGTTGCGGCTTTTTCATTTTCAATCTTTCTATCAGTGGAGACAAAAGTGAAGCATGGTTAGAAATAACAGGACCGAAAGGAGCAAAAAATTTTATTAAATCAGAATTAGAATTGTAGTTAACAATGTCAATACTAAAATCCATATCAATATTTGTACTGGCAGGGCTCTGCGAAATCGGCGGGGGCTATCTTATCTGGCTTTGGCTCAAAGAAGGCAAACCTTTGTGGTATGGACTTCTGGGCGCTTTTGTACTTGCACTTTATGGTGTGGTCGCAACTATGCAAACTTCTAATTTTGCAAAAGTGTATGCAACATACGGTGGCTTCTTTATTGTCCTATCTCTTCTTTGGGCTTATAAATTTGACAAGTATTCACCAACAAAGTATGACATTGTTGGGGCATTAATTGCTTTGTTAGGAGTTTGTATTATTTATTATTCGCCACGGCATTAAAGAGAAATGCCAGCGTTTTTTATCTAAGGTATAAAAGATGAGGTAAAACAAAATGAAACAACAACAGACAAATAAACAAAATGTGCTTATTACCGGAGCTTCTTCTGGCATCGGTAAAGCAACTGCACAGTTATTTGCTGAGCAAGGATTTCGTGTTTTTGGTACAAGTCGAAGAAAGTTGCCCGATGGGAACGGTATCGAAATGTTGGAATTAGACGTACGTTATGATGATTCTGTCAGGCGATGTGTTTCTGAAATGCTGGTGAAGGCAGGTAGCATAGATTTACTTATTAATAATGCTGGTATAGAGCATTTAGGTGTTGCCGAAGAAACTTCCATGGAAGAAATCTATTCCATCTTTGAAACCAATTTTTTTGGAGTTGTGCGTGTCACCAATGCGGTTCTGCCTATAATGAGGAACCGGAAAAAAGGCAGGATCATTAATATTGGATCTTTGGCTGCATGGATTGGCGAACCGGGAGAGGCTTTCTACTCTGCTTCCAAACATGCTCTTGCGGGATATACCGAAGCACTACGACATGAGGTTTGGCCCTTGGGTATAGATGTTTCCCTAATAGAGCCTGGAGCATTCAAAACTAATGTTATAAATGCAGCATCCATTTCAAAAGATACCATACCAGATTATGATGCTGTACGATCTGCAGCCCGTCAAACCTTACATAATAGCCTGAACAAGGGCGGCGATCCCTATAAAGTGGCGCAACTTATCCTGAAAGTTGTGCATACCGGTTCACCACGTTTACGATACGGTGCTGGAAGTGAAGCCCACTGGATGCCTTACCTGAAAGTATTGTTACCGCAACGACTGTTTGATTACCTCTTAAGGCGTGGTTTTGGCTTGAAAAAGAATTAGGATGGTTAAAGTGAAAAAGTAGAGGATATGTTGCCTTATATTATTTCTTTACAGGACTGCAACCCAATTTTTTATTTGGAACATTCTAAGAAGAGCAGGAGTTTATTTTCATGCTATTTTATTTTATTGTTCACAATAAAACCAAAATTTTTTTCTTTTTAACACAAGGCGAACACTTTCACTAATTAAAAAACCATAACCTTCCGTCAAATAAGGTGAAGTTCTTTTGCCAATAAAATTTGAAAATCTCACAGTCCTTTCCTCAACATTTCTGCATACTCGTCAGGTAATTCGCTATCCTCTATTGCTTTTGCAGCTTTTTCTATGTCATAATCAAAACGCATAAATTCAACTGATACACTGTCTTTATTGGAAATACTACTATTCTCATTTACTGAAAGAATCACATATCCACCTTTTGGATTTCTGTCTTTAGGTTTGCCTACTGAACCAATGTTTATTGCATGACGATAATGAGTATTTTCATCTAACACTGTTTGTAAAATTCTGTGATAAGGTTTGTGAGTATGACCGAAGCACATAATGTCTGCATCAGCCTGTTCCATTATTCTCAATAGACTTTTTTCTTCCCTGTCTTCAAACAAATACTCATTTATTTTTCGGGGACTTCCATGCACTAATAATAAATTCAGTTTATCATCATTCAACTGAAACTCTATTTTGATGTGAGCTGGCAATGTTCTTAAATAATTTCTTTCCTCTTCTTTTATAATTGAGTTGGTAAAAGAGATAGATATTTTGCCCATTTCTTTTTCATGTTCTTCTTTATAAGCACAGCCACAATCATCACTCTTTCTGCCAATCCCAAAATCATAATTGCCTGCAATTGTTGGAATATGCCTTTTTCTTATTTCACTGATTACTTCATTTGGCCAGATATTATAACCTACTAAATCGCCAAGGCAATAAAGCACATCAGGCTTGTGATTTTCTACATCTTTAAAAAACGCCTCCAGTGCAGGAAGGTTGGAATGAATATCTGAGAATAATGCAATTTTCATTTTATTTCATTTAAGTATTTTGTAACTGTGTTTTAGAATAATATTTTCTTCGCAGCCAAAAGGCTACATTCACCAAAGCAATTAATGCAGGCACTTCGACTAATGGGCCAATTACACCTGCAAATGCCTGTCCTGAATTAATTCCAAATACGCCAATCGCAACTGCTATTGCTAATTCAAAATTGTTTCCTGCTGCTGTAAAAGCTATGGAAGTATTGGTTGAATAATCTGCGCCCATTTTCCTGCCAATTAAAAAACTGACAAAGAACATGATTACAAAATAAATCACCAATGGGACTGCAATTCGTACCACATCCATCGGTATCTGAACAATCAGTTCTCCTTTCAAACTAAACATAATTACAATCGTAAAAAGAAGCGCTATCAGCGTTATTGGGGAAATTACCGGAACGAATTTTTTCTCATACCATTCTCCTCCTTTTAATTTTATTAAGGCATACCTGCTTAGAATTCCTGCGGCAAATGGAATACCTAAATAAATGGCAACACTTTCTGCAATTTGACCAATGGTAATGTTTACTTCTGAGCCTGTGATACCAAATAAAGGAGGAAGGATTGTTATAAAAACGTAAGCATAGACACTATATAATAATACCTGGAAAATACTGTTTAATGCAACCAGGCCCGCAGCATATTCCCGGCTGCCTTCGGCTAATTCATTCCAAACGATTACCATTGCGATGCATCGTGCAAGCCCAATGAGAATTAAACCAGTCATGTATTCAGGATAGCCATTTAGAAAAATAATTGCCAAAATAAACATCAGTATTGGCCCGATTATCCAGTTAAGAAATAATGAAACACCTAACACCTTTGTGTTTTTAAAAACTTCACTCATCTTATCATACTTCACTTTTGCAAAAGGTGGATACATCATCAGGATAAGCCCAATGGCTAAGGGAATATTGGTAGTGCCGGATGAAAAGGAATTAATAAATGCAGACGATGCGGGAAAGAAGTATCCGATAGAAACACCAATCGACATTGCTAAAAATATCCATAAGGTTAAATACCTATCTAAAAAGCTTAATTTCTTTCTTTCATTCGCCGGAGCACAATTATTTGCTGTCATTATGATTCGTATTATTCTGTTTAATTCTTATGTAAAATAATTAAGGGAACATCGGTTTTAATTGCAAGCTTTTTGGTTATACTTGTATGAAACAATTGTTCAATCAAACCATATTTTCTGTGGATAACAATCGTTAAATTGATTTTTCGCTTTTCAGCAAATGTTAATAGCCCCTCTACTTTGTTTTTATTTTCAAGATAATCATATTCAGGATTCAGGCCATTGAGTAAATGATGAAGAATGGTTTCCTCTTTCATCAACATATCTGCGCCCATAGTTTCGTGATGCTCAACATTCACAACAACCAATTTTGATGATAATTTCGTCAGCAGTTGTTTTAGCTGCGCCACTGGAAGCGTTTCAGCAATATCATGCAGATCAACTGCCAATATTGATTTTTTAATACCATTAAAAGTAGCTGTAGAAGGTACAATGAGCAAAGAAGTTTTACATTCTTTTATTATTTTTAATGTATTACTACCTATTATGTTCCTGCCGTCATTCTCCATTCCACTAATTCCAATAGTAACTAAATCTATTTTTTCTTTAATAATTATTTCATCTATTCCTTTGGTAAGCGGAAGATCGTTGGTAGTATATTCTATAGCTGTCGAATCGTTTACCAAAGGAGAAAGTGTTTTCCTTAAAGCACTCAGTTTTCTGATTGCCTCATTTTCTAATTCCCTTAGTTGCAATGGAGGTGGTTCAAGAATATCGGTAAGAAGAGTCATACCAGGATGAATTATTTCATACGAATGATATAAGATCAACCGTTCAGTTTCTGTTTTTTTACACATAGTTGAAATGTACTTTGCAGCGTTTAAAGCTGTAGTAGAAAAATCAGTGGGGATAAGAATAGTTTTCATCTCATTATTTTTTATTAAACGACAGTTATGTTACTTCTTCTTTCCATTAAAATAATATCTCTCCATTTCCCATTCATTTGCCCGATGCGTTCTCTTGTATCCAGTATCCGAAACCCATACGCTTCATGAATTTTAATGCTTGCTATATTTTCAGGAAAAATCCCTGCCTGTAAAGTCCCGATATTATTTAAGCACTTGTTTTTTCGTCGTTTACATATTTATTTACAAAATCCTGGCTATAAGCCTTTATTTGGTCACGGACACTTCGAAACGCCTCTTTGATTTCTTCCTCTGTTCCGGTTGCTTTTGCGGGGTCAGGAAAGTTGTGGTGAAGCTTTTGAGCATTCGAAGGAAAGAAGGGACACCGCTCTCTTGCATTATCGCAAACGGTGATGATATAATCAAAGTCAATGTTGCGGTATTCGTTGATATTATTTGACGTGTGTGTCGATATATCAACACCGTCTTCTTTCATAACGGCAACACCCCGTGTGTTAACGCCATGAGTTTCAACACCGGCGCTATAAACCTGCGCCTTGTTACCTGCAAAATATCTTAAATAACCTTCAGCCATTTGGCTCCGGCAACTGTTACCGGTACACAGCACTAATACTTTTTTCATAAATTTATTTTAAACATTAACAGCAGCCGGATTTAGGGTCACAACAATCCTTTTCTGCATAAACAGTAATACTAAAAATTCCTGCACCTGAGTTTTTAAAAGATGCGATTTCATCTGCAGATAAATAATTACTTAAAATATCATCCGGAACAATGATTGTTTTTTCTTTCTGAATCATAATGTTTGTGAATCCGTTTGATTCTATCAATTCCAGGTACGTTTGTTTTTGAATAGCACCTGAAACACAGCCTGCGTACATTTCAGCAGCATTTTGAATGTTCGCAGGAAGATCGCCAACTAACACAATGTCAGAAATACTGAAATGGCCACCTGGCTTCAATACCCTGAAGATTTCTTTAAAAACTCCTGATTTATTTGGTACGAGGTTTAAAACACAATTGCTTACAATCACATCGGCAACATCAGAAGTAACCGGCATTTGTTCGATGTCGCCCTGACGGAATTCCACATTGTTTAATCCCCTTAATTCTGCATTGCTTCTCGCTTTTTCAATCATCGCAGGTGTAAAATCTATTCCAATCACTTTTCCTGTCTCGCCGGTTTCATAGCGCGCTACAAAAGCATCATTTCCGGCGCCGCTTCCCAGGTCAATTACTACATCTCCTTTTTTGATCTTTGCAAATTGTGTTGGCAATCCACATCCCAAACCAAGATCCGCATCCTGATTGTAACCTTCCAAATGCTGATAATCTTCAGACATGATGTTGTACACTTCATCACTACAACAGCCGGAACCGCAGCAAGATGATTGATTCGTTTCTTTGTCCTGTAAAGCGATTTCTGAATATTTTTGCTTTACGATTTCTTTTAGGTCATTTTCGTTTTCCATTATTTTATGTTTTTATTATTATTATCGAAATATTACGATTAGTATTTGTAAAAAAAATCAGCAACACTGATTTGTTCCTTTGTAAGAATCAAAAAGCTGATTAAGTCTTTCTTTTGCTACCTTCCATTCCTTTTCATCAATACAATAACAAACAGTTGCTCCGTCAATATCCCCCTTTATCAATCCTGCCTGCTTTAATTCCTTCAAATGCTGTGAAACGGTGCTTTGTGACAAGGGAAGTTCGTCCACAATGTCGCCACAAATACACGCTTGCTTTTTTATTAATAAATTAAGAATAGCGACTCGTGCAGGATGGGCAAGCGCTTTGGCGTAATTGGCAATCCGATTATCCTTTAGTGTAAATTCTTCTGATTTTGTTGCACCCATGTGTTTATTTATTAATCGCAAAATTACGATAGAATATTATAGCACAAACATTTTTTAAAATATTTTTGAAATATTTTTTTGAGAGGCCCCAGTTATCATAATTCTTAATAAATTAATTAATCATTTTGAACTAAATGCATTTTGAAAGAAAAATAGAAATCCCGATTAATTATTCGTTTACTGTTTTATGATAATAGAAAAAAAGTATATCCAATTTCTTTATTGAGACAGTTAAATTTATTTTGGTTTTTTTAAGTCATCAATTTTCCACAATGAATAATTAAGTTTATAAAATATCTTAAATACCAGGCAACATTCTTCAATTATTTTATCTATACTGAAATCTGTTGTCCAGGTAACCTGAAGTTGGCCTAAATTTCCAATTTCATTATTCTCTGCTATACCAATAAAATATGTTCTAAAAATTCTAAAAATTGTTCCTTTATTAGTTTGAAAAAGTTCAGGATATTTACTTTTTACTGTGTGTCCAAAATGCTCACTTTCCACTAATTCAAATTCCCCATACTGTGAAAGATTCAAAAAATTTATCCAAAAAGTATCAGCCATATTCTTAATATTTTTGGAATATTGGAAATAGGTGCTTAAATAAACTCCCTTTTCTCCAAGTCCTAAATAATAAGAAGATTTTGTCTTTTTGGAGTTTATAATTAATTCAGGGCCATAAAATTTTTCTGAAAATTTATCACTTTCAAAATCATCTTTAAAATTTCCAAATTCCAGTGCCATTTCAGAAATTTTAAAAAATACATTAACTACTTCATAAAGTAATTTAATTTTATCTTCCCCTGAAAGCTTCTGAGAATATGGTGCTTGGCGATAAGAATTTATAAGATTTGTCCAACTATCAAAATATTTAGACTGATTTGTGATTATTTTCTTTAAACGATTTTCCATAACTAATCTTTATAAAGCTACTGCCAAAGCGAGGAAACAAATCTAATTATCAGAAAAATCAGAAAGATAAACTAATAGCTTTTAGTGACATAGCAGTACTCCCGCTTTATTCTTTAAAAAATGGGAAAATATTGTCGGGAGAACTGCTATGAATTAAAAGTAACGGATGTATTGAGATTGGCTCTTTCCTCACCAAACACAATACAAGAAACATAAATGAAAAAGACATTCGCACCAAATCCTTCATTATTTCGGAAGAGGTGATTGTAAAGAGTATTGTGTACCCAGCTTTTTCGCTCCTTCCTTCGATGCAGTCTCGCCGTTTCCATTCGCCGGCTAATACCACAACAGTATGGCAGCCTTTTATCCGTACTTAAATGCCTGCCATTAAAAGGCTGGCACATACCTGTTCTCCAAAAGCTCATTTCAACGAGGCCTGCTCTCAGTCATTTGCTTCAAAGCACGATACATTGATTGATTAAAAATATAAAGACTTTTAATGTTTAATTACTACCGAACATTGAAAGTGGTTTGAGAATGATACAATGATAAAATGCTTTTGATTCTTTTATAGATTTTCTTTTGAAGACACGATGGTTGGAGATTGAAAAAGAAATAAAACTTCCTCAGCGTTTATTTTCCTGCACTCAAAGAATTAAGTTTTTCACTTAGCTCCGTCAGTCCTGCTTTTGTTAAGCAATCGTCTGCAAAAGTGTGCAGTTCCTGTAATGTTTCTTGTGGTACACTTCCAAGTAAGTTGGTGGATTTGTCATCATCCTTTGGATTTAATCCGCGTTTAATAACGCTATTCAGGAGTAATACATTTTTGCGTGAGATTTTCATGTCAATCTTCACAGTTTCATTCATACCAGGGATACTTAATATAGTATCGTACACTTTGGCTACATCATTTGTTGTAAGCATATCTACACGTTTTAAATTGTTTAAAATTTGGACAACAAAAATAGAGACCGGCACTTAGAATATCCTCATTAAAATATGATGAGGATAGGTTGAACCAAAACCTGAAGATTAACTTCGCATCTGTTAATCTGATTGTGAAATTGAAAATGTGTAGTTATGGAATTCAGTGAACAACAAAGGCTATCCATTGCGAAAGCCAAAGCAATGGATATGGTAGATTACCTATCGAGGTTAGGTTATAAACCAGCAAAAGTCAGGAACAATGATTATTGGTATGTATCACCTTTACGTGATGAAAAAACACCTTCTTTTAAAGTCAACCGAAAACTAAACAGATGGTATGACCATGGCTTAGGCAAAGGTGGTAATCTTATTGATTTTGCTATCCTGCATCAAAATTGTACAATAGGCGAATTTCTGCAAAAACTCAATGGCGATTTTTCTTTTCATCAGCCCATTTTTCATCAACCGAATGAATTGAAAACTGAAAAGAAGTTAAACGTTCTGCAGGAGTTTTCAATCAGTTCATTTGCATTACTACGATACCTGGAACAAAGACGGATACCTATCAACGTTGCTGATCAGTTTTGCAGAGAAATCCGATACGAGTTAAATGACAAAATATATTATGGTATAGGATTTAAAAACGATTCGGGAGGCTATGAAATACGAAACCCTTATTTTAAAACAAGCAGTTCTCCAAAGGACATTACTACAATCAAAAATAAAGCGAAAGAAGCTGCCGTCTTTGAAGGATTTTTTGACTTCCTTTCCTTCATCGCTATTTATAAAAATCAGCCTGCAACTGAAAGCAATTTTGTAATCCTGAATTCTGTTTCCTTCTTTGAAAAAGCCCGTCCTTTTATGGAGCAGCATGAAATAATTCGATTGTATTTAGATAGAGATACAACCGGTCAAAATTACAGTCATTATGCTTTGTCTTTAAGCAATAAATACAAGGATGAAAGCAACTTGTATGAACATCATAAAGATTTTAATGATTGGATGATGAACATTGGAAAATCTCAGAAGAAAAATTTAGACCAGAAGCTTTAACAAGTTTGAAGGGCATTGAGAAAAATAAATGTTGAAGAACAGGCTTTTCCAATAGCTGAAAAAATTGTGTAATGGAAATTAAATTGTCTTTAGAACTTTTGAAAGGCTGCCAGATTGCAACTTTTCCGCAATCGGCCAGATGAACGGTTGTTAAACAACCGAATCTGGCTGCCCATCACTCGGAACTCGTGGGCAGGGCGTCTGAAATGAATTTATGAATTTGAAAAAGTGAAAATGATTAGTGATGGAAAGAAAAAATTCAAACAGATCACGCATCATCGGGCTGCGTTTAACGTTCGATGAATACAGAAAAATTGAGAAGAAATGGAAGGCTTCAACCTGCCGTAAGCTAAGCGAATATGTACGGCGCAGTCTCTTTGAGAAGCCTATTGTAATGACTTATCGCAATAGCTCACAGGATGACTTAATGACAGAGCTTACAAAGCTGCGAAATGAGTTAAACGCTGTTGGGAACAACTTCAACCAGGCGGTCAAAAAGCTGCATACCCTTCAGCAAATAGCTGAATTTAAGAGCTGGTTAATCGCTTATGAAGTGGAGAAAAAAATCCTTCAAAATAAACTGGATGAAGTTAGAAACAATATCAAAAAAATGCTGGAAATATGGTTGCAGTAATCAAAGTTGGTCACTCCATGCACCGTATTTTCAACTACAATGAGAACAAGGTAAAAGAAGGCGTAGCTGAGTGTATCGGCGCAGAAAATTTTCCTCTGAATGCCGAGGAAATGACTCTCAAAATAAAGCTTAATTATCTGTTGAAGCGGATGGAATTGAACGAGAATGTAAAGCGAAACAGCATACATATTTCGCTCAATTTTGACCCTTCCGAAAAAGATTTATCCAAAGAAAAACTACTAGATATTGCTGGAGTCTATATGGATAAATTAGGCTTCGGTGAACAACCTTATCTCGTCTATCAACACTACGATGCCGGGCATCCGCACCTGCATTTGGTTACCACCAATATACAGGCGAACGGTAAGCGGATTGATCTGCATCACCTGGGCATTCGCAAGTCAGAACCGGCACGTAAAGAAATCGAAAAAATGTTTGGACTGATAGAAGCAGAAAACCACCATCGACTGCAGCCTTTCCGGATAAAACCGATTGATGCAGGAAAGGTGCAATATGGCCGTACAGAAACCAAAAGAGCCGTGACTAATGTACTCGATGTAGTATTGGATAAATACCATTATACCAGTCTGCCAGAACTGAATGCCGTGCTTAGACAATACAATATATTGGCAGACAGAGGCAGTGAAAATTCAAAGATTTTTAAGGGCGGTGGATTGGTTTACCGCATTTTAGATGAGGATGGAAAACCAATTGGAGTGCCTATAAAAGCCTGTGATTTTTATCAGAAACCCACGCTGAAGTTTTTAGAACAAAAATATGTACCGAATGACGTAAAACGCCAACCTTTTAAACGCCGCATCAGGAACGAAATAGACAAGGCATTCATCGTTAAAGCACTCACACTGGATGAACTGATAAAGCAACTCGAAAAGAAAGGTATATACACCAGCCTCCGCAGGAGCGATGCGGGTTTGATATACGGGATAACCTTTGTGGACCATCAGACTAAATGCGTCTTCAACGGCAGCACTGTAGGTAAGCAGTATAGTGCAAAAGCCATTCAGGAAAGATGCCAGGCCAAAGAAACGATTAAGCCTGATTTACAATCGGAATCTATCAAAAGAACAGAAGATATTTCACTGCCAGTATATAATAAAACACTGAATACTTCTAATGTTGCCATCGAGCATATTACCACTTCCATTACGGCAAACGGTGACAACCTTATACAAACACTCATGCAGCCCGAACAGGCGGCAGACTATATCCCGAACCAACTAAAGAAAAAAGGCAAAAAGAAGAGAAAGAAAAGAAATATTTCCAATAACCAATAAAACATAAGATTATGGCTGTACAGACAGGTGAGAACGAACAAGCATTGAGAAAAATCCTGGATATGACCAGGCTGATTAGTATCGTTATTTTGGTGATACACTTCTATTATTATTGCTATGCCGCTTTTCTGCAATGGGGATTGAGCAGTACTTTCAGCGACCGGATTTTGGGCAACATTTACAGAACAGGACTGTTCAGCTACTTTACTAAAAGCAAGTTGATTTCATTAGGCTTTTTGATGATTTCCTTGTTAGGAGCAAAAGGTCGTAAAGACGAAAAACTAAACCATAAAACAGCCTTTGCCTATATAATTACCGGCTTGTTGTTGTATTTCTTCAGCTACCTATCCCTGTTGCTAAAATTGCCTGTACAGGAAAAGGCGATGGTTTATATCGGCATTACTTCCATTGGCTTTTTACTGGTGCTTTCAGGCGGCACACTGCTTTCCCGTATCATTAAAAGCAAGCTCAATAATAAGGACATTTTCAACAAAGAAAACGAAACGTTTCCGCAGGAAGAACGCCTCTTGGAAAATGAATATTCCATCAACCTTCCTGCACGGTATAAATTAAAAAATAAAGTACGAAACAGTTGGATTAATATCATCAATCCTTTTCGTGCTATGATGGTATTGGGAACACCCGGTTCGGGTAAATCCTATTTTGTCATCAGGCACATTATTACACAGCATATCCGAAAAGGATTTACCATGTTCGTGTATGATTTTAAGTTTGACGACCTTTCAAAAATCGCCTACAATACCTGGTTGAAAAACAAACACAGATACGTCAAGCCTCCTGCTTTTTATGTTATCAACTTTGACGACCTAACAAGGAGCCACAGATGCAATCCATTGGAGCCATCAGCCATGACAGATATCACTGATGCTGCTGAATCAGCACGTACTATTTTGATGGGATTGAACAGGGAATGGATTAAACGGCAGGGTGATTTTTTCGTAGAATCACCTATCAACTTTCTGACGGCTGTTATATGGTATCTGAAGAAGTATAAAGACGGTGAATTTTGCACCTTGCCACATGTTATCGAGCTAATGCAAGTGGACTACGACAGCCTGTTTACCTTGCTTCGCACAGAAAAAGAAATTGAAGTATTAATTAATCCATTTGTGAATGCTTATTTGAACGATGTAATGGAACAATTGGAAGGCCAGATAGCATCTGCTAAGGTAGCGATGGCAAGGCTTTCTTCACCCCAATTGTACTATGTTTTATCTGGGAATGATTTCAATTTGGACATCAATAATCCGGATGACCCAAAGATTGTTTGCATGGGCAATAATCCGCAGAAAATACAGATTTATGGAGCCGTACTTTCACTGTATGTAACTCGCCTTGTTAAACAAGTAAATAAAAAAGGAAAACTAAAAAGCAGTTTGGTGTTTGACGAGTTTCCCACTATCTATTTGAATAACATGGACAGTCTTATAGCCACAGCAAGGAGCAACAAAGTTTCCACCTGCTTAGGCATCCAGGATTTTAGCCAGCTTCGTAAAGATTATGGCCGGGAGCAGGCAGATGTAATTATGAATATTACCGGAAATATTGTAAGCGGCCAGGTTGCAGGTGATACCGCCAAACAACTTTCCGAGCGCTTTGGAAAAATCATGCAGGACAGGGAAAGTTATTCTATTAACAGTGGTGATACTTCAATAAGCCGTTCCAAACAACTGGAATCCGCTATACCTCCTTCAAAAATATCTGCGTTAAGTTCAGGCGAGTTCGTAGGCATGGTAGCTGACGATCCGGGTTGTAAAATAGATTTGAAAGCTTTTCATTGTGAAATTATTAATGACCATGATGCACTGAAAAGAGAGGAAGAAAACTATAAAAATATAGAGGTCATTCGGAAACTGGATAATAGTATGGTGCAGCGAAATTATTTCCAGATAAAGCAGGATATACAGGACATTATTCAATCGGAAATGGAAAGGTTGCTGAATGATCCGGGATTGAGCCACTTAGTAATTAAAAAGGGATAGCAATGGGATCATACCAAATAGTCTTATCATGAACATTCGGTATCCAATTGGATTTTTTCTATGCGCATTTTTATCCGTAAGCCGTGGCATCTTTTCGCATCGTTTGAAATCATCAATTAGAATTCTTACTTACTTATTTATTCATTTACTATACCATCTATTTGTTTTATAAATTTCTTTGACCTGTAATTGGCGAACCCTTCGTGATGGTATCGGATTCTGTTTTTTTTATCAAGCACCGCAGTTGTAGGCAAAATTCCGGAATAGATACTTGAAGGTATGGTGCCATCAATCTTGAAAATCGGAAATGGATAATGCTCCTTTTCCAAAAATGATTTAGCAGCAGAAACGTTCTCATCTTCATTGACCATTAAAAAATAAACATTGGGATTTGTTTTGTATTTTTCATAAAGAGACAGGATAGATGGAAACTCTGCTCTGCAGGGCGGGCACCAGGAAGCCCAAAAATTAATAAATACAACCTTTCCCTGAAGGGAAGAAATGGTTGCTGTATTCCCATTTTCATCCCTAAATTTAAAATCAGCAACTTTTTCAAAAGTTTTTTCAGAGTTTTTGTTATCAATCTTGGCGTTAAAGATTCCGGTGGTCATTATCTGCTTCAGTACCCACGATTTGGCATCAGGACTGGCGATCATCACCACAAGCCCTATGCCTAACAAAATGGACAATCCATTTTTACGGATATATTGCGGGAAGCTTTTTTTACTCGTTTCTTTCTGATTTTTTTTACTCGTTTCTTTCTGATTATTGTTTTTCATTTTGATCAATTTATTATGATTATTTTTCTTAACTACCTGACATCAATTCATTCAGCGTCTTCAACACTTCCGGCCTAGAATAGTCGGCGGCTCCCTCAACGCGTGTAGCTATCTCGCCATTTTTGTTGAGTATAACTGTAGTAGGTATTGCCATGCCAAGAAAATTGGATGGAATAGCACTTGCAGGGGCATAAACGGGAAGCTCATATTTATTGTTTTTCATAAATGCCGAGGATTTTTTCAGGTTACCATCCACATCTACCATCAAAAAAACAATTTTATCATTACCCTTAAAAGATTTTTTTAGTCTGTTGATCCCTGGCATTTCCACTTTACAGGGCGGGCACCAGGTAGCCCAGAAGTTGATGAACACTACTTTCCCTCTTAAGGAACTTAAAGTAACCGTTTGTCCATTTTCGTCGAGGAAGCTAACATCCTGTGTTTGGGCTGGCTGACTTCCAATTTCTTTTTCCACCGGTGCTGGCTGGATTTGTGCATTTTTATTTGTGGTACTTTGACAAGCTGTAAAAGCGAAACCTGCTATCATTAATAATAGCAGAAGAATTGAGGTTGTTTTCATTTGAATTTTCATAATTTAGAGTTTGAATTTTTAATTGATTTGCCTTCTTTTATTTCTTCAGATGGTTTTAAAATGATATGATCCTGTTGGGATAAATTCCCAAATACTTCTGTAAGGCTGTCTGATCTTATTCCTTCCTTCACCGGAATACGCCTGACCTCATTATCATTCAGCGTAAGCACAAATGTTCCCATCTGATTATTGAGTACACTTTTAGTATTTACCCAATAGGATGGCGCTTTTCGTTGCAGCTTGAGTTTTACCTGTGCATAATCGCCTCCCTGCAATTTTCCTGAAGAATTGTCAACATCAAATTCTAAGGTGAGTGAGCGGTCCTGCTGACTTAGCAGCCCCGAGGTTCTGGAAAGTGTTGTATTGAACACGGTACCCGGTTGTGAGCTAATGGTAAAGGTTGCCTGCATCCCTTGCTTGATAGAAGCCGCATGTTTCTCAGGAAGTGACAGCGTTAAGCGAAGCCGGTTTTCCTGCGCCATCATAAATAGCGGCTGGCCCAAACCTGCACCTGCCAGCGCTCCTACAGAAACTTTTTTTTCCATAATAATTCCGTCAAATGGGGCGGCAATGCGAAGGTAGTTTTGAAGCTGTGCTGTTCCCGCTGTTCCGGCTTTCGAGGACTCGTAGGCCGATTTTGCACTTTCCATTGCTGTTTTTGCCCTGTCAAGTTCAATGGCAGCCACTGCTCCGGTTGTTGCAGAGGCATCCACCATTCTGTCGTAAGCCTGTTTGGCATACAGGTAATCGCTATATACTTTCTGTTCTGATGATTTGTCTGAGAGGTATTTCTGGTTCATTTCCGGAGCCTCGAGCAGGGCTAATAACTGGCCTTTGTGTACCCGACTTCCACGATCAACATATAGCTTTTTCACAAAGCCGGGCACTTTAGCATAAACAGCTACCTGTTCATACGGCTCCAACTCTGCCGGCAGGGAAATCTCATATTCGGGATTGATAAAATGTACCGGTTCAGTTTTGTAACTGGCGGGTTTTACCGATTGTTGATTCGAAGTTGCTGTTGCTTCTTTCTTTTCGTTGACATTACATGCTGCAAAAAACAGCGCCAGCAATGGAAGCATTAAAAGGAATGATGAGAATTTATTGTTTTTATAAAACATCTTCTTTGTTTTTAGAGTTCGTTATTTAATTTGTTTTGAATAATAAATACTATCGCTATCGTCCGGGTCAAGAGAAGGGCTTTTAATTTTTGTCCGTGACATAAATGAAGCGAAGAAATGCGGCACCAGCATCAGGATGGTTATGGTAGATGCGATCAGTCCACCGATAACTGCCCTTCCCAAGGGAGCAATCTGTTCAGCCCCTTCTCCTATGCCAATAGCCATTGGCAGTATGCCTGCAAGCATAGCGGCGGCTGTCATTAGCACAGGCCGAAGACGGGAAGAAGCTGCCAGCCTTGCTGCGTTGAAAGGCTTTAGCAATAAGCGCTTTCGGTAATATTCCCCCTGGTCAACAAGCAGGACTGCATTGGATACCGATACGCCGATTGCCATGATCATTCCCATATAGGATTGAAGATTCAAGGTGCTTCCGGTAAGGAAAAGAATAATGAGGCTTCCGGCAAAAACAGCAGGAACGACGGATAGTATGATCAAAGGGACTTTAAAGGACTGATAGTAGGCAGCAAGCATCAAAAATATGGCTACGATCGCCACCACTAAACCAGACATCAGATTGTCTAAAGTTTCACTTAGTAATTGCATGGTGCCTTCCGTCCACACCGTAATACCACGGGGCGGTTCTCCTGCATCTTTTATCGCAGCATTAACGGCTTTTGAGGCAGTACCAAGGTCTTTTTCATGAACATTCGCAATCACGGTCACATATCGGTTAGGCCCTTTCCGGTTTACCTGAGCAGGCGCTGTTGTTCTGTGTATCGTTGCCACATCTTCCAGTATAGGACGAAAGCTTCCTTTCTTCAACGGCAAGGATCTGAGCTGCTCTTCCGATGACACAACTCCTTCCGGAATCTGGATTTGCGACTGGAAGGGAAGCCCTGATTTTGGATCAATCCAAAGGTTTTTGTTCGTATATCGGGTTGATGACGTGGCTGTAACAAGGCTTTGGGTAATGTCTTTCATACTCAATCCGAACTGTCCTGCCAGGTCGCGGTTCACTTCAATCTCCAGGGTAGGATAATCAATGGATTCTGTTATTTGCACATCTCTTAAATAAGGAACTTCCTTTAAACGTAACTCAATTTTTTTGGCAAAAGCATAAGCGGCTTTCACCTGCCGTGCACCCACTTTTACTTCAATCGGTGTCATCGCTCCCTGCCCCATAATCTTTTCAGTGAGTTCCATTGGTTCAAAGTTGAACCGGGCAGCAGGATATTTTTTCGCCGTCTTCTTCCTGATCTCTTCCTTCAGCTTTTCAATTGAGCCGGTATAGACATCCTGATTAACGGAAACCTCAAGAACAGCTTGATCGGAAGCACTTGTAAAAAGGAAAATGGAATTGATCGGTGTATTAGCAGGCTGCGGCCCTACAAAGCCCGAGGTAATGGCAATGCCGTTTGCCGGAACCAGGGATTTAATATCAGCGATAACATTATTAAACAATTCTTCTGTTTTTTCAATCCTGCTTCCTGGTGATGCCTGGATGCGCAATTGAAAATCACCACTGTTTGAAGCAGGCATCACATCTGTTCCTACTTTATTTATCAAAAGAACAGCGGTTCCTCCTGCAATTACCATATAAAGAATGAACAGAGGAAGAGACCTGGGAAACCATTTACGCATCCTGAAAGAATAGCGTACTCTAAACTTATCAAAGAAGGCACGTTTTGCTGCTGACATAGCCACCTTATTATGTTTCCCTTTCATTAACCAATTGGCCAATATGGGTACAAATGTTTGAGAGGCTAAAAAAGAGACAATCATTGCAAAGGCAACAGCCATAGACAAAGGCATGAACATATCCCTTGAAATTCCGGTCATGATAAAAGTTGGCGTGAGCACGGCAAGGATGCTTAATAAAATAAGCAGCTTCGGAATTGAAATTTCCATTACAGCATCCAGGATGGCCCGCTGTTTAGGTTTTCCCACTTCAAGATGTTGATGGATGTTTTCTATGGTTACGGTTGCTTCATCAACCAAAATTCCTATTGAAAGCGCAAGGCCGCTCAAAGTCATAATATTAATTGTTTGCCCAAAAAGATACAGCACCATTACTGCCGAAAGAATTGCTATCGGTATCGTTAACACAACAATAAGCGCCGCCCGAAAATCTCTTAAAAACAGCAGCACCATCAATCCTGTGAAAAGCGCACCCAGTAACCCTTCATGTATGAGATTGGAAAGAGAACGCTCAATATATTTAGACTGGTCAAATTCATATCTAACCGACATATCTTCTGGTAAGATGTGCCGAAACTTGTCAAGTGAAGCTTTTATATTTTTGACCGCATTCAGCGTTGAAGCATCGGCTTTTTTAATTACCGGAAGGTAAACAGAGCGTTTCCCATTTACCATAGCATAACCAAAAGTTACATCTGCTCCATCCTCCACATGAGCAACATCTCTAACGTAAATCATCCGCTCACCTATCTTTTTTATGGGTGTATTCAGAAACTCTTCCGGGCCTTTAGCCAGCGAGTTGAGTGGGGTCATATAATTGAGGTCTCCTATTCGAATATTGCCCGCGGGGGAAGGCTGATTACTTTGGGCAATAGCTACGGTAACATCTTCAGGACTTAAACCATTGGCCTGCATTGCCTGCGGATCTACATTTACTAAAATCGAACGCGCACTGCCTCCAAACGGCGCAGGGGCTGTAACGCCGGGCACATTAACCAGCATCGGTCTGATCTTCGTTAACACCTCAGATTGTATCTCATCAATAGAACGGGTTTCACTTTCAAATACCAGTTTTCCGACAGGTAAAGAACTACCGTCAAAGCGCACCACAATGGGTGGCACCGCTCCGGGAGGAAGAAAACCCATAGCTCTTGAAACCGAACCGGAAAGTTCTGCGGCAGCTTGAGACATATCCGTACCTGGATAGAATGTTAATTTCATCAGGGTCAATCCCTGGATGCTTTTAAAGTCAATGTTCTTTACTCCACTAACAAATAGCAAAACCTTTTGAAATTCGTTGGCCATAAAGCCATCCATATAAGCCGGGGAAAGGCCACCATAAGGCATGGCTATATAGATTGCGGGAGATTCCACCTCCGGAAAAATATCGACATTTATTTTTTTAATGGCTGTAACAGAAAAGAATACAATTGCAATGACTGCCACCATTATAGAAATAGGTTTTCTTAATGCAAACCGGATTAAATTCATTAGAAATTATTTAAAGATTATTAAACAGAAAATCAAAATCGGCGGTCAGTTCCGCTTCATTTGCCAGCAACAGCCAATATTCACGCGAAGCTTCAATATGGTTATTCTCCGCATGTTCTACCAGTATCTGAATTTGTAACAGTTCGCTCAGTGTAATAAGGCCGCTTTTGTACCGGGCCAGGTACATATTATAGGCTTCCTGTGATTGTTTTACCGCCTCAGATGTTTTTGTAAGCTGTTGAAATTCTTGTATGATTTTAGATTGTGAAGCAGATAATTCCGCCTGCATTGATTGTTCATATTGTTCGCGCAACAAACGGGCACTTTGAGCTTCTTTTAAAAGGCTGGCAGCGTTCAGATTTTTTGTGTGCAAATCCGTGATATTCCACGTAATACCTATTCCAGCAACAACGTTGCCTGCGGTATTGGAAAAGCCATCTTTCCACGCGCCAGACACCTTGCTATTGGAACCAATGCCCGTGCCACGGTAGGCATAGCCGCTGATGAAGCGGAGAGAAGGGAGTGCAGCGCTTTTTTGTACATCGCTTTTCAATTGCAAATACCGCGATTGCTTGTCAAGAACACTAAGAGCAGGGTGAGAGGGACTTACCAGTTTCACACCTTGGGCATAATACGCCTTCGGTTCAGAAAAGCGTTTAACCGACAATTGATAATCAACTGTATCAACCGGGTAAAGTTCCAACAGCCTGATTAATGATGCTGCTTTATTCCCTTTCAGGCGGTCGTTTTCACCAAGTGCCTGGGTGTAAGAGGAAAGAGCAAGAAGGCTATCCGCGGCAGGTCTCAATCCGGCAGCAGACAAGCCCGCTGTAATCTTTCGAATCTCATTTAGCCTGTCAACATTCTTGTTGTTCCATCTAAATTTCGATTCATCGAACAGGAGGGAAATATACCGTTGCGATAAAATCTTTTTGAGATTTAACAGGTAGGCATCTTTTTCGCTGAGACTCTTGCCTGTTGCAGTATGTGCTGCTTCATTTTCTTTACGCAATTTTCCAAAGGAAAAGATTTCCCATTCTACTGTAGAAGACCCGTAAACATTGGGCGCTAAAGCGGCTCCGTCAAAAGCACCTGTTGTTCCTCCTACATTAAACAAGCCGGTTTGCGGGAAGAATGCGCCGGGAATGCCGTTATAGGTTCCATAAGTATTTTGCATTTGCGCATTTAGCTGCGGAAGCATGTTGGCTTTTACCGCACGTTCGTCAAGCCTCGCAGCATCTTCAGCAAATTCTTTCGACTTGATACCGGGATAAGTTTCTTCTACCTTTGGCCATAATTGGCGCAGGGTGTTTTCTTTCTCCTGCGCATGTACGGGAGAAGATATTAGAATGACCATGCATGTTACTGCAACAGCCATAATATTGTGTGTCATAATATTTTAAAGATTAGGAATGGCCTTCCGGCCAGCGATTGCCTGAATAGATAAATAAAAAATGCCTATTGACATAGAGGGTTCAACAGGAAAAAGAGGGTAATGCCCGGATACTAAATGAGAAGCTTCCGGTATTGCAGATATATCGGAAAGGTGGGCTGAATTTTTGCGTTGGCAAAGCGTAAATGTGCCTTTCCCTTACTAAGGGTTATCGCAAAAAAGAAAGCAATAATTGCTGTAAAAAAGGTAGCAGATAGCAGGCCTTTTGTCATGGAAGATAAATCGGCCTGGAGGATTGCAGTTTCATCTGTTGCAAATCCATTGCAAACTTCGTTACTGTTCGCCGAAAAAAGATTTATTTTTTTATTGGAAGCCTGTTCGGCTTTTGCGGGAACACCTGCAAAACTCTTTATACTGAATTTAATTGGACAGGATGAAAGCATGACGAGCAGTATAGCGGCAATTGCAAACAAATGCGAAGCGGTACTTTTTATTTTATTTGGCCTGCTTTTATCCATGGAAGCCGCGAAATTACTGTTATTATTTTTACGACGCAATTACAACAGGCATGTTTATGTTTTTTTAACAAAGTCGGAAGTAAATGTTCAATAGTGTTCAAGCTGCCAATTCATAATTTTTATGTCCTCGCCACTCAATTTAAAGAGAAATTCAATGTTACCGTTATTGATAGAAATCAAAGATTACCTTATCCATTCTGAAATGACTGTTGCCGAAATTGCCTACATGCTAAATTTTTCAGAATCAAATCATCTAATGTGTTTTTTCAAGAACTAAACGGGTAGTTGAAAAGGTTCGCATAAAGAATTATTCTCAAACCAAAGCTATTACTATAATTTGGTAAAATACCAGATGGAAGCCGATACTACCACCTTAAAAATCACAACTGTCAATCGAATTTTGTATTTAATATTTTTGTGCTAAAACCTAATTAGTTTTGTTTTTTATTCCGCCTACTCTACTAAAATTTTAGTGCTTTTTTTGCGCTCGAGTACTGAAACTAAGGAATATAGATATATTTAGCCATCAATAGAGATTTAGTCATCAATAGAGAAATCCTGCATAAATTGTATTATATCAGGAAAAGATATTTCAGTGCTCGATAACCATAACATCACATTTTCTACTTTTTGAGGCAGTTGATCCAATTCAATGTACTTTATTCCCTTATAACCTTTTAGGCTGGTAACAGGTTCAATAGTCAGTCCAAATCCACTTTCCACTAACCTAATCGCAGTGCTTGCAAAAGGTGTTTCATGAATGGTACGTGGCGTAAATCCTTCATGTATAAAAATAGAATTTAAGGTCTCCACGAATTTTGGACCTTCGGCTTTAGGCGGCAAAATGAACCTCTCTTCACGGAACTGCTTTAGTCCGTTAAGACCATTTGAATCAACCGGATAATCCAAAGGCATGGCCACTGCGAAGTTTGTCTTTGCTATTATTTTATGTCTGAAATTTCCGTCTACTTCAGGATTGGTAGAAAAACCAATATCTATCTCTCTGTTTTTCAGCGCATCGTATTGCCGTGTGTTATTAAATTCCAGCCAAATGATTTTAACATTTGGATAGACATTGTTTACCGCTAACATCATTTTGGGCAAAAAGTGCTGCAATGCCGAATGAGTGTAACCAATCCTGATTTCACCTGCCTGACCATGATACAGTTTGTTTGTCCGGCGAACAGCAAAATCGAATTGGTTAATAAGAAGTTCGGCTTCTTTCTGAAAATATTTGCCTGCAGAAGTCAACTCAACATTACGTTTGTTGCGGTTAAATAGAACAGCCCCGATTAAATCTTCCAACTGTTTGATCTGTCTGCTCAACGCTGGTTGTGCAATGTGTGTCTGCTCCGAAGCCCGTGTAAAGTTTAGCGTTTTACATAAAAGCAGAAAGTTTCTTAATACTGAAGTATCTATATCCATTTATTCATTAAAATGATTAGTTCATTCAAATTTAGTATTTTTTTTGATTAATTGAGTTATCTAAATTTGCTGTATGAAAAAAGACAGAAACGTAACAGTGGATTTTGACGATGTCAATTCAGCGGAAATATTCCGGAATATCGGTTATCAGACTATAGATGTTCTTGCGGAAGAATTGACGAAAGCAAAAGAAAACATTGGCTCCCCTGTGCTTAATTGGCAAACGCCGCAAGAGCAGCTAAAGTTTTGGCAGGATGATTTCAAAGGCGAAAAAATTGAAAACCCTCTTCTCCTTTTCAGGAATATTATTAAATCTTCCATTAACATGAATATGCGTGGCAATTTAGGGCATCAGATAGCCGCACCACATCCAATTACGACATTGACCTCCGCATTCATTGCACATCTAAATAATGGTATGGGTGTATATGAAGTAGGAATGGCCGGAAATGCAATGGAAAAGATTGTTATTGATGACTTATCACGCATTTTTGGTTTACCGGATGATGCTTCAGGTTTTGTTACCTCAGGCGGGAGTCTAGGGAATCTTACTGCTATACTCACAGCAAAAATTAAATATTTGCGTGAAAATCCCGGTGTGAAAATGGATCAACTTGTCGTTATATTATCCGAAGAAGCTCATTACAGCATAGACCGTACTGCATCGGTTATTGGCTTGAAAAAAGAAAACATTTTTAAGGTTCCTGTTGATGCCGATTTCCGAATACGCACGGATTTATTGGAAGATTTTTACCAATTAGCCGATCGTGAAAACAAAAAAATATTCTGTATAATCGGTTGTTCGTGTTCCACATCAACAGGATCATTTGACGATCTCGCAGCCATTGCTGATTTTGCACACAAGTATAAAATATGGTTTCATGTTGATGCGGCCCACGGTGGTCCCTCTGTTTTCTCAACAAAATACCGTCATTTATTGAATGGTATTCATTATGCCAATTCAATCATCATGGACTTTCACAAAATGATGGGCGTTCCGTCGCTTTCAACAGCTGTCATTTTTAGGCATTCATGGTACAGTAACCTCACCTTTTCTCAGGACGCTAAATATCTATGGCAAGACCAAAAAAGTGAGGAATGGTACAATTCAGGTAAAAGAACATTTGAATGTACAAAACCGATGAGCATTCTGCATATTTATACGCTTCTTCGGATGTATGGATACGACATTTTTAAAGACCAGATTGAACTATTGTACGGTTTGGCTAAAGATTTCGCTGAAGATCTAAACAAGAGATCCGACTTTGAGGTTCTTATCAAACCACAATCCAATATTGTATGTTTCCGATTTATCAATGCGAAAGGCGATCTAAACATCCTCAACAGCAAAATACAACAAGAGATAGTTCGGGATGGAAGATTCTACATTGTTGGAACAACTGCTTCCGGTCAATATTATTTAAGAGTATCGTTGATGAACACGCGTACAACCCAAGCCGATCTCCAAGAACTACTGAACCTTATCATTGAAAAGGCAAGTGAACTAATGATGAATGAATTTGATATTTGCGATATAAACCATAGCTAATTTTTAATTAAACATAAATGACTAAAATACTAATTGTAGGAATAGGTGGCGTGGGCGGTTATTTTGGTGGACTGCTCGCACACGCATATCACAGTAGTCAGGATTTGAACATTTGTTTTATGGCAAGGGGTGAGAATCTCCATAGCATAAGACAAAATGGACTGCTGGTATCAAACGAAAATACAGAAATACGTGTGTTCCCTGATATTATTTCAGATGATCCGGTCGATTTTGGTGAAGCCGACTTTATCATTATTTGTACCAAGAGCTACGATATTAAAGAAACTGCACAAAAAATCGAAAGCTGTGTAGGGAAAAGAACCGTATTATTACCTTTATTGAACGGAATAAACGGCACAGAAGAACTAAGGAACGTGTATCCCGATAATCTGGTTGCTAATGGTTGTGCCTACATTATTAGTAGGCTAATAGCACCGGGCCACATCCAAACCAAAGGCAATGACCACAGTATTATTTTTGGTATAGACACAGTAGATTCTCGTCTTGACCAGCTTTATGACATTTTTAAACAAGCAAATGTTGATGCAACCCTTACACAGGACATAATTGCCAAGATTTGGGAAAAATATATCTTTATCTCGACAACAGCAACAGTGACCTCTTATTACAATAAAACATTTGGAGAAATAAAAAATAGCCCAGAATGCAGAAGGAGCCTTAAAAAGCTGATCGAGGAATGTTATGCTGTTGCAGAATGTAAAAAAATTATGCTGCCTAAAGATATCAAGGAAAGGGTCTGGGATAAGTTTATTGGGTTGCCCTCTGAAACTACTACTTCTATGCATTCCGATTTCCTTTCAGGTAAAGCCAATACGGAAGTTTATGCATTGGCAGGTTATCTGATTGAGGAAGCCCGAAAGTACAGCTTAGTACTACCGAAATATCAGGAAATGTATGCTAAGCTTACCAATAACCAAAATATTGAAAATTAATGAACTGGAGAATGAAAAATAAGAATTCAAACATTAATTGTAGAGGTGGTGTATCAAAAGTAAAATCAGATTTGGACATGCTAAAGGCAGCAGCCATTAAAATGTAGAATATGGAAACTAAAGGAGTAATTATTCGCAAAGCTGTTGAGGCAGACAGTATGAAAGTTTGGGTGTTGATGAGAGATTTAGCAGTTTTTGAAAAGTATATTGATGTTTTCGCTATCACACCTGAAATTCTAAAGGAAAGCGGTTTCCGCAAAAAATCACCAGACTTTCATTGCTTTGTAGCAGAGGACAATGATGAGATAGCAGGAATGTTAGTGTATTATTTTCTTCCGTACACAGCACAGAACCGACCTGCGATTTATATGAAAGAACTCTATGTAGATGAAAAATACAGAGGACAAAAAATTGGGGAACAATTGATGGATGCTTTAAAAAAAGAAGCCAAAGTAAATAACTGCGGACATATAAAATGGACAGTTGCCCCCTGGAATGAGGCAGGGAAAAGATTTTATGAGCGTTTGGGAGCAAAGGAAAATAACGAGTGGATTAATTATGAATGGAATGTTTAAAAATTATTAAAATAGTAATGGAAAATATAACGGTACAGTGCGTAACATTAAACGATATTGAACAATTACAAAAAATTGGCAGGGAAACATTTTCAGAAACATTTTTTTCAAGCAATACCAAAGAAAATATAGCAAAGTATTTAGAGGATGGTTTTTCTATCGAAAAGCTAACCGAAGAACTGAATAATGAGCATTCCGAATTTTACTTTGCAGTCATTGATGATAAAGTCGTAGGTTATCTGAAACTAAACTTCGGTAGATCCCAAACCGAATTACAAGGCAGCATCAGCCTTGAAATAGAAAGGATTTATGTATTAAAGAAATACCACGGAAAAAAGGTTGGACAAGTGCTGTATGAGAAAGCAATGCAGGTTGCAGGAGATAAAAAAGTGGATTATGTATGGTTGGGAGTTTGGGAAGAAAACCCAAGAGCCATCCGCTTTTATCAGAAAAACGGATTTGTAGAATTTGACAAACACATTTTCAGATTAGGAGATGATGAACAGACTGATATAATGATGAAAAAGTTTTTGTAAAAACGTATTGTGTATGGAATTTAATATTCAACCTACATTAGAAACCGAAAAAGTAATCCTTCATCCTTTACAGGAAAAGGATTTTGAAGTTTTATATACCACAGCTTCCGACCCCAAAATATGGGAACAGCATACCCAATAAAGACCGTTGGAAAAAGGACATATTTAGAACATTCTTTGACGGAGCAATACCAAGCAGGGGGGCTTTTAAAATTGTAGACAAAGCTACAGAAAGCGTTATCGGCAGTACCCGAATTTACGATTATAACGAAAAGGAAAACAGCATATTTATCGGCTATACGTTTTATGCGGTGGCTTATTGGGGTAAAGGATTAAACCAATTGGTAAAATCCACAATGATGGACTACATTTTTCAGTTTGTTTCATAGGTGTATTTCCATATCGGAGCAGATAATATCCGCTCACAGATAGCCATCATTCGTTTAGGTGCTGAAAAAGTTGCAGAACAGGAAGTAACCTATTTTGGCGAAGCACCCAAGTTGAATTTTATGTACGAAATCAGTAAAGAAAAATGAAAACAGGATAGTTCCAACAATAATAAGGACATCAATTGCTAATGAAGAAGAATAGGCATTATCTCAGTTATGAAGGATTTTGTAATCAACATAGGTAATGTATATACCTTGATTGGTGCATTAGGCTTCGCATTTTACCTAATCAGGGTAGAGCAATATAGGAGGCGCTTTTATATTGGTAGCAACCCTTGCTTCGAAAGTGAAATTTAAGCAACGTGTAAATGTATCAACCAATTGATACCTGAAAAAATCTAAAGCAGAAGACCTTACGTTTACATCGGTAAAATCGGTACTTATAAAAGAATTGGAAAAAAAACAAAAATTTACAGAAGTATGAACGAAGAAATTCTTCAAAGCATTGCCGCCATACACGAACGGATCGACAATGCTTGTAAAGAAAACGGCAGAAATCGCAATGAAGTGAAATTGCTGTTGGCAACCAAAACCGTGCCTACGGATCGTATCAAAATCGCTTTACAGGCAGGGCAAACTCTGATAGCCGAAAACAAAGTACAGGAACTCAAAGAAAAGTACGAAGTATTGAAAGTTGTTCCGCATACCAATCATTTCATCGGGCATTTGCAGACTAATAAAATCAAAGACCTTTTGAAATATGATGTTTCCTGTATCCAATCGCTTGACCGTTTAGATTTGGCAGAAAAATTACACCAACGCTTACTGTTTGAAAACAAAACCATAGAAGTATTAATACAGGTAAATACTTCTTTCGAAGAAAGCAAATTTGGCGCAAGCCCCGATAATGCCATTGAATTGGTAAAACAGGTGGCACAGTTGGAAACCCTCAAAATAAAAGGTTTGATGACCATAGGTTTATTTAGTGCCGAAACAGAAAAAGTACGTAAATGCTTTCGGTTGCTTAAAGATATTCAACAACAAATCATCGCTTTAGAAATCCCAAACGTAGAAATGCAGGAGTTATCAATGGGAATGAGTAACGATTTGGAAACCGCCATTGCAGAGGGAGCAACCATTATAAGAGTGGGTACGGCTATTTTCGGACAAAGGATTTATCCCGACAGCTATTATTGGAACGAGGACATAAAATAACTGTATGGACATATTTTACAATGAAACACTGAATAAGTTTAAAACGGCAATCAGCGATTAGGAGATTGAAAGCGATAATCCTTTACAACGGATAGAAGCCGTGAATTATCACGCAATATCTGTCCGAAGTAAAGGAATATGTGCTAAAAACAGAGTTCAGCGAAATACGCTTGTCATTAATGCAAATATCTCAAGGAATACTAAATATTTTTCCCATTTGTCTAACTCTTGGATAAGCAATTATTTAAAGAGAAAGTTTGATTACTTCTCCATCCTGAGGAATAATTAATTTGTCTACACGGATATTGAATTCGGCGGCTTTCTGGCTTAAAGAGTTCCTGGTTGTCCGACAATGATCCAAGGCATCCATATGTACTGCAATGACTTTGGCCTTACCACTCTCACCTATTAAAGCCATTGTCTGTGGTTCGTCCATAATGATTGGTATATTTTCAAACCCCTGAATCTGCGCTCCTCCGGAATTAACAACAATATAGTCAGGATCAAACTTTTTAATGTTCTTTTTAATATCATCAGTCCAGATAGCATCCCCAACAATATACACGGTCGGTTGGTTCTTTGCCATTAACACAAAGCCGGACGTTTTGCCCATCATCTTCAATACCTCACCAGTGCCGTGCTGTGCTTCTATCCGGGTGATGCTTATACCATTCCATAGCGTATTATTGTCTAAAACGGTTGCACTACTAAAACCTTCCTTTTCAAAGAAAACCTTATCTGCGGGCTGGTTTATCAGTTCTATAGATTTATCAAGGATTTTACTCGCGGCTTTGTCAAAGTGGTCGTCGTGTGTATGAGTCACCATCACCAAATCAACACCTTTAATAATTTCTTCTACCGGCATTTTCAAATCAACTGTGGGGTTTCTTTGGATTCCGGCTATTGCTGTCCGGTAAAAATTAGGATTTGCGATTAGGTTTGCACCTGTATTAAATTTCATCTGACAATTGATTGTTTTTTAATAGCAGGGTCTCATGTTATAAATAAAAGCTGATTGTAATTATTATCTTCTTGTTTTTTAAATAGTTTTAATAGTGCTTTTTCAGGAGAATTTAGAAAGGCAAATAAATCGATATAAGTCATAAGATGAATTCTCACCATTGCTGCAAGATTGGAAAAAGACCATTTAGCCTTTGTTGCTTTCTTCACTATTTTTAAAAGCATATCTGCAATATGGACACACCATACTTGTATCTTTATAGCATTCTCCGAATCACCCAAAAAATATTTCAGTGGATAATTTTGTTTCATTCTTTTGAATAGCAATTCTATTTGCCAGCGTTTACGGTACAACGATGCTATGGTTGCAGCGCTCATTCTATAGTTATTGGTTACAAATTCATAATGCTCTTTAGAAGTTTCGTCATAAAGAGTAATCAGCCTTGCAGTTACTCTGGTGCCGGACCTCCAGCCTAATTGAATTTGTTGGTCACCAATGATGGACGAATCTTTAGACAATTGATATTGTTGAATAACGGTATAAGTAAAGAGCTTATTAAGGCGGGTGACCCAAGTTATTCCTTCACTGCTAAAGCGATTCAAACTTGTAAAATCACGATATCCCCGGTCAAAGACAATGATTGACCCCTTTGGAAGATTGACCTGTTTTAAAAACTGAGAATCGTTGGCTGCCGCTTCGGTAATGCGAACCATGGAAGGAACATCCTGGTCACTTCTTATAAGTGAATGCACTTTAATACCACCCTTTTTCTTTCCGCTTACCGGAATTTTACCTGAAGTCCGCAGCACTTCCTGAAAAAGAGAAATAACCGTACTATCGATAATATATAATCTGGAAGCGTTGCTTTTCTTTCGGCTGTCCGATAAAAAAGGAGCATATCGCTTAAAAAGACAATTATAAATCTCGCGAAATACTTCTTCGTTCCTTCTTGTATTTGCATCTGATATAGTGCTACGTCTTGGATGATAACGAATACCTAGATGCGATAAACGTTTTTCCGAAGCAAGCATACCGGTTGTAACTTCTCTTAACGAATTACAATTATTAAAGACGGAATAAAGTATCGTAACCAAATGCTCATAAGTAGAAAAACGCTTGCAATATCTGTCAGCGCTATATTGCCTGGCAATGCGAAATATGGTATCTTTTGGAATGAATTTTAAAAGCTGAGTGAAGATCGGCTGTCCGCTAAAAAAAGTACTTTTGTTCATATTGGCATGTTTTAAGTGTGGTAACTCAAAACTACCAATTTACGGAGGTCCAACGACCTCCTTTTTTATAAATGAAATACTTTTTACCGGACAGTAATAGATTCCGGCCCAAGACTCGATTGCTCCTTTTGGAGACAGCATTGGATCGACCAAAATCTTTTTTCCACCATACTCAATGAGTAATGTTGCGTTTCTGACCAACTGAAGGGTCGGTTTTGTGCCTAAATTAGTTTGTGCAAACGATAAGGTAGCGGATAGCGTAATCGCCAATGCTAAAAGTACTTTTTTCATGAATTTCTATTTTTTTTTAATAATATCCCACACTCCTTAAATTAAGACTTTCGGAGTAATGAGTTCAATGCAAAGGTCGTGACAGCGGGTTATCTTTAAGGTATCAAACACTTGCTAATTACTACCATTTTGATAACCCAAGTCCTATCATAGAATTATCAGTAAAAGACATTTTACTAACTTTGTGTACTCAAATCAAATCATGAAAACCATTAAATTTCATAAGACTGAATGCGGAGTTGATTTCCTGTTAAATGTGTTAACAGAAAAAGATATTGATTACACGGATACAGGTACTTTTGATACTGACTATTTCGAGGTTTTATTTTTTAAAGAAGCAAAGGGTATACTCATTCTAAACCAGCAAGAAATCGAGTTGAAAGCTGGTTCGATTATCTTTATTTCACCGTTTCAAAAACGAAACTGGAGATTGGATCCCAACAATCTTGAGGTTACTACTTTGGTTTTTCAGGAAGCCTTTTTAAATGACTTTTTCGCCGATAAGCTATTCACTTACCGCTTACTTTACTTTTACCAGTTGGTACATCCTTTAAAAATGAATATTGATCAGGATGAAATGCTGAAATACTGCAGCCTGTTGACAGAGATCAAAGTGGAGCTTTTGAATAGTGAAACCGATAGTGTCCATATTATTCGCTCATTATTATACTATCTGCTACAGACGCTGAACCGCCGATATGCAAATCAACATGCACTGCCTTTGAAAAAATCAGGGGATAACTTTGCTTTTCTTTTCAAGAATTTAATGGAGATCCACATCAGGGAGGTGCAGCGGATCGGGGATTATGCTGAAATGTTGGGCATCAGCAGAATTTCACTGAACAAAGCGGTCAAAGCCCAGTTCAACACGACCGCTACTCAATTGCTAAAACAGCGACTTCTTTTTGAAATACAAAACTTGCTTCTTCATTCGAACAAAAATATTAATGAGATTGCTTACGAGCTTAATTTTTCAGAGCCAAACCATCTGATGAGATTCTTTAAGACTCAAACAAGTCAAACCCCAACTGAGTTCATCAACAGCATGACTACGGTTTCCAGAAAGGCAGAAACAAATCCTGTAAAAAGTATCAATTGAGGACAAAATCGTAAAGTTCATACCTCAATAATTACGGTGTCTGTCAGGCAATCATTAACCTCAAATAAGGCAGATATAAATTACATGAAGGAAAAAAATGGTTTTTCCTGGCAGTAAATATTCGGCGGAAGGCGAGTTTGTCAACGATTGGCATTTGGTTCATTATGACTTATCTCCGTTCGCAAGAATCTGGATATTTACCCAAGCAATTGAAAACTGGAATGACAATCATAACAACCCCTTACGATGATTTCTTTTACCTCTGAAGGAGCAGAAAAATCTGCTGTCACAGGCGGATAGTTTATTTCCGGCTGTACCAATTGAACTCCCGCAAAGACACCTATTATAATTGCCAGAATAACAAACCTTTTGTTGAATTTTTTTGGAATCTTCATAAGCTAAATCATTATTGTACCACAAAGGAAGAATTTTCATCTATGTAAGCAAATGAGAAAACATTTGAGTGTGGCGAAATGCAATGCGAGTGTGGGAGCAGGAAATGGGCAAAAAGAAACAAAAATGCGTATATTTTTTGCATGAGCGAGAAAATAAACCATATGGTTTATTTGTCGATTTACTATATGGTGTTTCTGAAAACGTTTCTGACTTAAAATCAAAGAACTATTTACAATAAAATCAAATTCTGTTGCATGTCAACTCATGCGAAACTGAAGCCGGAGATATTTCTTCGGTTTTCGTATATTCTTTGGGGCATGTCCCTTCGGGTCGGGTCATTCCAGGGTTCGCTACGCTTCCGTCACGATTCCATCGCGACCGGCTCATTTCTTCGCCGCCTTCCATCTCCCTCATGCTTCACAGTAAAAGTTACTATAAAGCTGAATGAGCTAAAATGACAACCAGCCTGCTTCGGCATTTTCCAATCGAAACGGATAAAAAGGCAGCTAATTTATTGCGGGTAAAGCCAATTGGAAAACAAAAAGACTACGGCATAATGGCTTTGCTCGTTCCTCACAAATCCACCCTTCGGGACTTATTCCGTTTCCTTTTGGTTTTCCGCTTTTCCCGCACTTTTTATCTGCTTTCTTTTTTTCCGTTTTTTCTTTTGGAAAAATGCTCTTTGGGGCAGGCGGCGTGAAAAAAAGACAAACTAAAATAAATGGTTTAACAATTAAAATCAAACGACATGAACATCATTGGAAGACTAACGAGGGATGCACAAATTAGCACCCTGCCGAGCGACAAACAAGTGGTTAATTTTTCCGTAGCGGTGAACGACAGCTACCGAAACAAACAAGGCGAACGAGTGGAATGCACCGAGTATTTCAACTGCGCCTACTGGATTTCAACGAATGTAGCTAAGATACTCACCAAAGGTGCATTGGTTGAACTTATCGGCAGAGTAAGCGCAAAGGCTTGGATAGGTAACGATGGAAAGGCACACGCAGCACTCAATTTTCATACATCACAAATCAAATTGTATGGAGGTAGTAAACGGTCTGAAACCGTAGCAGGTGGTAACAGAAACAACTCCGCAGCACCTGCTAACAATGGCACAGACGATTTGCCTTTCTAATCATTCATTTTTCATTTATCAACTTTTTAAAAATTACAATCATGGCACAAAATCTTAATTATAACGAACGTACCGGCAAATACAGTTTCTTTAGCGTACAACAAAAAGCATGGCACAACTTGGGGCAAATAGTAGAGCAATATCCCACCAGTGCCGAAGCCATCAAATATGCAGGATTGGACTTCGAGGTTATCAAATCTCCCTTATATACTCGTGGCACAGGTATCAGCATAGGCGATGATGGCGAAATAAATGAAGGCGGTAACATTCTACTGCCTGACAACTTCGCAACCATGCGAACCGATACCAATCAGGTTTTTGGGGTAGTTGGCAAGGATTATCAAATCGTTCAGAACAAAGATGCTTTTGCTTTTTTTGATGCGATTGTAGGTGGTGGCGATGGCATTCTATACGAAACCGCAGGTGCATTAGGTAACGGAGAACGGGTATTTATTACGGCTAAACTTCCCGACTACATCCGTGTGGGCGATGGTGATGACGTTACAGAGAAATACATCTTTCTGACAACCTCTCACGATGGCACGGGAAGCATTACCGCCGCCTTTACGCCTGTGCGCATTGTTTGTCAAAACACCCTTAACGCTGCATTGGGCAATATGTCTAATGTGGTACGTATACGCCATACTTCGGGTGCAAAGCAGCGCCTTGAGAATGCTCACAAAGTAATGGGACTTACTAATCAGTTAAGTATTCAACTGGAGGGAATATTCAACCAATGGACAAAGGTGCGCATCTGTGATGAAGATGTAAAGAAACTTATTCAATTGGCGCTTTGTCCTAACAAGGAAACATTGGATGCACTTAAAAAAGGTGCAGATGATGAACTGTCAACCGTGTTCAAAAATACAGTGGAAGATGCCTTTGCCTACGGAATGATAGCAGATACCCAACAGATGATTTCAACCAAAGGAACAGTATTCGGCGCATACAATGCGGTAACAGGGTACTATCAGAATGTACGCAATTACAAAGATGATGAAAGCAAACTGCAATCCATTGTAATGGGTGGTACAGCGCAGGCTAAAGCACAGAAAGCATTTGAATTGTGCAGCCAGTTTGCAAAGGATGGTGCAGCCTCACTTATGCTGAATTAACAACAAATGGATAGGCGGCAATGTCCGCCTGTCCTTATTATCCACTTTAAAAAACCAGGTTATGAAACCTTTAGAGCAATTAATAAACGTAGAAAAAGCGCGGATACTGCATGAACTGTTTCCGCAGGAAATACCTGCCTTATTGAAATACACAAACAATATGTGCCTTACCATACAGGAAGATGAACAGTTAACAAGGAACCAATGGGAAAACGGATTACTCACAGTTGAAGCGTGGCTATCCTTTGTAGAAGAAGTTAGGAGCAAAATAGATAAGTATGGAAAGAGATTGCATACGCAGAGTCGTCTGTTTGCTGACCAGTTGTTTGATGGCTATACTGCATTGTATATTGTGCATTGCATGACTTTGTACACCACTACACGAAAACATAGTAACCACAAGTTCGTGTTAGCCATTGACTTATTATTTAACCCATAAAATAGAAGGTTATGGAAACATTAATCAAACTATTACAGGCTATGCCTTACCCAACCATGTTTTTAATCGGTTTAGCAATAAGGCTATTTATCGGTATGCGACAATTCAACCGCAGAGGCTTAGGCGGCCTGCAGCATTTCAATAACTATTTTGTGGGATTGATTACGCTTTCTATTGAATGGGTATTGAAGTGGGCAGCTTCATCCCTGATGCTGTGGGGGCTGTGGGGCTTGCTTTTTAAATGAGATAGCACAGAAGTAAAACTATACAAGACTGTATGGAAATTATTTAATCAAAAAAATGTTGAACAATGAAAAGAACAAATTTTTTCAGCAGCGTGGCTGCATTAAATATAACAGGCGACCTGCAATTGACTATACGGGAAGGAGCAGAAAACAACTGGATAGTATCGGTTATCTCCCAAAGCATCGCAACGGCATTCCTTTCCCCGTAGGCGGAAAGCCGTTGCGCGGAGAAGCGGTGCAGCCACTTACCCAAAGCCGGTTCCTGTCCATTTCATTCACTGTAATCCGTTTTGTGCAACAGGCTGCGGCACTAATTATTATGTTATTGTTGTAGCTTTTAATCATTTTTAATGCTTGCATTTGTCGTGCATCCTGCATATATTTTATATAGGATACGTAGAAGTATTGTGAATAATTTTGCCTTGAAGAAATTGATTGGTGCGATGGACAAAGCGGAAACACAAAACGTTGAATACAAGCTATCATGGAGAGATGAGTATCTAAAATGGATCTGTGGTTTTGCTAATGCGCAGGGTGGAAAAATATTTATAGGAGTTAACGATTATGGTGAAATTGCAGGAGTTGACGACTACAAGAGATTGATGGATGATATACCTAATAAAGCAGTGAATCATTTAGGGATAGTTGTGGATGTAAATCTGCATGTACATAAAGGGATGCATTACAT
>JBQCFI010000288.1:0-2679 GCA_051959325.1 Ginsengibacter sp. | reverse complement strand
TTTCACCGGCCGGAACAAAACCTATTTCTGTAGCCAATCTTGCATAAGTATCAGGATTGCCAAAAGTGAATGCAAGACCTCCTCCGATGGCAAAATTGAAACCAAGCAAGTGGTTATTTTCAACAATGGCAATTAATCCCAAATCATTTCCCAAAACATCTATATCATTATTGGGAGGAATACAAATACCTATTTTGAATTTGCGTGGCAAATAAGAATCACGATACAACGGATCTTCTTCCAGCTTTTTATCCACTATTTTTTCTTCATCTAAAAATATCTCGTAATAGGCCCTCGTTTTGGGTTTCAGCATCTTACTGATCTTTCCTGCGTAAGAAAAAATTTCTTCGTGAAGCGGTGATTGTACAGGATTTGGACTACACGTTACGTTCCTGTTATCATCGCCACAGGCAGCAATGGTATCGAGATGAACACTATTAAAAACCCGGTGAGTCGGTTTCAATCTTGATTTTAAAACGCCATGCAATTGAATGGTTTGGCGCGTAGTGACTTTCAATTCATTGGTAGAATCTTTTCCGGCAATGTTGTTCAATGCAAGCCATTGTTCAGAAGTAAGAATGCCGCCCGGCATACGAAGACGAATCATGAAGCTGTACAAACGTTCCAATTTCTTTTTGGCTCTTTCTTCTCTGCGGTCGCGGTCATCCTGCTGATACATTCCATGAAATTTCATAAGCAATGTGTCTTCTTCACGCATTGAACCGGTAAGTTCATCTTTAATGCTTTCTGCAATTGTTCCGCGAAGGGCATTGCCTTCAACTTTTACTCTTTCTAATAATGGTAATTTTTCTGACATGATTTCTATAAATGCGTTCTATAGATTCCAAAAAAGAATCCTGATTATTTGTTCGTTTACTGACTGCTGCTTTTTGTTTTTCTGCATTCAGCTTAATAAACATCAGTAAGATATCTTCCTGTTTCTTTTAAATTTTCTAAATATTGTTTTGCTTCGTCTTTTGATCTTTCGCCAAATTGCTCAATGATTTGCAAAATCGTTTGCTCCACATCAACACTCATTGGTTCTTTTGCACCACATAAATAAACATAACTTCCTGCTTCCAGCCATTCAAAAAACTCTGCGCCATTTTTTTGAATCTTATGTTGTACATAGATTTTTTCCTGCTGATCCCGTGAGAAAGCGATGTCAATTTTTGTGAGCAAATTGGTCTCAACAAAATTTTGAATTTCTGTTTGATAAAGGAAATCAGTGATGAAATGTTGCTCACCAAAGAACAACCAGTTTTTGCCGGAAGCGCCTGTTGAATCTCGTTCCCAAAGGAAAGAACGGAACGGCGCAATGCCGGTACCAGGGCCGATCATGATCACATTTTTATCTTCTTCCGGCAAACGAAAATTGTTGTTGGGAGAAATATAAAAAGGCAATTCATTGTCTTCATTTAACAATGATAAAAATTCAGAGGCAAGCCCATGTTTCACTTCATCATTTATTCTAAAACAATTTTTGGCAACAGTGATATGAACTTCCCCGGTATGTGCTTCCGGCGAAGAAGAAATTGAATAGAGTCTTGGTGCGATGGGTTCCAAAATCTTCAATACTTCTATAAATTGATTGGCATCTTTTACAGAATAGATTTTCAATAGATCCAGCAAATCAATTTTTGTTGCGGGAATTTCCTGTTGCACCACAGCAGCATATTTTTTCACAACACGTTCCGGCAAATTGAGAATGTTTAATTTTTTCTTCAAAAGATCATACACTGAAATTAATTCGTCTTTATGATCAAGATTGGTCGTGGGATCAATAGCTGTTATCGTAATAATCTTTTCAACAATTTCTTTTTTGTTTTCCGGAATAATACCAATAGAATCGCCGGGTAAATAAGCCACATCTTCTGCCTCAATTTCGATATGAAAAGTTTCCTTATTACTTCCTGTGTCATTTAAATTCACATGAGAAATTATTTTGCCATTGTATATCTTTTTACCAGAAGTTTTTTTAACAACCGGTGCTGAAATTTGTGAAGATTCGCTTCCTGAATTTTCATTTAATGCGCCGATTATTTTTGAAAACCATTCTTCTGCTTCTGTATCATAATCTACATCACATTTCTGTAAAGGAGCGATTCTGTTGGCTCCGAGCTTGTTCAATTGCTCATCCACATCTTCACCGGCTTTGCAAAAAAGAGGATAAGCAGAATCACCCAAGGCAAGAACGCTGTATTTTAATTTGGAAAGTTTCAATTCATTCTGATGCACAAAATCATAAAACTTTTGTGCAGCTACAGGAGGTTCGCCGTCACCATGAGTACTCATAATGGTCAACAAATATTCTTCCTTTGAAAGATCAGTGAGACGATACTGATCAAGGCCCTGGATCTTTGCATGATGGCCCAGTTTTTTTGCTTTGGCAGCAAAATCTGTTGCCAGTCTTTTTGAATTTCCTGTTTCAGTTCCGTAAACGATCGTAATTTTTTGCGTAGCATTTTTTGCGGCAACTTTTACTTCCGGTTTTTGTTTTGAAAGAACGCCGTTCAGATATCCGTTGATCCAGATAAGTTCGTCATTGCTGGAAGTGTTGATGAGTTCCAGTAAGGTGTTTAATTTTTGCTCAACTAACATTTGAAATTTTTTCGGGTTGAAGGTTCGGGATTAATTGATTCAATGGTTTGAAATAAAATTCTTTACTGACGCTGTTTT
>JBQCFI010000287.1:0-4605 GCA_051959325.1 Ginsengibacter sp. | reverse complement strand
GTGTTTGGAATTGTATTTTAAATTCCGGCTCACCTTTCTCTAATTTTTGTTTAAGGTCATTTTCTAAACCTTCCCCAAAACCGGTGTACTTTACCTGATCACGCAGGTATTCAAAATTTTTCTGGTTCATGATTGTCTTTTTTTAATTGTTATAAAATATTTGAAATCGGTTAGTTGTAATATGTTGATGCTATGTGCCATTACTCATTTCGAAAATGGCTGTACTATTAATATGTAAGGGGTATTGCCTGAACTATTTTTCTATTAGGTATTTGCAGTTTCAAATGCCGACCTCCATCCCTTTCCATGAGTTGTATAATGAGTATCTTTTTATCCGGAATGGTAAATTTTGATACAGCAAAAATGAAAGTGTGATTTTGCTTTGCTTTTACTTTCCCTGTCATGTTATAGGTAAGTAAAGGCTTGATTTCTATTTCCTGCGCAGCAGTTCGTTTTGCTTTTCTTGAATCGCGGATATAGCAACGGAGTTGATCAATATCGTAATTGATGTAAGTATCGTTTTTAATATTAAAGCGCATGTACATTACATCGTCTTTTATAAATAAGCCTGCCAGGGAGAACTGTATTCCAAATCTTTTCTTCCGAATGCATCGAAATTTTTCGGTTGATTGGATTGCATTATTTGCATTCGCTTCCATTTCCCTTTGGTTAACGCCTTGGGATAAAATAGTTGTCCCGTTTTTATTTTCTTCTTGCTTTAAACAGATGTTTAGAATAGAAGGCTGCTCTGAATAATCCACAAGAAAAGAATTTAATCTGCCGTCGGCAGTCATTACGCTCAAATTGGTTTGAGCAAAATTCCTTTTGGCAGCTTTGATTTGTAAGACGTTCTCTACTCCTTTGGGTTTTTGCGCCAATATGTCTTTACTTCCACGATCAACACTGATAATTGGATAGGGGAAAACAATGTTGGTAGTATTTGAAAATGCGGCTTCTGCATGGTATGGCTTAATTTCTTGCAACTTTAATAAGCTGTTTGTTTGGGCATAATCTTTATATGTCGAAATGAGAAGGAAAATCCCGATTACCGCTACTTCACTGATCTTTTTCATCTTTTGGAATTTTATGGTTATTGATTATTTTGCTTGATTCATTTTACTTTCATCTTTTAAAAGAACCTGGTAACCGGCTTTAACCGTTACTTTGACCAGCTTTATTTTTTTGCTGAATAATGACTTTGCTGCTTCTACTCCGGCAGTAGCAGCTTGTGCTTGCCAGGTTGGATCAAGGGAAGAGACTCCGAAATTCTCGATCGAGCGGCCAGCAGATTGTTTCGCAGCTTCCCTGGTAACTGCGCCGGGAATGTAAATTCCCTCTAATCCATCCAGATCATAAACAGAAAGGTTAACCGGAAACAAAGAATTTTGATAACGGATACTGTTGATATTAATCTTCAATCTTTCGCCATTCAGAGATGCAATTCCGAATACAAAATTGTCCTTTGGAATCTGTATGGTGTTCACTGTTATTTCATTCGCCAATCGGAGTTTAACCGTAGATCCTGTTACTATTGTTTGTGTTTCGTGAATGACCGCCGGGATTGAATTTTTATTTTCGGTCGTACCTAAGTTTTCATCAAGTGAATAAAAAGCATTTATTAAATTATCTTCAACATGGCCGGTATCTATTAAGGATACAACATCGCTTGTTTCTTTGGACGAAACACTCAACATTAGCTTTCTATTTGCATTGGAAACTTGCTCTAATTTTTGCTGCACCCTTTCCGGATGCTGCACATCCAGTATTTTATCCAGCATCCCATTTAACTGTTGAATCTCTGAATCGCCTTCATCCGGCTGATTCATTACATTCATCATTTGCTCTAACCTTTCTACTTCAGTATTAACAGATGTCTTTCGAAATGGTTTATCTTCACGTAGATTACGTTTTTCAAGGCTCGTTTTGGCTACCGGTTTATTTAATTCCCTATCCAATTCGGCTAATTTTTGATAAACCTTTTTACTATTAGCATCGGAATAATCTTCAATGTCATAAATTGAAGGATTTAAGCCGGTTTTATTCGATACAGGTGAACCTTGTGTAAAAACAACCGACACATCATTCGTGTCCGGTGAATTATCTCTTTTGAAATTGGGATCATTTTTTATTAACTCCAGAAATTTTAAAGAATCTTTCTTTGCCTGGTCGTAGTAACTCATTTTATCTCTTTGCTTATCATCTTTCAATGTTGGATCAGGTAAGGAAAAATTAAATCCGGCGGCCTTTACTGACACCGGCTTTTCTGCTTTTCCTCCACCCAATGCCCAAAACATGATGGTCAAGAATGGTAATACCAGTAGCGGCAAAACCAATAAAAATTTTCGCTGTTTTTTCTCTTTTAAACTTTTTACTCGCTTTTCCATCTCTACTATTTTAATTGTTGAAAATAATTTTCTATAAAGTGTAAACTGTCCATTATGCCAGGATGAAGGGAGGTGATGCTGTCGTATATAATTTTTCCGGATGAACTTTTAATAAGGCTGTCCATATAGTATCTGATTTCTTTTATATGACTGTAATCCTTAGCAGACAGGCTTTTGATTCCAATGTTTCCTTCTCCTGTTTTTAAAATATGATTGGGTTTTTTGATCGGCGTGATCAATATTAAACGGCTTTCATCCAAACGAAAAGAATTGATGATAATGCAGACACTGGCACCACCAACACATACTATGAACAGAAGCAACAGAACAATCCATCTTTGCCTGGTGAAACATATTGTATGAGCATTCATCCAATCGGCCCAGCGGCGCTTTAGTTGTTCATAGCTCTTATTTATTCCTTTAGTAAGGGTGTTCCTCTCCCCCATTGTTTCGCTTTTCCTTTTCGAAAAAATATTTTTCATAATTTTCATTTTTACTATCTTCTATTCGCCGTTTTTAAATCTTTGTTTTCAATTGTATTCCACCGTTCTATCAGAAAGCCATGAGGATTATTATCACTTCTGGAAACATTTCGCAATGCGCCTTCTGTTATGAGACTGCGTGTTGTAATGCTGGCAGGCCTGATAATATTTTGAGTAGCATAGCAACGAAACCGGTATGGGTATTGATTGATATCAATGGTTACACTATCAACACGGATGGTCTGATTGATGTTTCCGGATAGAAGTCCCGCGTAATAGCCGTTTTCTTTCAAGTCATCATAAATCCTTTTGGCGCTGCCATCAGCGAGATAAAGCGCCTTGGTAATACCGGCGTTAATCGCTTTTTCATCGGGATCAAGGGTAAAAAATAATTGGTGAAAGGTTTTCACGTGATCTCTTGCTTCAACAGGAATATTCTCTTTCCTTTCCGAACTATAAGCTTCCAATGCTTTTCCATTTGCCAAAATGTAAATCTTCCCTTGCATCTGTGACACGAGGCCGAAGCTTTTGTACAACGCAAAACAGCAAATACCGACACAACCAGTAATTACTAGCATGGTAAATCCACGCACATAGTGGAAGGCACTGTCAATATTTTTCATCTTTCTGAACATGGCTTTTATTTTAGTTTTTCATGAATTTCCTTTCAACTTATCTTGCTTATACCGGTTATTGTTATCATTGAAGTAGGAGTTCGATACGCCATTATTTGCCATGCTTTGAGTAACACGGCTTGCAGTATTGCCCATTACATCGGCCGCCATACCAACACCAGACGATGCTCTATTAACAATCATTCTGGAAGAGTTGCTGAAAAGGCTGGTCACTTTATGACCAAATGCGCCACCTCCACCTGCATGAACGATATAGTTGGCAACAGAAGGAACTGTGAAATATCCAACGATACCTATGATCATGAACACGAGATAAGCCATGTCTGTTCTGCTGAAAAACGTGTCGCCAGATTGCTGTATTTGAGAGAGGTCAAGCGCGAGCATCTTCTCCTGAATTTTACCAATAATGCTTCCGAAAATGTTAGCTACGGGAAGCCATAAAAAGACATTGATATACCGGGCGATCCATACAGTAAGGGTATGCTGAAATCCGTCAAAGACGGAAAGACCAAATACCAGAGGGCCAAGGATAGCAAGTACAACCAGTTGAAATGTCCGCAAAGTATCAATACACAAAGCGGCTGCCTCAAACAATACCCTCAATACTTCACTCATCCACTCCTTCACAGAATTTCTGAAATTGTATGATGCTTTCGACATCGCAAATTTGATATCATTGCCAATGCCTTCAAAGATTCCCTCATTGGAAGGATCTTCATTGGGATGGGTGTATTTATACCACTTATCCCGGTCGCCACTTCCACTTTCTCCTACATACATCTGCCATACTTTACTGTCCTTAATCGCTTCTTCTTTTTGTTTAAGCAAAACAGCAATAGCCTTATCGGACCCTTCTACCATTGCAACAGTTGCAGTTACGGTGGGTTTCATGACACCGTTTATTATTGCTAACACTGATGGGAAAATCAATACACAAAACCCAATTGCAAATGGTCTGAACAGCGGGTAGAAATCAATCGGCTCCGCATTAGAAAGGTGACGCCATACTCTCGAAGCGATATACCACATGGCAGCAAAACCTGCAATCCCTCGTCCAACCCCTATGAGACGGCTACATAATGGCATCATTTCCGTGTAGAGTTG
>JBQCFI010000286.1:0-2801 GCA_051959325.1 Ginsengibacter sp. | reverse complement strand
GTTTTAATGATAAAATCGAAAGATTTATCGCCATAAACTGTAATGAGAACCGGGAGAACTTTCCCTTGTTTATCCTGGGTTCTTGCATTGAATTGTTTGCAGAACTCCATGATGTTGATACCTTTTGAACCGAGCGCCGGGCCGATTGGGGGTGCCGGATTAGCCTGTCCGCCCTTGCATTGAAGCTTGACGTAGGCTGTAATTTCTTTTGCCATTTTTTTAATTTTTTGGTGTTAACGTCCGTCTTCTTCGACAAGCTCAGAATGACAAGACTCCCATTCAATGATTTCTATAAAGAACTTTTTTGGGAGTGCAAAGGTAGGGAAATAAATAAGTTGGGCAAGAAGTTTTTTGGAAAGTTCAACTCAGTTTCGAAAATTTAGCAAAATTCTTTTCTTTCAGTTCTAAGTAACTTTTTACCTGCGGTTCGTTCACCTTTCCAAAATTGCCTTCGCTTGAATTTTCGCAGATGTTTAGCCCACTCACCTAAAACTGTTAACTGACCTTTTCTTTTATAAGACATTTTAAGTTCGTTTCAAATATTGTTTTCTTGAATCTTTATTCAAATTTAATCTCTTGAAGTAAGTTTTAGTTGAATTTGTTCAAAACATTTGGCATAAGGAAAATTGTTTGAGTAAATTTAATGAGAAACCTGCAGCCTTACAGAAGGAAGCTTCTCTTTTAATTGATCTTGTTCATATTATATCGCTTCTTTTAAATAATGACATCCATAAGCAATAAAAGCCGAATTTTTCGTATATCTCTTCAATACACCTTCGATACATCTTTGATATGCCTTCGATACCGCTTCGATTTATGTATCGAAATTGATACATAATAAATTCCATCGGATTCTGCAACAAAGTAAAGAATGAACCAAGGTTGGTTTAGGAATTTGACGGGGAAAGATACTGGCGATTGGCCGTTGAAAAACCAAAAAGCCATCGCAATTGGGCTTTAGAGTCGGGAAACTTTTAATCTCAAAATCTGTAACTTAGCCCTTCAAGTATCAAAAAAATTATATATTATGGCAGAAAATGCAAAATTTGGCGGTCAGAAATTAGGGCCGCTGACTCCCCTCGTTGGTGAATGGGAAGGCAACGTGGGCGTGGATTTATCGTATCACAACAAACAGGACGAAACTTCCGAAACTACTTACTTTGAAAAAGCATCGTTTAAACCTATTCCCATACAGGAAAATGGAAAGCAATCTATGGAAGGACTGAGCTACAAATCGACTGCATGGCGTCACGGAGAAGAAGCGATGGATCCGTTTCATGATGAAGTAGGATATATTCTTTGGGATAAAGAAAACCAGCAGGTGATTCGTACGGTGGTATTTGGACGTGGAATTGCGATTATGGCCGGTGCCGATGCCAAACCAAGTGACAGGGAAATTCATTTTAAAGCAACTCCAGGTGACCCATGCTATGGTATTCTTCAAAATAAATATTTACTGGGTCGGGCAGAGCTGAAAAGTTTTGCAAGTACTTTCAAATTTAATGATGACGCAACTTTTACCCATTCATCTGATATAGTGCTGAAACTTGGTGCACAAGGTGGAATGGAAATGCACCATACTGATGTAAATACGCTACATCGCGTAAAACGCTATCATCCGAGTGTAGAATTTCAATAAAAGCCGCCGATTGAGTAATAATTGACTCGTTCTTTGTATTAATCGTTATTATTAGAGTATCATTTGAAAAATGGAGGCCACAAACTGAGACCTCCATTTTACAATTGGCAGTAGTTGAAAATCAAATTCACGACGCTTAGAAAAGAGCATTAAATCCGAAACAGCAATTCACATTATTTGTCGGTTTACTGATTCCCGGTTTCATAAAACAACTGACTCGTGGTCAATTGTAAAGAGGATTATTGTTCTTTCCTTTTGCCGCCGGCCAGCTTAAAGCTAAAATTTCTTTTTCTTTTGCCTTCGTAAGAATTATTTCGAAAAGGATCTTTAATCTCTGTTTCGTTTTCTTCCTGAGGTATAATTTCGCCCTTGCGATAGTAGCGGCCGGTCTTTCCATCCGTGAAATAGCGCATGCTTAAATCACTATCGCCCGCTTCATTTATTTTGCCGAGATAATAACTTTCATTTCGCTGGTCAAAATTCCAGGATTGCTCGTGACGGCGAATAGATTCTCCGTCGTCTATTTTAAACGGGTTCCAATCATAGTGCATAATAAACAGTTTAAAAGTAATTGACAATAGTTGTGGACAAATTTAAAAGAATCAACCGGTTGGATTTTGTTTGTTTAAGCCAAATAAACTTCTATTTCTCCATTTCGAAAAGGGATGATTTGTATTTCCTGTTTTCGTAAATAACTGGAAGTGTGAATCGGAAAAAGAGTTATTTTTTTTAAAGGATCCGGTGACAAAATTTAGGCCCTTTCATCACCTTTCAGAGCAGCTATTACCATTCTTATTTCGCCATAAGTGACGTCTTCACGCAAATTCTCTTTTAACGTTTTAAAACTTTCGCTGCCATGAATTTTTACGGCTTCTTTTATCAAAAGTTGTTTTTCTTCAGAAACCATTTTATTAATATCCAATTCTCCATTTGCTGCAAACGAGGCAAGATGTCCTTCGATAGTAGTGATGGCAAAATTTCTTTCCTTTGCAATTTCAGCAATAGATTTTCCTTCTTTAAATAAGTTGAAAGAGATAATATTTGTAGGAGTTTTTTCTTCAGTAGATTTCTCTTTCCGCTCTCTTTTAGGATTGCCTTCTTTGGCAGCCATATTGCTTTGCAGGTTGTTTCTGTCGCAATAATCCCTGACGGCATCTAAAAT
>JBQCFI010000285.1:0-5563 GCA_051959325.1 Ginsengibacter sp. | reverse complement strand
CGAAAGATATTCCGGTAATTATTGTTTCCGCAACACCAGGAATCAGCGAAATGGCTAAAGAAGCAGGAGCGGATGACTTTTTAGAAAAACCATTTCAGATGAAAGAACTGCTGAAGATGGTGGCAAAATGGATCTGATCCTATTCCTGCTCCAGTTTTTCCAAATATTCTAATCCATCTTTTGAAACATAAATACAATGCAGGATTTTATTATCCACTACTTGTTTGTTTATTTCTATCAATCCTCTTTTGAATAAGGGCGCTACTGCATAATTCATATCTTCCATGGTACACGGCCTTTCTTCAGCAGTTCCATCTATTTCGGACTGCCTGCATTGCTTTAATTTTTGAATCATTGATTCGGAAAGGGGGCGAAAATATTTCATTGCAATTTTATTTTAGGGGGCGCAAATACTTTTGCAGTTTTCTTCTTTTGATTTCACTACAATTTTGTTGCCATATATCATCGCGGGAGAAGCGCTGTAACTCAAGCCAGTCTTTTAAAAGAGACTTCTGCTTCTAAAAAAAATATTATGTGATTTCAATTTTTTGAAGATCTTTTCTTGCCGGCGCTGTAACCATTTCTCCATCTTTATTGAATCTGGAACCATGGCAAGGACATTCCCAGATCTGCTCAGCGGTGTTCCAGGCAACCGTGCAATCGATGTGTGTGCAAGCCGGATTTACCGAATGGATTTGTCCGTTTTCGTCTTTATAAACGGCAATCGATTCATTCTCATATTTTATTAATCTGGCTTCACCATTTTTCAAAGTTTGAGGATCTATTTTTCCCGGCGGGAATAGCTTTTCGATAAAGGTTGCGGTTACATCAGCAGCATTTTCAATAAATTTTTCAAATCCTGCAACAGGTTTTATTCTCGACGGATCAAATACCGCTTTATATTCACTTTTTCCTTTTACAATTAGATCAGTAAGAATTTGCGCTGCTATCTGGCTGTAAGTAATTCCATTGCCTCCATATCCGGTTGCTACAAAAACAGTGTCAGGATTACCGGGTAAATGACCAATGTAGGGCAATCCATCCGTAGGATCAAAATACTGCGAGGACCATTTGTATACCACTTCTTCTACATTAAAGTATTGTCTTAAATACCTTTCTAACTGCCTGAAACATTCCTCGGTATCTTTTTTTTCTCCTGTCCGGTGATCTTCGCCTCCGGCTATTAAATATTTTTTTCCATCAATTTCCTGGCTACGGTAATAATGATACGGATCGTATAGATCGTAAGCCAGGTCGCGAGGATAATCACCGTTTAAAGTAACCGCCATAGCGTAACTGCGGTATGGCGCACAACGGAAATGAAGCAGATTTACGCCGGGCGGAATGTGAGTGGCATAAATTACGTTTGCAGCATTTATTTTTCCTAAAAATGTGTTCACTTCCAGCATTTTATCATTGCCTTTTTTTACTTCCGTCACCCTGCAATTCTGAAGAATGGTGCCACCTGCATTTTCAAATGCCTTTGCAAGTCCGTATAGATATTTTGTTGGATGAATTTGTGCCTGTCTTTTAAAAACCAACGCTTTTTGAAAATCAACCGGAACAGGGATTGTGTCAGCATATTCTACATCGCAACCGGCTTTTTTTGATGCAATATATGCATCATCTAATTTTTTTGTCTGCTTCGCATCCGTCGAGAATAAATAACCTGACCGCTCACCAAAATCACAATCAATATTGTATGTTCTTACATTCTTTTCCACTAGGTTAATTGCTTCCATCGCTGCACTTAAAACAATCCTGGTGTTTTCTTCTCCAAAATTTTCTTCAATTTCCGAGTAGGTAAGATCCAAGATGGTATTCAGATGCGCAGTAGTGCCACTGCTAGTACCAAATCCGATATTTTTTGCTTCAGCAACCAGGCATTTTTTACCCGAGTTTTGCAAAAGCAAACCGGTAGTAATACCGGTGATGCCGCCTCCTACAATGATCACATCATAATGCTGTGCAGCATTTGTTTTCATTGAAACATAAGGCGGCAAATCCTGCCATATACTTTTTGTTGCACCATCTCTTTCCATAAAAAACTTTTAGAAAAGCGTTCAATTTTTCCGATTATTGTTTTGCTTTGAAATCAAATTTTTGAAATATAGAAGCGACTGCTTCCCTTACTTTTGTATTATCATTTATCATATCGGGTTTTAAAATTCCGGATGCATATCCCTGCCATGCTACTACTCCCGATTTTGCATCTAATAAGTTGATAATTAAAGTGCCGGCGTCTATGTCAACTGTTTGGGTATCTTGTGGAGTACGTACAGAATCCAATCCATTATCAATCATTTCATAGCCATTAAAAGTTTTTAATTTCCCCGGTCTTTCTGTTACGCGGAAAAGTACTAAAATTTGAGGATTGGATTGTTGGTGTTTAAATCCTTTCGCGTTTAACTCGAAAGCGATGGCGTTTTTAATTTTGCTCCATACGGATTGATTATTAAACACAAGAACGCCATTTGGAGAAACAAAAATCTGATCCGAAGGTATGTGTGCAATTTGTGTAGACCAACCGAATGTGCTGTAGTCATTAAGTGACTTTGTAAATGATTTATCGGCACCCACCTGTACCTGTGCCTGTGAGAAAACGTAGAAGCATAAACATGCTGCTAATAGAAATGTTTTTTTCATGAGTTATTATTTATTTTATTAAAAAAAGTGTGATTTAAAATGCGAGACAGGGGTGCAATGAAACAATAAAACATTATGCCATTTTTTTAATTAGAATCGTCCTGAGCGCCTGTTTTTATTGATTTCTTATAATTCTATTTCCTGCGGTGAAATGCTAAATATGTTTGAATTGTTATTTTTTCCTGTAAGAATTTACACCTCATAGACGCAATCTGTTTGTATCGTTCGGGAATAATTTCTACAGAAATACAAAGAAGAGACTGGAAGCAATTTGTATTCAGCATGCAACTAAAAAAAGAAGAAAGTTTTAGATGAAAAAAGTAGTTTTTAACTTCTTCATGTTCAGCATTTTCTGCTGATAGAAAAATAGCAATTTAATGAGACCCACACCTGGAAGTTGAATGAAAGGAATTATGGCATAAAATTGTATTTGTTAATTGTAAACCCCAGGTATGAAAAAAATGATCCCACAGAATCTGAAGACTATTAAAAACTCAATGAGTTCGATCGAAGCGATTTTACCGTTTACCGAAAAGCCGTCAAATGCTCACTTTGCTCAGAAACAAAAAGTAAGCAACGACGAAATTGAAGCTTGTGATCTTTTTTCTTTGTTTACTGCAAATATTATAAAAGAAGAAGTTGTTTTTACCAGGTGATTCATTCTCAAATTTATTGCTCTTAAACTTAAGTTCTACTCAGGAAGAAGGAGAATACATGTTATTTATTGGTTTGCCGTAAATCGCTACCAATTCTGAAACACAAGACCATAACTTTCTTCCGTAATAATATCTTTCCATTGGTGAATTAGCTTTTTATACGCTTTCCCTACAGGCATAATCTTTCTATCCAGATCGTATAAGCCTAATTTATTCACGTTCCCTGCATCATTTCTCAATGCTGAATCCCAGTCAACCTGGTGTGTCAGGCTATACCAGGTAAACCCAATCACCGGTATACCATCATGTTTCAAACGATGCACATTTGCCCATTGCTTTAGCAGCCATTCTACACACGCGGGCATTTTGATATTTGTTTCTGTATGCATAATAGGTAGCCGGTAGCGGCGATAATATTGTGCCGTGATCACATAATATCCAAAAATTTCGCCGGAAGCCTGTGTATGTCCGTCTGCATGAACAATATGCTCGTTCGTAACATAATAATCATTTCCCATAATACATCTGCCTTTCACCTGGTTGTCGCTAAACCATTGATATTCTTCTCTTGTCATACCATTGCTGGTGAGATAATTATACATAGGAACGTTCAAAGGATAACCATAAGTAAGATCGAGCGACAGGAATCTTTTTTGATTTAGAAACCTCGCGAGCGGAGATGCAGCGGGATCGATGGCATGAAAATATTCGGAAGATTCACTTTGTATAAAGGTAGCTTCCGGCTGGATGCGTAAAATAGCATGCATGGCCATTACATTCGCTTTGCAGATGTGTTTTAATGCAGTTACGAAAGCTTCGTCAGATGCAAGACATTCGTTCCACCAGCCATACTGCGCAGAAAACATGGCGGCAATAAAAATCTCATTTATAGGGGTATATAATTGAAGATCCGGAAATCGTTTGGCAAACGCTTCCGCATATTCGGCAAAATAATAAGGGAAATCAGGATTTTGAAAAGTGCCAAGCCAATCAGGAACACCAAAATGGCAGAGATCAACAATGGGGCAAATCTCCAACTCACGAAGCCTGTTAAAAACCTGGTCACTAAACGCCCAGTCGTATTGGCCCGGGCCGGTATGCGTACTAAACAATGGCGGACCATATCTTAAATATTCTATTCCCAATTCTTTCACCAGTAAAAAATCAGTCTGCCAGTATTTATAATGGCCACATTTTTCCATTTCGTCCACTCTTTTACAAGTGCCGTCAGGTAGTTTGATGTTGGGATAGCTGTTTTCAATCCCTGTAGAAAACATGAATTTTGTTCCGGGCATTATCAGGTGGTTTTTTCTTCAAAAAATCGGTCTATTGCATCCAGGACCGGTGGTAAGGTAATTCCTTTATCGCTTTGTAAAACACTATATTGAGGCCGCTTTGCTTTCCAGGTCGTTTCATGTTGACCGCAAGGCGATATATATTTTTTCTGAAAATGACCTCTTGAGGCAAGTTCTTCCGCAAACTCATACCAGGTAAGCATTCCATCATTACTTAAATGCCAGATACCATGCTCTTCATCAATTAAAAGGTCTAATGATTTATTCACCAGGTCGGGTACATAAGTTGGTGAAACAATCACATCTTTTACCGCTGTGCAACTTTGATTTTCTTTTAATGAATTCAGAATATAAAAGGCAAAATTGTATTGATCCCATGGGCCGAAAAAAGCACTTGTCCTGATGATCAGGGCAGAAGGAAAATTTTGCAAAATCATTCTTTCACCATCGGCTTTGCTTCTCCCATAAATGTTTAATGGTTTTACCGAATCTATTTCAAAATACGGGCTTTGCTTTTCACCATCAAAAACAAGGTCCGAAGAAAAGGTCATCAATTGTATCCCATGATCATTACAAATCCTGGCGAGGTTACCAGGCGCTTCAGCATTTAGCTGAAAGCATTTATCGGGTTCTGATTCTGCATCGTCTACTCTTACATACCCGGTCGCATTGATGATCGCCCACGGCTTATATTCGTCAATTGCTTTTTGTATTTCTTCAGTATTTGTAATATTTAACTGCTGATGCGAAAATGAGCGATGAGGAATTGCGCGCATTTCACAGATATTTACAAAGGCAGTCCCCAAAGTACCGGTGCTGCCCAGAATCAGCAGCGGCGATACCCTGGAGTTAGAAAAAACGGTATCATTTTCCCGGTAACTTTTGTGCCACCATCCTTTTTCGTTGATAACCGGGTGACTGTAAGTTCCCGTTTCAGAAAGCGATCGGAGAAGTTTAGCAACAGCG
>JBQCFI010000284.1:0-2942 GCA_051959325.1 Ginsengibacter sp. | reverse complement strand
TATTTGACTGAAGTCAAAAAAAAATCCTTGAAAATCAATAAGATTTACAAGGATTGAAAGGTTTTGATTCCTCTTTTTGTCGGGTAGACAAGATTCGAACTTGCGACCCCACGCCCCCCAGACGTGTGCGCTACCGGACTGCGCCACTACCCGTTTTTAAGTTTTGCAAATCTAACTTAAAAGAACACTTAATGATACAACTGAATATAGGATTTATAAGAAAACAGGGATATTTGTTTCTTTGTTGAATTATACGCCAAACGAACTTCCACAACCACAGGTAGTATTTGCATTTGGATTTTTAAAAGTAAATCCCCTTGCGTTTAATCCTCCTTCCCAATTGATTTCCATTCCGTGTAAATAAATTAAATGTGCAGGATTAATAATACACTGAATTCCCTCTATCTCGTATAATTCGTCCTTTTCTGTTTTGTTTTCAAAACCCAGTAAATAAGACATGCCTGAGCAGCCACCACCTTTTACACCAATCCGCAAATATTTGTCGGAATTAGCTCCATCATTCAATATTTTTTTTATTTCGTTTACCGCATTTTGAGTGAGCGTAACCGGTGTCTTTTGAATCGTTTCCATAATAGATGATTTGAAAATACAAATTTACATTTTAAGAATGTCAAATTTGAGAATACATGAACGATAAAATGTGAAAATTGAAAAATCGTTTGATTGATTATTTAAAAAAATCAACCAATTCCATTTCCGGAACAGTTTTTTGCTCTCCGGTTCCAAGGTTTTTAACCAGGCAATTTTTTTCCTCCATTTCTTTTGAGCCGATAATGACAGCAAAGGAAATGTTCTTTTTGGTAGCGTATTTAAATTGTTTGTCCAGCTTTACATTTTCATAAAATAATTCACAACTGATATTTTGATGCCGAAGTTTTTGCATCAGGTAAAAAGCGTGTTTGCTTTCTTTTTGACCCAGGTTAAAAAATAAAACTTCGGTAGCGCGGTTAATTTCTTCAGGGAAAAGCTTCAATTCTTCCATTACATCGTAAATTCGGTCTAAGCCGAAGCTGATGCCAACTCCCGGGATATTTGGAACTTCAAATAAGCCGGTCAGATCATCATAACGGCCACCGCCTCCAATGCTGCCCATCTGTACATTATTTGCTTTCACTTCGTAAATGGTGCCGGTATAATAATTTAGTCCGCGGGCTAAAGTAAAATCCAAAATCACGTTATTTGTTTCTTTGCTGTCATTATTTTTTAAAAAATCCAAAACAAATTTCAATTCTTCTATGCCTTTTTTTCCCTTCTCAGACGCGCCGATAAGCACTTCTATTTTTTCTAATTTTTCTGAATTGGTACCTTCTATCCTGATATAATTTTCAATAATTGAGATGCTTTTTTCTGATAACCCCGTTTCTTTTAGTTCTTCCTTTACTTTGTCGATGCCAATCTTGTCAAGTTTATCAATGGCAATGGTAATTGCAGTCATATTATCAATGCTGTCGCACACTTCAGCCAATGCATACAGTATTTTGCGACTATTGATTTTTATCTCAACATCTATTTTTAATTTCTCAAAAACATCTGCGTAAATTTCTGCCAGCTCTACATCGCTGATCAATGAATAAGTGCCCGCAACATCTGCATCGCATTGCATAAATTCCCTGTAACGTCCTTTCTGTGGCCTGTCTGCGCGCCACACCGGCTGAACCTGGTAGCGTTTGAAAGGTAAGGTAAGTTTTCCTTGATTCATTGCCATAAATCTTGCAAAGGGAATGGTAAGGTCATATCGCAAAGCTCTTTCGGTTATGTTTTTATTGTTTTTGCCGGAAAGAATGTGCTCAAATTCTTTTATTATATTTTCTCTTTTGGAAGGGTTGTCGAGCCCGTTATTTAGAATCTTAAAGATCAGTTTGTCGCCTTCATCGCCATATTTACCCATCAGTGTTTCGAGGTTTTCCATGGAGGGCGTTTCCAAAGGTTCAAAACCATATAATTGGAAGGTTTGTTTGATGGTATCGATTATAAACCTGCGCTTGTGAAGCGTTTCTGCAGCAAAATCGCGCGTTCCCTGTGGCAATGACGGTTTCATATTTGTTTATTCAGCCTTATTTATCTTTTTAAAATGGCAAAACTATTATTTAATTGTTGGAATGTTTATTGTTCAGTGATTTTATGGTAATTATCAGATTCCTTATGGAAAATAATAATTGCTGCATCTTTGTTTCTCGAAGAAATGCCGGTGATTTAACAATTTAGTTGCAGCAATAAAAACAGAATATGCATCTAAATAAATTACACAGTTGTCGGTAAAAGCAAAAAGAATGTTTTTAAAAAAATAAAGCAGTAAACGAACAAATATGGCAATTTCTCTATTTTATTTTATCTTGCCAATCGTCTTTTTTAAAAAAAGTAAACAATGAGCCTTGAAGAATTTGAAAATACGCCGGATAATAAAACGAAGCGTTATGTGATGATGCGAAGCATTACCGATATGGGGATGGGCTTTATTTATGTTGCCGTTGGCATTATTATTTTATTTGCAAAACAATTTAATTTTTCAACCGATTTTACAGCAAGTGTTCCGGCAAAGATCTTTGCTGTTTTGGTTATTATTTATGGTTCATGGAGAATTTTCAGGGGAATCAGAAAAAAATATTACAAAGAATGATGTATTTGAGCAATCATATAAAAGCTTCAAAACTGGCAGCATTCATGCTTTCGTTGTTATGGGTGTTTTTTACAAGCTGTCACGAAAATAAAAGAACCGATGTGGACACGCCGAGCACTGGCACGATACATATCAGCGTGGATGAGACTTTTAAGCCTGTGATCGATTCTGAGATCCAGGTTTTTGAAGCGTTGTATCCGCATGCAAAAATTATTGCGGAATACAAGCCGGAAGCTGAATGTTTTAAAGACCTGATAAAAGATAGCACCCGGATGATCATTGTTACCCGAGGCCTCACACCGCA
>JBQCFI010000283.1:0-8033 GCA_051959325.1 Ginsengibacter sp. | reverse complement strand
TTCAAACCGTCAACATGGTTACTGTAAGTTATTTCCGGCACCCAATGAACCTGGTCGTATGCACCATTAAATATGGACTGAACCCTGAAATAAATGCGGTCGCCTTTTTGAACCTGAACTGCATTAACACCCGTAGGGGCTTTGGGGGTAAAGTCGTTGGCACTGATGGTAGAAGACCAAAGCTCTGTTCCCTTATGCTGTATCGCTACCCGAACCCCATCAGCAGCTGTGTAGGACTTAGCGGTGGCGCTGGTGTCCTGGAACAGGGCCACAGGCGCGTTAATATTGACGGTGCCGTCAAAGGGAGCTACCCAAACCTTCACGACGTCGTGCAATGGATTATCATCAATAGCTTTTTGCAACGCCGCGGAATCATTCACAACCAGGCTGTTGTCGATTCCTGAACCCGCACGGATAGGGCTAGGTGTGTCGCCGCTGGAAGTAGTGAATGTCGGATTTCCGGCTCCATCCAGGTGATTAAAAAATACCGTTCCGTTATTGACAATATCTACCAATCCATCGCCATTCACATCCTGCAGGTACACGTTCGTAATGTCTTCGGAATGGGCATAGCCTAATCCTGCGTATATGAAAAAATTGGACTCCAATCCTACGTTTACACCCCAGCTGAGGCCCTGGTTGAAATCGTTGAGCCCGTTGATAGGCAAACGTGGGCCAAACGCCACATTGCTGTCTACCGCAGATTGATTCGCACGGTAATATAAATTGCCACCTTGCTTGAAGACTTTATCCACCAGGCCGTCTCCATTGATATCAACGAGGGCCAACATGCCTTCATTAGTGGAGATGTTGAATCCGAACGCGATACCTGCAGTGTTGGACTTAGAGGCAAGATCATCATCATCCGGACCAATCGTAATTGCTAAACCAAAGCCTCCGCCGATGGATTTATTTCCGCTCAGCGCAGATGCATGGTCCTGGAACCCGGGAATAGGATTTAAAAAGGTTCCTTTTACATTATCGACCTTCGGGTCCCAATTTTCGGGTCCTTTCAGTGGCTGGTAGACGCCATTTGATTGCACATCGTTGTAATAATCGAAGCTGTGAGTTGCAAAAAGCTTACCGGCGGCATCAAACTGTTTAACGTTCTGCAGGAGCGTTTTATAGAAGGCACCCTCCTTATAATTCAGTTCATAAGAGCGAACGTTTTGACCATTGTATTGCACCGCAATCTTCCTGAGCAGGTCTGCCGTTACCTGTTTGAAGCCGAGGCGTCCGCTGATGCTGATATCTTTCCTTTTCGTCTCAGCCAGGTCACGATCGCGGGTAAAGAGCACCGTATATTTGCCTTCGGTGGTTCCATGTCCTGTGTAACTCACCGACGCCAGGTACAGGTTATAACCAGGGTTACCATTCGGTGTGCCGGCATCCGTGACTTTGGTATAGCGATACTTTACAAAATTATCGTTAGCATCTCTTGACTCTGTTAACGCCCAGTAAGCGATGTGTCCGGCATCGTCGGTGAGTATCGCGGCCGGATCCGGCCCGTTATTCGGCTCGCCTCCATAAAACTTGCGGGTACCGCTCTTGTCGGTTACTTCCCACCAATAATTAGTGGGGCTGCTGCCATGCCTGATAATCTTTTGGAAATCGTTATCCACCCTTGGATAAAATTGTCTTTCACCGGTGCGCCCCACTGCCGCGGCGCGATGTGCCACCGGGCTTAATTGTGCGCCGTCAAGAGTGTACGTTTCAGTTTCCAGGTTCGCATCATACCTGGGTACACCCCAGCGGGTTTCGATAGAAAACGCCGATGTGCTTAGGTCCCAGCCAAGTCCCAGCCATCCGTCGGAGCCACTACTGTTATATTGTACACTTAAATCTGGCTGCATGCCGTTTCTGCCCGCTGGCAAGCTGATCGCATAGGTCAAGGCAGCGCTTCCTGATGAATTGGCCACCGGCGGCGCTATGCTTACAATTTGAGAAGTGGCATCAGGATACTGGATACCCGACATAGCATTAGGGGTAGTCGCTAACGTTGCGGGGGACTCCGGCACTTCCAGTATACCATTGATCATATCAGTAAAATGGGTGGATGTAGAAATAATCTTTTTATTGATTTCATCTACAGTCGCTCTTGGCAGTCGTTCCCAGTGCTTCTCTTTTTCATCAAAAAAGAAAGTAGCCACATCTTTGGCTGTATATCCCCTGGGGATTTTTGTTTCGTCATACCCAAGGGTAATAGTAACAGGTTTTTTAAAATGGCTGCCGTGAGGCAAAAACCGGTAACCGGAATATTGACCCGTTACGTTTATTAGTCCAGGATCGAGAGCAGGGATACCGGCGTCGGGCAATGCGGTAACCGATACCACGGCGGGAGTCAACATCGCATTTGCTGGAATATGAAGTGCCGCACCGGTTAGGTTAATATCCGTAGGCCGGCTACCGGCCCACTTTCTTACGGTCAGTGAGCCCAGTTCAGAACCGGGCGTTTCTACCTTTGGTTTCCGGGTGTTGGACGGATTGTTCAACGCGACCCGGCGTCCCTTATATTCTATGTGCTTCCACGGATTAACAAAGGGGTGAGAAGCGGGCGCATCGGCTAAGCCTGATGAGCACACGCAAACAATAATAATTGAGAGCATCCGTAGTATAAAAAGTTTCATATATATAGTTGATGGCCCGCAAACAGGCCGGTCTTGAAATGAATTATGGTTTGATAACAAGTTGAGAAAATTCCTTGTCATTCGTAAAGAGTTTGACAATGTAGATACCTGCCGCGCCATTGATCGTTCCCGGTACCAGGTAGTTAGCCTGTCCGGACCCGTTCTTGGAGTCTATAAGGTGAAGATTGATGTCATATATCCTGATCTTAATATCAGCAGGTTTGTCCAGCGTTACAGCTACATTATAATAACCATCTGTTAGTGGATTGGGGTATACCTGGAAAGTTACCGGCCGATCTGTATCTGGAGATAAGCGAGTCTTCAGCCCAAAACTAAACGCATCTTTTCCGGAACCGTCCGTATCCCAATGTAATCCACTGAAGGTGGCAATTCCCTCAGCAGAAATATTGTCTGGCGTAATGTAAGTGCAATTTTCCGGCACAAAATCACCAGAGCCGGAATGGTCAATAGCCAAACAAAAGTATTCTTTGGGAAAATCAGCAGGAAGCAATGATCTGGTATCGATTTCCAATTCAGTTGAAATGGTCCTGGCTGTTTTGCCCGAAGGCTTCATCAACCATTTTTTTTCAGAGAGCAGGATGTTGCTTTTCGCCTGACCATCATTCCGGCTGAGTGTAAAATCCCTCCCGTTATCCCCCCAGATCAGGTAATCCTTGTCATTTATCTGGCCGCTGTTCACCCTATTGGACACGGCAATTTTATTAATGCCAATAATTAGTTGATCTGGGGAGCTGCTACTCGTGCCCTGCTTTTGGTAAAGTGTAGAGTGATCATCTCTGCCTATACCCGCAATATTATTGGAATAAACTTCCTCATTTTTTCTGCTCCATATTGTTTCACCGAGGCTATTTACATAGTTCTTTTGCAGGGTGATTCCATATTTTATTGCCAAATAACTTTCTATCCTGGCGATCTCCTTTTCTTTTAAAAGAGTTTCATAAACTATAACCTCAGCAACCAACCCCGCCGAATGGTCGGTTTGAGAAGAGGGTGTGGGGCTACTAAATTCAATGGCAATATCTTTATTTCCTGCGTCCTCAGCGGGCGGGGATCCTTGCTGTCGCTGGTAGGTATAAATAACGGCCGCAGGTCTTTTGAGCTTTGTAGAAGTTGCTTCGGGTTTTTCAAAAACCAAACCCATTTTCGCGCTTTTGCTTTCCACCCTTCGCGTGGACAGTGAAAGATCACCAAAACCACCAGTTATTTGCCAGACTACCCTTTCCTGGTCCAGGGGCGGATTCTGGTGAACCGTAAAGATCGTTGCCCTTTTCAGCCCTTCGACAACGCGGGGCATTTTGATCTGCTTGCTGATTCCACTCATATCCGTTGCAGGATTAAAATTCAGGCTCGATGTCTGAACCGAATCGGAAGAAAAGTTTCCTTTTAGCCAAAGTGATTGGCGTCCTACCCCACCCGGCGATTGCGCATTAAGGCTACAGGATGATAAGATAAGGCCGCATAGTACTGCGTGCCTGGTAAGTTTCCTATACATGCATGTCTTTTTAAAAGATGAAAAATAATCGCGGAAAGCAGAGGAGTAAGATGCCGTTAAGCAATGCATTCATAGATAACATGCATTCATAAGATAACACGCATTCATAAGATAAGACTGTAAATGTATGTGTCTTTTTCTTGATCTACTATTTTTATTGTCTTTTTCTTGTCATATTTGGACCAAAGATCTACGTGTTCGGGTTACAAGATTTTTAGTTCGAGGCAACGGGCAATCTTCCACAGTTAAAATTATAACAGTTAGAATCTCCTGCCCTGAATTTGTAAATACATTTTATTTATGCATTCGTTCAACATCGCTTTTTGGAAGGTAGAAAAGTTGCTTAAAAGTGCCTCTAAAAGCAATTTCTACAGCCGGGAGTACTGTTTCTATGAAATGCAATATTGTTGTTGCAGGTTGTAATGTAGTAAACGGGGTTGCAACGGGTGGCATTCCACCTGCATTCCCTATGACTAGCTGATTCTCCCCAGCTATTCGTAGTTTAAAATTAAATTGAAATTAGCTGCTGTCAACTATATACTTTGGACACTGGGCGGCAGTTTTGTTAGTCAGTTTGATTTCTTTTTACGAAAACTACGTTTTATGTAATATTCATAAGCCGAATTTGACAGTAGCCCTAAAAGTGCAACCGTCAAAATAGATATTCTCACATAAAAGTTTTTTATTCGCGATTCAAAAAGAATTTCAGTTAACAGAAGTAGTGAGCAAACAATATTAATTATCCTTACAAGCCAAATATTAAGTCCATATTGCGCATAACTCAACCATCTTTTATAAAGGTCATTTTCAGGTTCCATCTTAACCAGGGTTTTAAATATTGATGTTGCCGTTTTGTAGTCCTTTAAATGGTAGCTTGCCATTCCTTTGACAAACTGTAAACTGTAGTACCAACCGTTTTTAAGTTCGTCAGCATTCAATCTCTGAATTTCGTTGTCAATAAAAACTTGTTTCTCGTCTATGATGTCAATGGCAAGATTGTAATAATCTTTTTGATAGACTGCTTCCGTGTATTTACAAATTATTTCAATGTAGAATCTGAGGCTTTGTTTGTCCTTGATATCTTTTATTTGGTCTAAATAGATTGAATTTGATTTATAAAACTGAATTGAAAAATCAGGGGTATTCTCATAATTGGTTCTAAAATCCGAATAGATATTCTCAATATTATTAGTCATTGATGGTCTTTGGTTTTTATACTACCTATAACGTACAGGACTTAATGCAGGTGCGGAGTTCAATGTTTCCTTCTGCTTGAAACCGTTTGCCGAATGTAGAATAAAAAAGTTGACTTTTTGTTCGTTTGCTCGTAGAAATCGGTCAGCCCGAACTGCTGATGATAGCAGCACAATGCTGATGTTTACTCCTCCTCCCTGGTTGGCAAAACTTGTTATTGTAGGCAGCTTGGGTCATTCATTTTTTAATGTCATGTCTCCCGAAATAGGAAAAGCTTTGGTTATTTTGTCAAGTTCGTCTATAAGTCGCGCTATTTCAGTTTGGTCAAAAGATAATACGAATGAAAGTGTCCCGCCAACACCAGGTTGGTCTTGTGCAATACATTTTACTTCAAAATGTCCTAAGCCGTCACCTGAAATGTTAAGCTTAAGTTGTTCCTCTAAAGGTTCAAAGTTCGCAGTCGCATTAAAATCTCTCTCAAGTTTTTTAAAATCTCTTTTAAGTAGCTCAAAGTCTGTTGTCATAAAGTCTGCAACATATTGTCCACTAAATACTCCTCCTTTGATTGTTACTTTGGTCTTAATCCAATTCCTATCCCAGTCAAGTGCAGAGTCATACTTGATACCTTGATATGGTTCCACTCTAATCATGTCACCACCGTCGAAAATTTCAAAATATATTTCAGAATACTGTGTCATAAAAGTTGCCTACAACGGCCACGCGGCTGGGCAATTTATAACTTTCTGCCCGAACGTCTGCCCAATAAACGAACAAAAAGTTGAAATTATTATTTTATACCTCAATAGAGAATTTTCAGCCTGGACTAATGATGAATAGCAAACGAAAAGTTAATGAAATGCATGTCACGCCCAGCTATTGCCAATGCGCGTGTTAGCGGATGTACTGTCCGTCCTTAACTTAATAACAATCGTCAGGTCCGACACATAAGAGTTTTGGGATTTCAATGCCAACATGGTTAACGAATAATTCAGTTTTTTTTGTCTTGTGGTTGAAATAATGAAAATAGAGTGCATTATTTTTCAATTTAAATGGAAGGTCGTCTGGCAACCCCAGCTATTCTTAGTTTAAAATTAAATTGAAAAGAACTACTGTGCTGAGTTTGCAACTCAGGACAGGTCAATCAAATACTTTCTATTACTACATCCCTATAATCTTTTCTTGTAAATACATCGATCCGGTTCACTACTGCAAAACTTACAAAATACATCGCTCCCTGATCTGTGATTTTATATCCTCCTGTACCCATATTTTTTTATAAAAATAAGATAAAGGATTTACATATGATAATGTCCTGAGTTGCAAACTCAGGACAGCAGACCATTCTTTATTTTGAAACTATATACTTCGGATAGCTAGGGAAACTCAGGACAGCAGCCCATTCTTTAGTTTGAAACTACATACTTCGGATAGCCAGGGGGCTTTCTTCAATACGCATAATGTTAGCAGCAGGTGTTTTTGTTATTCTATATAAAGTATCTAAAATCATAGGCTTTGTTTCCAAGTTCTTCAAATTGTTTTCCCATTACCGAAAGTCTTTTTGAAAAGTCAATTGTTACTGGCATTGTCTTGTAAAGTTCTGCTCCGTTCCAGTTCATCTTTGTTAATTTTAAAATGTCGTTCGCTACAGTTTCAATAGGGTCTGTACCTCTAAATCTTTTAATTAGCAAAGGTGTCGGAATACCTCTTTTACCTTGATAGTATGGTTTTAGTAGTTCGTTACTTTGAACTAAACCGTGAGTCCAAAGCAAAAAGCTAAATTCATCTAACTGAATGATTGTTCCTCTGTCTATTGGGAAGCCGTCAAATTCGTGTTTGCCAGTTGAATGATTCTTTTTTAGTTTGATAGCTCTCCAATTACTGAACTGTTGAATTTGCAAAAGTTCAATATTTTCAATGCCTTCAAGTGCATTACATATTCCGTCAATTTCGTCACGAGTGTAATGTGTTGTCTTGTGGAGCACCAACTTTTTAAGTCCAATAACTGGGTCAATTTTGTGGTATGTGTTTCGGATATTTGTTACCAAGCGAAAAGCATCGTCCTTACTCATAAATGGATTTTTGCCAATCAAAACTGGTTTCTCAATGGGTTGAAGTAAAAACCGTAACCCGTTTCCATTTCCATCAAATATTTGACTGCTTCCTAAAACGACTTTATTTCTTGCATTTTGTCTTATTGCATAGCCGAGTCCAACAAATGCGGTTTCTGTATTGTCAGTTTTTACTTTCCAAGGTGTTCCGTTTGATTTTACATAAATACCCAATGAAAGCCACCATTTTACTTTTGCTTGGTCGCTATATGTAATTGATTTATCTTCTATAAATTGAAGTCGCAAACCTTTCTTAACCGCATACAATTTAAGTGAATCGTGAAGGTCAAAATACGTTTGTTCATTTTTAAGTTCCCTGAAATTTTTCCAAGTGTTCGGAATATAAACTACAACACAATCAATTTCGTTTTGCTTTAAAGAAAGGTTGTCAATTTTACTTTTTATGTGTTCATAAAATTGAATCGCTGAATACTGCCTTATTTCTTGACTGTTTATGGCAACCACAAATTCACTTTGAATGGAAGTTGGAATAACTAAATGCTTTTTAAATACAGCATCAAACCCGGGATAATCTTTCAGGTATTCTTTTTCAGTTGTTGGACTTACAGGATTTAGTAATGATTCTAAATG
>JBQCFI010000282.1:0-4949 GCA_051959325.1 Ginsengibacter sp. | reverse complement strand
GTTTTGTGCTTTTTGAGATGTATTTTCTCATGAGCAAAATTTAAATTTTAAATGTGATTATTTATTTATTGTTTGGACAGCAGGAAATAATGTGTAATTATTACACAATTATATACTAAATTTTTAAATTCTCATACTTTTACAATTTATTTTTTTTAAAAACTATTTTATTTGTAAAAAAAGGAGCAGAAACGCCGCCTTTTGAATCTTTTAATGCATCATTATTGCCTAATCACTGTGAAGACAACAAAAGTGTTGTAACTGCTGCATTGAAAAAATAATTTGCTTTAGTATGACATATGAAAGGGTGAAAATTTTCTATGCAAAAAGATCACGTTATTTTAGACCCAGAAAAAACCTTAAGGAAAAAGTATTTCATTATATTTCTTGCTTTGCTGTCGGCTTATCCGTCTCAAACTTCAATTCGCCACTCCAACTCATTTTTTAACCATTCAATTTCCTGTTCTCTTCTAAACTTAAACCATTGTTCTTTTTCTTCTCCGGCATTGTGAATCTGGTGGTTAAAATTTGCGAACGGTTTGTGTCCTTCAAGCGCCGTAAGGAGACGGATTTTTGTGGCTCCTTCTGAGAGCGACACGGCAAAATCCTCAATCACCCGGAAACTGTCTGAAGATTCCATACTCAATCTCAATGTAATCCGGATTTCCGTTGATTTTATGAAGGTCGTCGACCCATCCGTTTTCTTCATCATTTATTTCAGCACCGGGAAAACGGTTTTCGTCGGGAATAGCAATAATTTCATGTGTCTTATTATGAACGAAGCATTTAAATCGGGCTTCCATATTGTCGGCAATTTCGTTTAGTATTTTGTGTGAAAGTTTCATGTAAAATATGTTGTGATTTCCGCATCAATGATTTATTGTAACAAAACAGGAATCAGCGTTATTTGTTGCTTTACTGATGGAATTTTCTAAAATGCTCAATTTAACGATTATGATGTTTTTTGTTTCTTTTGCAATGCTTGATAAAACTGCCGGTTAATTCCCCGGGGAATTATTTCGTATTTGCTTTCAGCCATTCAACTATTTCTTCAAATTTTGTTTCGCCGGTGGAGATGGAAATTACGAAATTGTACAGTTTATCATTTGGCGCAATAATTTTAATCCCTCCGAAACGTAAAATACTTTCCATCAAAACATATCCTGTCCGTTTATTGCCATCAATAAACGGGTGGTTAATTATGATACTTTCTCCAATCGCTGCAGCTTTTGAAAACAAATCCGGATATAAATCTTCACCGCCAAAAGTCTGAAAAGGACGCGCTAACGCTGATTCCAATCCGCCAGCATCTCTTACACCCATTGATCCTCCGAATTGTTTTACAACCATTTCATGGATACCAAGTGCTTGTTCAACGCTTATCATTGAGCTAGTTTTTGTAAGACGTCAGCTCTTTCATTCATAATTTCGTCAACATACTTCTTTAAGTCCCATTCGGATGAGGATGCATTAATTTTCTCAATAAATTTGTCTACCATTTTTAATTGAGATTCATCAAGACTATTTAATTTACTGTTGATTTGTTTTTTCATTTCTGACACATTCATCTCTATAAATTTTATCTATCAAATTTAAGAAATATTTTCTCCTATTCTTATGTCCTGAATTTTAAAAATCAATTCCGCTCCATGTTTTCTTATTTTTCTCATATTTTTCATAATCAAATTTGTACAATCTTCCAGGACGGTGCGGCACATTTTGCTCTTCTTCTTCCATATCTACCAAAAAATCCATCGCAAAGAACTTTTTCCTGAAATTTCTTCTGTCCAGCTTTTTATTCAAAATGGCTTCATACAGGTTTTGTAATTCACGTAGTGAAAATTTGCTGGGCAATAAACTAAATCCCAAAGGATGCTCCTGCACTCTTTTTTGCAGCCACGCATAGCAGATATCTAAAATTTTTTTATGGTCAAATAATAACTCGGTTACCGTATCAATTTCGTGCCAATGCAGTTCGTTTTCCAAAATTTTCAACCGGTGATGCTGTACGTTTATTAAAGAGCAATAAGCCACAGAAACCACTCTGCCTGCAGGATGCCTTCCGACTTCGCCGAACGTATGTACCTGTTCAAGATAGAGATCATTCAGACCGGTTCGTTGCTTTAAAATCCGGTAAGCACTTGCATCCAAATCTTCTTCCGGCTTTACCAAATCACCTAGAAGAGAAAATTTGTTTTGGTATTTTTTAAGGTCAGAACGAATAAGCAGCACTTTCAATTTATTTTCGTCAAAACCAAAAATTACGCAATCGACAGAAAGAGCTACACGATTTATACTTTCGACTTCTGTCTGTAAACCTTTCAGCGTTTTTGGATTTTTAGAATTGGCATCTGTTTTTAGAATTGGCATTTTTCTCTTATTTTATTTTAAATAATGCATTTAAAATGTTGAACATTAAACTTTCAACTATTGGTTCTTAATAATTTTGATCGTCTGTTTTCCGGTCGCAGAAAAAATAGAAATGAAATAAGTCCCATTGGAAAAATCAGCAGTTTTATTTATTGCATAAGCATTATCTCCGGCGCTTATTAAAATATTTTCTTTGTACAATTTTCTTCCAGCTATATCCGTAATGATCACCGTTGCATTAGCCTCAACCGTCGATTGTATTTTCAGATATATTTTATTTGAAACAGGATTTGGAGAAACCTGTACAAGCCATGTGTTCGTGCTTGTTTTAATTTTTACAATCGTGCTGTAAGTAAAATTGCCGTCTGTATCTACACTTTTCAAACGGTAATATTCTACCGGAGAAGAATTATTTATATCCGCATCTATATAAGAATAGTTTTTTTCTCCGCTGGCTTTTATGTCAGCAACAAAAGAAAAATTTTGACCGTCATTGCTTTTTTCTAATTCATAATGATCGACGTGCAATTCGTTGGCTGCCTGCCACGTTAATACATTTCCATTGGTTTCATTTTTACCAGCAAAACTTACAATTGTTACGGGCAAAACCACTGCCGTCTTCGTGTACACATGATATTCTCCCGGACTTAAATTACTAAATGTGTAAGAATTTCCTGTTACGCTTATCGTCGTCCCATTGAGATAATCGTACCAGGTTCCGTTTGATGGAAAATAAATGGACGCGGCTTGTGCGGTTACATCAAAGTTGCCGACAACAACGAGTTTGCTTAAATACATCCATTTTACTTTTCCGCTAAAATCCTGGGTTGAAGTATTTTGAACAAACTGATCAGACATATTTGGGTCGAACCGTAATCTGATTAAAGCGCTATAAACATCATGCAAGTTTTTCCGGTTGGCTTGTTGCAAATAATCCCAGCGAATCGGTTTTGGATCAGTACGGCAATTGTTGTTTACCGTTAAATCTCCACAGGTATTTATTGAATAATCATAACCCAATTCTCCAAACTGCCACATCATTTTTGGTCCTGGTTGCGTAAAAAGAAATGCAGCAGCTAATTCCTCTCTTTTCAGGGCAGTTGCGGTATCTTTTATCTTATAACTTCCTGAAGAATTTCCATACTGAATATTTTTAAACATCAATCTTTCTTCATCATGACTTTCCGCGTAAGTAACGAGATAGGGATTGCTCCATCCACGAACAGAGGCAAGTCCATAACTGAAATCCCAGCCATCACTATATCCCATCGTTGCCTGGTTGTAATTGTAATTCTCATTTCCCCAAAGCATCATTCCATAATTTGACAAAACCGTTTCTTCATCATTATCAGCAAAGTGTTCCAGAATGCAATAAGAGCCGGCAGATTTTAATTGAAGTGTATCATAATATTGTTTCCAAATAGCGACGCGATCCGTATCATAATGTCCCCAGGCGGTAACAGCATCTGGCAAATTCACTGTAACTGTTTGTGTAAATCCTTTCGACAAATCGAAACGGAAACCATCAATCTTATAATCATTCAACCAATGATTTACGACACGGCTTACAAAATAACGCGTCGCCGGAGCATCATGATTGAATTGATAACCCACGTTGTAAGGGTGTGTGGTAACAGAATCGTACCACGGATTATTTCTTGCAGGTGTATTTGTGGTAGAATTCCAATACAATTGCACCATTGGTGACGAGCCAAAAGAATGGTTCAATACAATGTCCATAATTACTGCAATGCCGTTTTGATGGCATTTGTCGACAAACGCTTTCAAAGTATTTTCCGGCCCATAATATTTATCCGGAGCAAAATAAAAACTAGGATTATAGCCCCAACTGATGTTTCCTTCAAATTCATTGAAAGGCATTACTTCAATGGCATTAATTCCGAGTTTTTTAAAATAATTGATGCTGTCGCTTAATGTTTTCCAATCGTGGTTTGCAATAAAATCACGCAATAATATTTCATAAATAACCAGTCCTTTTTTATCAGGTCTTGCGAAATTATTTACCTGCCAGTTGTATGCCGTTTGTCCAGGTTGTAAAACGCTTACAATTCCGGATGTAAGTCCCGTTGGATAAGCTTTTAAGCCCGGATAAGTTGTTGATGAAATGGAAGGATCATTTACCGGATCAAGAATTTTTTCTGTATAAGGATCGGCGATTTTTAAAGTGCCGTCTACCAAAAACTGGTATGCATATTCCTGCCCGGGCGTCAATCCATTTATGGTGATCCACCATGAATTTCCATCCGGTGTTTTATTCATTTCAAATTGCGATTGTTCGGCCCAGTTACTACCAGCAAATTCGCCTGTCACACACACTCTTGACTTGCCGGGAGCATAGAGAACGAGCGTTACAGATTTATTATCGCTGCCATAATTTATTCCTGTCTGCATGCCAGCCGGAAGTGGTGCTACATTTACCGAACCATTTACAAAAAAGTTCAACGTATCATATCCGACGGCACTTCCATTATCAGCTTTTACAATTATTTGTTGATTTCCCGGGGCAACAATAGTTGGCGATGCAGAAATGGTTTGCACATTAGAAGCCGTTTGTATTA
>JBQCFI010000281.1:0-2684 GCA_051959325.1 Ginsengibacter sp. | reverse complement strand
TTTGTCCTGCGTAAATAAATAATGTTCCCATAATTGATGACAAAGCCACGCACCGCCTGTAACCCATATTCCGTGATCGGGTGCATCGATAGGCGCTGTTCCACGCCAGATATCCGTATTGTGATGAAGCACCCAACCGGGAGCATTGTAGTAGTCTTTTGCAGTTTCTTTTCCACTTTGCGCAAGCTCTGCAATCATCTTAAACATCGGCTGATGCATCGGCGAAAGATTGAGCAATTCTGCAGGCCAGTAATTCATTTCTGCATTTATATTGGTAGTGTATTTACTTCCCCACGGAGGCGCAAGCTTATCGTTCCAGATTCCCTGCAGATTAGCAGGATACGTTCCAGGCCGTGAACTTGATATGAGCAGGTATCTTCCGTATTGCAAATAAAGCGCAACAAGCGCCGGATCGTTTGATGAAGCAAACTTTTCAATGCGTTTATCGGTCGGCAACTTTTCGTTTTCGCTATTACCAAGATTAATAGAAAGTGTATTAAAATACTTTTGATATTCTTTTATATGCACTGCTTTTATTTCACGATAAGTTTTGCCGTTTATGCTTTGTAAAGCTTTATGGCAGATGGCTACAGGATTGGCTGAGACGTCTTTATAATTTTTGTAATTAGTAGCGGCGGTAAGGTATAAGGTTACTTCATCTGCTTTGTCAATTTCTATTTTATTATTTTGAATGCAGACATTTCCTTTTGCAGCAACCACACGGAGAAAGCTTTCTCCACGCAATGCGCCGTTTCTCACTTTTACGGAAAGGTCAATGGTATTATCAGCAGTTTTTTTTACAGAAGAATATTTGTGAGGACTATTTAACATCGCCTCCAGGCTAATATTGCCAGGTTTGCTTGCTGCAAGATGAATAACAATAACCTGGTTAGGCTGGCTTGCAAAATATTCTCTCGTGTACGCAATACCGTTAGAAGAATAACTTGTGCGTGAAATGGCATTTGCAAGATTAAGTTCACGTTTGTAATCTGATATGCTACCTATGTTTTGGAAATTAAGCCACAAATCTCCGAATGGCTGGTATGCCGCCTGGTAATGCGGAACAGCCGGTGGCTCATCATTCTGAATAAAATACTTCCATTTTTTGTTGAGCGAAATAGCGTTTGCAAGGGAACTACTTTCCGGGTAAACCACGATATGTCTTGATGTATCTTTATAACCTGCAATGCCACCTTTATCGAAATAATTCAATACCTGTATAGCAATCGTATTTTTTCCATTTACCAACGCCTCTTTTGGAATAATGTATTTCCTGCGATTATCTGCACCCTCTGTTGTTCCAATCAATTTTCCATTTACATAAGTAAAGTCCTGGTCGCGCACCTTGTTTAAATCCAACACCAGGTTCTTACCTTTCCACTCTTCCGGAAGCGTAAATGTTGTTCTAAACCAAACCGCTCCATCAAGGCCTTCCAGCCCAGCAGCTTCCCAGCCTTCATAAGTGGGAACTGTTATTGTTTTCCACTTACTGTCATCATATCCGGGAAGCGCCGGATTGCCTTTCATTCCTTTCAGAGCCCTCATTTCTTTAAACCATTCCGCTTTGTCACCGCCTTTGCTTTTCAAGCCCATAAAATGCTCTCCTGCTAACTTTTCTGCTTCTTTCTGTTTTCCTTCAAAAAGAAGTTTACGAATTTGGGGCAAATATTGAAAGGCATCGGGGCGGTTATAATCTCTTGGTTTACCCGTCCACAGTGTTTCTTCGTTAAATTGAATTCTGTCCTGTTTAACACCACCAAAGATCATAGCGCCCAATCTGCCGTTTCCGATTGGCAACGCTTCCGTCCATTTTTCAGCCGGTTGATTGTACCATAATGTAAGATTGCTTTTTTCTTGGGCCTGTGTTGTAAGAAACATCAAAAGAAAAGCAAGGGTAAAAAAAAGCCTCACCCCCAACCGCCTCTCCCGCGGGAGAGGCGGCTTGAAACGTCCTACTGTAAATGCTTTCATCAAATGATTAATTTTTCTCCGGACAATTATGATTTTTTATAGTAAACCAATAAAAACTGCCTTTTTACATTTTCGCCATCACATGCTTTAAATCCTTGCCACTATAAATCTTTTTGCCATTCGCATAAATGATAAAGCCTTTTCCTTTACCATATTTTTTCCCATTTTTATCCCACAGGAGCGTAAGCAGCGCCCGCAGTGAGGGTTGGTCCACGAGGACGGCGTCCAGGACGGTGTCCTCCCCGTTCCGGCCCACCGAGACGTTCCCGAACCGGTGGGTGATCGTTTCGACGAGACGGCGGGGCACGGGGCCGCTGACGGACAACCGATAGCGGGTCACGCCCGGCTGGAACGCAGCCACCGGAACCCCACGACGGCGCCGGCGGCCAGCAACGCCGCGGCTCCACCCCACTCGATGAACTGCGCCACGACCTCGGCACCGGCCATCAGAGCGCCGCCCACGGCCCCGGCCACGGCCGCAGTGATCCATCCCCACGTCTGGCGGCGCCGCCACCAGTGGCCCAGGGCAGCCACGCACAGGAACCCGACCGCGACCGAGACCACGAAGCTGCCGCCGACGACGTTCGGCTCGGCGCCACGCAGCGGCCAGGCCGCGAGCAGGATCCCCAGCCCCAGACCGCTCGTCACCCCGCCGGCGATGAGCAACCCATCTTCGCGGGTCACACCCGCCCAGACGAGGAGCTCGATCCCGA
>JBQCFI010000280.1:0-20617 GCA_051959325.1 Ginsengibacter sp. | reverse complement strand
GCGCACGCAGGCGTCGACCATTTGGTCGACCCGAGTGGAAACCGCGTTTTCGAATGGCGTTTGGGTCATGCATGCCTCGATTCTCGCGCCATTGTTGCGGGGCAACGCGTAGGGCGCATTCTTATGGTTCAAAAGAAAATAATACGGTGTCAAAATGGACAGGTAATAGAATATTTACCGGCCATATTACGAAAGCATTGCGGGCACATGAAGGGCTTACGGTTGGGATTGCGTTTCCAAAAGATTTTTTAATAAAACCTGATTATACTTTTCGTGGTGTTGGTTGGTTGACCCTTCCGGTCATTGTCTTAATTGCTATGTATTATACATGGAAAAAATGGGGCAAAGATGAGCAAGTGACTATTCAGACAGAATATTATCCTCCGGAAAATATCAGTCCGAGTGTTTCAGGATACATCATTGACGATAAACTGAATCAACGGGATCTTACTGCCTTGGTTCCGTATTGGGGCGCTGGTGGTTTTTTAAAAGTCAATGAGACTCAAAAAAGTTCATTGCTTGGGATTATAAAGTCGAAAGATTATGAATTTATAAAAGTGAAAGAACTTCCGGAAACCGCACTCCAATTTGAAAAAACATTGTTTGCCGGAATTTTTGAAACAGGAGATAAAGTAAAACTAAGTGATTTAAAAAATGTACTTTATTCAACCATGGAAAAAGCCAAATCTCAATTGGAAAATGAAATTAATGAAGAGGATTATTATGTAAAATATTCAAGAGGGATGGGATGTTTTTTTCCTTTCCTTGGATTCGCGTCTCTTGTAATTGGCTTTTTTGCTTTGGTAGATGACTGGCAGGAAAAATTATGGCTCGGAGTTGCATTAATTGTAAGTGGGATTATTTTAATTGCCTTTGGTTTTTTGATGACAAAAAAAACCAGGAAGGGAACGTTGCTCTTTCAAAAATTATTAGGATTTAAAGAATTTATAAAAACAGTTGAGAAAGATCGCTTACAGGAATTTTTAAAACAAGATGAAAATTACTTTGATAAAGTGCTACCATATGCGATTGTATTCGACATGGCTGATAAATGGAAAGATAAACTGAAAGGTCTTGAAATTCCACCACCGAAATGGTATTCGGGTTATTATCCTGGCAGCACTTTTAATACCATGATGTTTATGAACAGCCTTGATCATTCGATGAATGAAATGACCAATACGTTTTACAGCTCACCACACAGCAGTGGCAGCAGTGGCGGCAGTTTCAGCGGTGGAGGCGGATTTTCGGGCGGTGGTTTTGGTGGTGGAGGAGGAAGCAGTTGGTAGGCTGAGCGTTCTACCTTTACTCTTAAAAATCAGAATCGCCTCTATTTCTTTCTTTGCTGGAAAACATTTTGCTGATATGAAAGCAGAACGTTATTGCTTATCCAAAAGTTGATTTTTAAAATTCCAGGCAAGTTACTTTCCCATCCATTGTCGTCGCAATCACTTTATTTTTAGAAACGGGGGTGATATTTGTAACCAGCGCATTTGAAATTTTGTGTTTCCATAAGATGGAGCCATCGCGGTTTACAGCTACCACCACTCCTGAATTTGACGACACATAAATTATATTTTGATGTTCAACAATTGCCGTAGGAGCGATTTCATAATTTAATCCCGGATGCGCTTCCCATATAATTTGCATATCCGGTTGTGATGTAGAAACGCCGATTAATTCCCCTTCCATTGTTTTTGCATAAACTAAAGTACTGTCAGCAGACAATCCCATTGATTCGCGGGCATGATTTTTAGGATCATTTTTTCTCCAAATCTCTTGTCCTGTTTCTGCATCAAAAGCCGTCATGTAACGGTCCGGTGCAACAATAAAAATTTTGCCAGCCGTAGCTACCGGATAACACGCAGCAGGAGAATACATTCTGTTCGATGATCCGTTATTCCATTTCCAAACCAGGGCGCCCGTTTGGGCGTCCAAAGCATAAAATTCTGTACCCCAACTTCCAAAATAAATTTTACTATTATAGAATAATGGCCGGGTAACTACAAAACCTTTTACTCCCAGGTAATCCCATTTTAATTTTCCCGTTTTTAAATCCAAAGCCCTGAAATGTCCATCAGCAGCGCCGATATACACTATTCCGTCTTTTATTAAAGGATTGGCAACAATCGGATTTTGTGTTTCAAATTTCCAAATTAACTTTCCGGTGGTTGCATTAACGCAATAAATATTTTCATCAGTTGAAGCGACCACGGCAAGATTATTTTCTACAGCAGGAGTGGAATAAATTTTTCCTTTGGTAGCATAAGACCATTTCTTCTTTCCGGTTTTTAAATCCAATGCATAAATCAAGCCGTTCGAATTGCTGGCAATTACTAAATTTTTAGAAAGAGCCGCTCCTGATCCGATATCACTTTTATCATTGAATTGCCAAACAGTTTTTACATTCGCATAAGTTTTATTTACTGCATAAGAAGGCCTGAAATAATGATTCGTATCTGTAGCAAAATCATGTCTGTATAATTTTACCTGTGCCCATTCTTTTTGTTCATTGGTAAGCGGACTGCGCTCTTCATAAGTAACGGTTCCATCGTTTATGGTAACTACATTATACCCGCCAACCGGATTTTTTGCTCTTAAATTTGACCGGCCCATAATACCAGGAATTCCTTCAAAATTGAGTTGACGATTAGCGTGTCCATGACCACAAAGAATTAATTGCGTATTTCTTGTTTTGAGCAAATCAATCGCCTCATACCAGTTATTCAAAGAAGAGTCCTGCGGATAATGATTTACGTAAATGATGGGAATATTTTCATCTTTTAAATTAGTAAGAGTGGAATCAAGCCATACAATATTTTCGCGTGAAACCTGTCCAGGGCTCATTCTCATGTTCGGACCACACACCGTTCCAAGAAACAAATATCCGCCGTATTTGAAATCAAAAGTTTCGGCTCCAAAGATTTTTTTAAAACTGTTCGTGCCACTTTCAGACCAGTTGGCATCGTGATTTCCGGGAATGATGTGCCACGGTTTGTTGAGACTATCAAGTATTTGTTTGGCCAGGTGAAATTCAGAATCAGATCCAAAATCGGTGATATCGCCCGAAATGATTACAAACTTTATCGAAGAATCTTTATTGATGCTTTCTACAGTTCTTCTCAGGTCTTGGTCTGCATTATGGCTTCCAATATGAGTATCAGAAACATGTGCAAATTTGAACCCGGATTGTGCGAAAGAAATATGCAAAGAAAATAAGAGGCAAATAAGAAGTAAGTTTTTTTTCATGACTTTTTTTAAAAAATTTCAAATGAATTTTGTTCTGAGGTAATCGGATGAATTTATAGAAAAAAACGAAAGTTATGTTGCTTGTGGGTTTAAGATGAAAAATAGTTTTCTTTTAATTGTTAAAAAAAGAAATTGCTATTTTATTTTATGATAACGATTTTACTTCTACATAAAAATTTTCATCCACTTTTATTTCGCTTACTCCTTTTGGCGCTCTTTGGAAAATAGGCGTTGGATGAACAAAGATCAATTTCTCTTTATCATTATAAATTTTCAAAGGCATATTAAAATGGTCAACACAATTCGTCCAGCGGTAATAAATAGCTCCATTTACTTTTTTATATTCTAATACAGGAATATGGGTTGTTCGTAAATATTGGTCAAAAACCTTTGAGAAGTTAATACCGGATTGTTGGTTGATATAGTCTTCAACCTGTTTGCTGGTAACGGTTTGATGATAAAATGTTTTATTCAATCCTCTTAAAATATTTCTGAATTTCTCATCATTATTAATGATTTGGCGAATCGTGTGAATCATGTTTCCACCTTTGTAATACATATCGCCACTGCCCTCTTCATTTACTCCGTAATGTGCGATGACGGGCTTATCATTCCTGATATTTTTTCTGACGCCAATCACATATTCATCGGCAGCTTTTTTACCATAATACTATTCTGTAAATAATGCTTCAGCATAGTTTGCACATGACTCATGTATCCACATATCAGCCAGATCTTTCGAAGTAATATTATTTCCCCACCATTCGTGCGCACTTTCATGTACGATGATAAAATCCCATTTTAATCCCCATCCGGTACCTGAAAGGTCCCGGCCCAGGTATCCATTCTCGTAATGATTGCCATATGCTATTGCACTTTGATGTTCCATTCCCAGGTAAGGCGCGTCAACTAATTTATAACCATCTTTATAAAACGGATAAGGACCAAACCAATATTCAAATGCTTTCATCATGCGTGGTGCATCTTTAAATTGAGTTTTTGCTTTTGTAAGATTCGAATCCAACACCCAATAATCCATTATTAATTGCCCTTTTTCTCCCGGATAGAGTTCTCCAAAATGATCAAATTTTCCGATGTAAAAAGTAATGTCGTAATTGTTGATCGGATCTACAACCGCCCAGTCGTAAGTGGTAGTGCTATCGTTATTATTTGTCTTATTTCTCAATCTTCCATTGCTTATGGCTATTAAATCAGATGGTACGGTGAAATGCATCTCGGCGCTATCTGGTTCATCTCCCTGGTAATCTTTGCAAGGATACCAAACGCTTGCTCCCAAGCCCTGGCAGGCAACGGCTATCCACGGATTTCCTGATTTATCTCTTTTCCAAACGAAGCCTCCATCCCATGGTGCATTTTTTGCTTTTCGCGGCTTTCCGTGATAATAAACCACGAGCTTTGAAATTTCACTTATTCCATTTTCAGCAAACGAACTTTTATTTGAATTTTCGCTTTTCAACATGAGCTTGTTTATGTCATGTTTCGTTGTTGGTTGTAACGCACCGTTCTTTAAATAAACAAACCATGCATTTCCTTCTTTCGTGAAAGGAACTTTTTCATTTTGTAGTGGAAATTTTTCATTACCTGTTTGTAAGATGACTGAATCGATGACCATCGGCTCCTGCAGATCTATTTGGAAAAAATCAGGATGCTTTGCTTCCAATTTTTTATAGCTAACAATATTATAACCACTGATGCTGCTGTCTTCTAAATTAAATTTTACATGAAGGTCATATTTAGTCGCATTCCACCACGCTCTTCCTGCGCCGTTACTGCCGCGGAGCGTATCTGAATGAGTAAAGTTTTGTGCAAAAGAAAAATTAAATAAAAGAACCAAGGAACTAAAAACAGTGATTATCTTTTTCATTTACTAAATTTATTTTTTTATAAACAAAGATGACGTTAAAAAAACAAAATCCGTTACCATTGATAAAATTGCTTAAACAAAATCTGCTGCTTCCTTTAACAGGTTTTATTCTTTTTATTTCTTCCTGTTCCCAGCATGAGAAAGTGAAAAACATTTTTCATTACAATGAGCAATCCGGCATAGCGACTCTTGATCCTGCTTTTGCTAAAAACCAATCTATTATGTGGGCAGTGCACCAGCTTTACAATACTTTGGTGCAGATAGATAACAACATGAACCTCGTTCCTTCTCTTGCAAAAAGCTGGGACGAATCCGATGATAATCTCACTTTTACTTTTCATTTGCGCAGCGATGTTTTTTTCCAGGATAATGATGCTTTTCCTGGTAGCAAGGGAAGGAAGATGACTGCTACAGATGTGGTATATAGTTTTCAACGGATTCTTGATAAAAGCACGGCCAGCAGCGGCGCGTGGATCTTTAATGGGAGAGTCGACACAATTGAACCATTCAAAGCAATTGATGATACCACTTTTCAGTTAAAATTATTAAAACCATTTCACCCGATTTTAGGTGTAATGAGCATGCAATATTGTTCGATTGTACCACATGAAGTTGTAGAAAAATATGGAAAAGATTTTCGCCGTCATCCTTGTGGTACCGGGCCTTTTGAACTCGTTGCCTGGGAAGAAGATCAGGCAATGATCATGAAAAAAAATCCCAATTATTTTGAAAAAGACAGTGCCGGAAACCGGCTTCCTTACCTTAATGGAATTAAAATTACTTTTCTTCAAAACAAAGCAACTGAATTTTTAGAATTTCAGCAAAAGCGGCTTGATTTCATCAATGACATTGATCCTTCGTTTAAAGATGAAGTTTTGACGTAAGGGGGAGAGCTGCGCAAGCAATGGAAGGATAAAATTGTGTTGGTAAAACATACCGGTCTTACTATAGAATACCTGGGTTTTTTATGCGACAGTTCACTGGATGTTGTAAAAAATTCTGTTACAAAAAATGTCAAGATCCGGCAGGCAATAAACTATGGGTTTAATCGCAAAAAAATGATTCTTTATATCCGCAATTCTATTGGTACGCCTGCAACGAGCGGATTTGTGCCGGCGGGTTTTCCTTCTTTTGATTCTTCACAAGTAAAAGGCTATCATTATGATCCGCAAAAGGCTTTGCAGTTGCTGAAGGAAGCAGGATATCCAAATGGGGTTGGATTGCCTCCTCTAAAGCTTCTTACCGTTCCTTTGTATGGCGACATTGCGAGTTATATTGCCAATGAATTATTGCAAATTGGTATTAAGATAAATGTGGAAGTAGTTCAAAAAAGTCTATTGCTGGAACAAACTGCAAAATCAGAAGCATTATTTTTTCGTGGTAGCTGGATTGCTGATTATCCCGATGCAGAGAATTTCTTAAGTGTTTTTTATGCAAAAAATCCGGCGCCTCCAAACTATACGAGATATCATAATCCAAAATTTGATAAATTATATGAAGCTTCTTTATCCGAAAAGAATGATTCCATCCGCTATTCACTTTACCGTCAGGCAGATCAGGTTATGATAAAAGACGCGCCGGTAGTGCCTTTGTGGTATGATATGATCATATGGATGGTGCATCCAAATGTAAAAAATTTTATTCCCAACAGTCAGAATTTATTGGAATTGAGAAGAGTGAAACTGCAAGAATAATGAGAGGTTTCAATATTTAAGTTCTTTGCAAATCTTTTAGTATAAAAGTCTTTACTGAATCCGGAATACAAATGTGCATTATTTGTTTGTTTACTGTTTTCAAAAAAAAAATTAAAAAAGCTAAACTAACGGTAACCTATACACGTAAATTAATCACAAGAATAAAAGAGTAATTTTTAAATGGTGGCTCTGTTACTTCCTTTTCCTGGAAACATGTTTTTTTGCAGCGCTCTTTTTCGCTACTGGTTTATGTGCCTTCTTTTTTTGCACTCTTTTCACGGGAGTGTTATTGCTTGCTTCTTCGTTTTCTTCAGGAGCCGGCGTAATTCCGGAATCAAAAATGCTTTCCAGATCCTTAGCATGATAAATGTTACTGTTGTATTTATTTCCCAAAACAATAATGGTAACAGAATCTTGTATCATGCGAATAAAAGAAGCATTATTACCGTGCCACCATCCATTGTGATAAATGACTTTTTTGCCATTAGGATATACATTCATTCTCCAGCCATACCCATAATTTCTAATTCCAGGTTTTTCATTGCTGTAAGGAGTAAATGCTTTTTCCAAAGTTTCTTTGCTAAAAATTTGATTGGTATACATTGCCTGGTCCCATTTTAACAGATCTTCAGGGGTACTGTAAATATTTTTATCTCCGATGCCGCAATCCAGGAAAGTAAACGCTTCTTGCCTGCCACGATAATCATATGAAGGCATCGCTGTGGCACTATCACCAATGTTATAAACATAGGTGTCTTTCATTTGCAATGGAGTAAAAAATTGTTGTTGTAAAAAAGCCGCATAAGACAGGCCGGATGCTTTTTCAATAATTAATCCTAACAACGCATAATTTGTGTTGCAATAAGTAAAATGGGTGTCAGGCGCTGTAGCGGCGGGCTTATATTTTATAAGATAATCCAGTACATCCTTGTTGGTGCAATGTTGTTTTTTATCCCAACCCAATTGTTCCATAAAATATAAATAATTTGGTAGCCCGCTTCTGTGATCAAGAAGATCTTTCACCCTAACGTTATCATAAGGAAAATTTGGGAAAAACTTTTTTAGATCATCATCTAGAGAAAGCTTTCCCATTTGTGCGAGTTTGAGAGTAGCCATGGCAGTAAATGTTTTTGAAACCGACGCCAGGTGGAAAGCACTGTGTTTGGTAAGCGAGTCTTTTTTGTGAAGATTATAATATCCGTGATAATCTTCAAATAATATTTGACCTTTTTTAGCTACCAGAATCGCACCATTGAAACCGGTGCGTAATAATTTTTTTTCATAAAAATCCTGTATTTCATTGTGATAGCGTTCAAATTCATCTTTGGGAAGATTGCCTGCAACCGGTGGTACATAACCTGTTGAGTCTTTGTGTTCTGGTTTCACTTTAATGGCGCTTGAACCGCAGGAAGATATAATAGAAAATAAAACAAAAGAGGCAGCGAAAAAAAATATAGGTTTCATCAAAAAATTTTCAGGGATTTAGGAGCTATATTTGCAATATTACATTACAATTTTAAAATGCCCGAGAAAAAAATTACCAGTTATCCTAAAGAAAAAATAAATATTCTTCTTTTAGAAAACATTAGCAAAACCGCCGCCCAAAAGTTTCTTGATGCAGGCTATACTTCAGTAAAAAGAGTGACAGGAGCGATGACAGAAAGTGAACTCGTTAAAGAAATTAAAAATGTTCATTTGCTTGGCATTCGCTCAAAAACGAAAGTGACCAAAGAGGTTTTAAAGAATGCTTCCAAGCTCCAGGCTATTGGATGTTTTTGCATTGGAACCAGCCAGGTGGATATTGAAGCTGCCACCGATAAAGGCGTTCCTGTTTTTAATGCACCTTATTCTAATACTCGTTCTGTGGCTGAATTAGTGATGGCTGCTTCCATCATGTTGATCAGAAAAATTCCGGATAAAAATAAATCCGCACATGAAGGAACCTGGTTAAAAGATTCATCGGGAAGTCATGAGCTGCGTGGAAAGACTTTAGGTATCGTCGGTTACGGAAATATCGGTTCACAAGTAAGCGTACTTGCAGAAGCTTTGGGTATGAAAGTAATTTTTTATGATGCAGAAACAAAGATGCCACTCGGAAATGCAGAGCCAAAAAAGACATTGAAAGAATTATTAAAACTTTCTGATATTGTTACGCTTCATGTTCCTGATCTTCCCACTACAAAAAATCTGATCAATAAAAATAATATTCCATTTTTTAAGAAAAATGCAATTCTTATCAATTATGCCAGGGGAAAGGTCGTTGATTTGGAAGCGTTAAAGGAAGCATTACAAAAGAATGACCTGGCAGGTGCAGCAATCGATGTTTACCCGGAAGAACCTGTAAAAAACGGAGATAAATTTTTTACACCTTTACAAGGAGTAAGTAATGTTATTTTAACTCCACATATCGGAGGTTCCACTGAAGAAGCACAGGCAAACATTGGTGAAGATGTAAGCAATAAACTATTTAATTTTTTGGAAAAAGGAATTTCAACAGGTTCACATTCTGTTCCCCCTTTAAACCTTCCACCCCAGGAAAACACGCACCGTATTTTGCATATTCATAAAAATGTTCCCGGTGTTTTATCTGAAATAAACACGCAGCTATCTTCTCATAAAATAAATATTCTTGGACAATATTTAAAAACAAACGATGAGATTGGATATGTAGTTTTGGATGTAAATAAAAATCTTTCAAAAGAAGCGCTTGAATTGTTGAAAGAAGTAAAAGAAACGATAAAGGTAAGATTATTGTATTGATGTTTTCAGATTGATTCTTTCTTCTTGTGGTTACCTGAATCTTGAATCTCACAAAAATGAAAACACATTTATTACGCGCAGAATGGAATAACATCATTATGGCAAATTATGCCGTTCCTAAAGAGCTGTTATTACCCTACGTTCCATATAAAACAGAACTTGATTTTTTTGAAGGTGAAACTTATGTAACCCTTGCCGGTTTTATGTTTCTGAATACGCAAATGCTTGGATTCGGCATTCCTTTTCACAGCAACTTTGAAGAAGTAACACTGAGGTTTTATGTAAAGTCAACTCACGGTTTAGCGGCTAAAAGAGGAGTTGTTTTTATAAAAGAAATTGTTCCGAAATATGCAATCACTTTACTTGCCAACACGGTTTTTGGACAAAATTATATGACGTTGAAAATGAAAAGTTTTCATCAGGATATGGGTGATTATACAGAAACCGGATATGAATGGAAACATCTGGATAAATGGAATAAATTAACTGCAAAAGCCGGCAAAAGATCAACGCCAATCGGGCAAAATAAGTTCAACGAATTTATCGCGGATCATTATTATGGTTTTAGAAAAAACGGTGAAACAAAGACTTACCAATACGAAGTGGAACACGAGCTTTGGGAAACCTTTAATGTAATTGACTATTGTGTTAATTGTGATTTCAGATCGTTGTTTGGAAACGAATTTTCTATTTTAAATAAAGAAAAACCAAAATCGGTTTTTATGCTAAAAGGGTCGGAAATCAGGATTCATCCAAGAAAACTTTTGGAATAATTTGTTGCATTTTGAAAAACAGGAATATCAAATATTTCTTCGTTTCCTGAATTTTCTATTGTTTTTTTCCGCAAATATTAAGGTCCTTTTTCAATGCTGAATTCTTTCAAATTTTCAATGATTTTTTTGCTCTTATTTTAAAAGCAGCCGTTTGATATAATAACTGATCTGAAATTAGTAATTTTATTTCCGGAATTATTTAAATCCAACAATTGAGCAAATCTTGAAACATCACTTCCAGCCGATTGCACAAGGGTGGCAGTTTTGTTTGGAATGTTCTTATAAGAGTTAATTTCGGAGATGCATTTAACTATTATGAATTGCCGGAAGCGTTTATTTTTCCAATTTTAAACTGTAGTCTTTCAATAAATCCGCCATCTTTTTCACTGCCTCCTTGTTAACCGTAACATGATTCAAGGGTTCATTAATTTTAGCATTTTTATATTCCATTTTGCTTTCTTCGGCAAGTGTTGCAGAGCTATGAAGCTCAGTAGCACCGGTACTTTCAGCGATTGTAATAATATTTTCAGCAGTAACACCGGAGCCAGGCATGATGATAATCTTTTCATCAGATTGCTTGATTAATTTGGAAAGAAGGTCTAAACTGTCAATCGCTTTTGGCTTCAATCCTGACGTCAAAATTCTTTCAAATCCCAATTCAATAATATCTTCCAGCGCTCCAAAAGGATCTACAACTCGGTCAAATGCACGGTGGAATGTGGCTTCGAGCGGATAGGCTATTCCAATCAGCTCTTTGCATCGCTTTTTATCGACTTTTCCATCTACCGTTAAAATGCCGGTTACTATTCCATTACAACCAAGTTCTTTGCAAATAGCCACATCATTTTTCATGATTTCGAAGTCCTCATCACTGTACAAAAAATCTCCACCCCGTGGCCGAATCATCACATATAAATCAATTTGTAATTTTTCTCTTGCTGCTTTTATGAAAGCGTAAGAAGGAGTGGTGCCGCCTTCTCCAGGGCCAACGCAAAGTTCGATTCTGTTTGCTCCTGCTTCCTGGGCGGCAATACAACTTTCAATATTAAAACCAATAATTTCTAATTTATAACTCATATTATTCACTGGTATTTCAAATTATTATCATCATCTATATTCACTAAACTATTCACTAAACTATTACCATTTACAATTCCTCACGTTACGCCTAAATCAAAAAAGTATTTAGCAGGAACAATTTTTTCTTCTCCTTTACTTTTTACTGCAAATACAAATCCTTTTTGAACTGCGTAAGCGCCATACTCACCTTTTTTATTCAATGCTAAAAAACCAACCTGCAGTGTCTTTGCTCTTGCTACATCGCGATTAATGATCCTTTCAATTGCTTTTTTACAAGCAGCTTCCGGCGAGAACCCATGACGCATATATTCGACAACTACATGTGTCCCACAAATTCGCATCACTTCTTCACCAAGCCCGCTTGATGTAGCTGCTCCTACTTCGTTATCTACAAACAATCCTGCTCCAATTATGGGTGAATCGCCCACACGACCATGAATTTTAATTGCCATTCCGCTTGTAGTAACGGCTCCGCTCATATTGCCGGATGCATCTATTGCTACCAATCCCATCGTATCGTGATTTACAGAACCATCCTCAAAAAATGGTGGTGCAAACGGACCATTTCCTTTTTTGTTTTCAATATTGATTTCAGGCTTGTATTCGCTTTTTTTCAGCCAGTTTTCATAGGCTTCCTTTGCTGGCGCAGAAAGTTCTTTCGGCTCTTTTTTGAAACCATTTTCAATCGCAAATTGCTGCGCACCATCACCCACCAACATAATATGAGGGGTCGTTTCCATGATCTTTCTTGCCACCGAAACCGGATGTTTCATCTGCTCAATCGCTCCTACCGAACCGCAATTGGCATGTTCATCCATAATGCAGGCATCAAGGGTTACAATCCCATCCCTGTCGGGATACCCGCCCAATCCAATACAACAATCTATCGTATCTTCAACATACCTTGCACCCGCTTCTACAGCGTCTAAAGCGCGGCCATTTTTTGATAAAATTTTCCAGGCTTCCGTGTTTACTTCCTTGCCATTATTCCAGGTAGAAACAACAATCGGTTTCGTTTGTGCATTACCGGAAGTTGTCATATTTTTTAAAGAAAGTAAAGGAGCAGCAAGTGTTGAAAGTTGTAAAAATTTTCTTCTGTCGAGCATCGTAATTATTTTTTCAAATGTAAATAAGAATGAAAGAAAAATGCGGTTATTTTCAACTTTAAAAATTATAAAGGAATGTCGTTTCATTTCCTTCAATAAAAGTATGCTTTTTGTTTTCGTTCTATTTTTAATAATAATTTGAATTTATTGAAAGTATATTTATCCATTTTTTATCCGCAATTTTATTAAATGGCTTTATTGGAAAGAAGACTCAGTCTGGCACAGGCATCGGCCATCAATATGATTGACATGGTTGGCATCGGACCATTCATCACTTTACCTATGGTAATTGGAATGATGAACGGCCCGTATTTTTTATATGCCTGGATTGCAGGCGCTTTTTTATCCATTGTTGATGGAATGGTTTGGAGTGAGCTCGGAGCTGCATTTCCGCGTGCCGGAGGAAGCTATAATTTTTTAAAAGAGGCTTATGGAAAAAATGGCGCTGGCAAGATGATGAGCTTTTTATTCGTGTGGCAAACAATGATACAAGCGCCACTGGTTATAGCTTCTGCCGCAATTGGCTTTGCAAAATATTTTTCTTTTATCGTTCCGCTTAACCATTTTACAGAAAAATTAGTGAGCGGAGCTGTCGTTATTTTGATTGTGATTTTATTATATCGCAAAATAGAAGCAATTGGCAAAATCAGTATATTACTGTGGAGTGGGGTTATCATCACTATGTTCTGGATCATTGCTGGCGGAATCGTTCATGGTAATTTTTTAGCGCCGGTCAGAAATATTAATTCCGGGTTAACTGTAGATTACGCCTTTGTAACAGCGATTGGTTTTGCGAGTGTGAAATCAGTCTATAGTTATTTAGGTTATTACAATGTTTGCCACCTGGGAAGTGAAATAAAAAGTCCTTCAAAAAATATTCCGCGAAGCATTTTTATCTCTATTGCAGGAATTGCAGTTTTGTATTTATTGATGAACATCAGTGTGGTAAGTGTCATTCCATGGGAGCATGCAAAAAACAGTGAGTTTGTGATCAGCGAATTTATGGAAGTGCTGATGGGCCACGCTGCAGCTACAACAATTACCTGCCTGATTTTGTGGGTTGCCTTTGCTTCTGTTTTTTCGGCAACCCTTGGCTACAGCCGCATTCCTTATGCTGCCGCGGAAGATGGAGAGTTTTTTAAAGTGTTTGCAAAACTGCATCCTACCAAAAATTTCCCTTACATTTCTTTACTATTTCTTGGAAGTGTTGCATTCATTTTTAGCATGCTTTTTAAATTAAGCGAAGCGATCAGCGCCATTCTTGCTATGCGGATTATGATTCAATTTATTGGACAGGCAGTTGGATTATTAATTTTACGCAGCAAAAAAAATAAAACCGATTTTCCTTACAGAATGCCTTTGTTTCCGTTGCCGGTTTTTGTTGCTATTGCTATGTGGTTTTTTATCCTGATTTCTACCGGAAGTAAATTAATGTTCAGTGGCCTCGTTGTAATTTTCCTGGGTGCTATCGTATATTTTGTTAAAGCGAAAATTCAAAAAGAATGGCCTTTTGTTAAATAGGTAATCAACATTATCAACTGATTACTTTATTCTTCAATTGTAGTATTTGTTTGTTCATTTCATCAATCTTTTCCAGCAAATGGTTGATCGTTTCTATTCCTTCCAGGTTGATATCAAGATCATAATGAAGGCGGACAAATTTTTCAAGCTTTTCCAATTCGTCTACAGGAATATACGTGTGATGTTCAACGGCTGTAACGCTTATCAATCCTGAATCTTCTAATGAACTGATAAAAGAATACTCAATATTATGATACATGCAAAAATCTTCGGCAGGTATTAATTCATTGTTTTCCATATCAAAAAATTTATGAGGATAATTTTGATAATTCGGTAACTAAATCTTTTTGTTTCTGCGTTAAATTAGTAGGCAATTTCACTTCCCATGTGATATACAAATCGCCAAATTGTCCTTCTTTTTTATAAACAGGAAAACCTTTTCCTTTCAGGCGGATCTTCGTTCCATTCTGCGTTTCCGGGTTTACTTTTAATTTGATTTTACCACTCATCGTATCAATTGTTTTTTCGCCACCAAGCAACGCAGTATATAAATCGACATCTTCGGTTTTATACAAATCGTTTCCTTCTCTTTTGAAACCTGTATCATTTGTGATTACAAATGTGATAAACAAATCACCATTAGGTCCGCCATTTGCTCCCGGACTTCCATAGCCTTTTAATTTTATTTGCTGGCCGTTTTCAACGCCGGCAGGAATAGTAATGCGAACGTTTTTTCCATTAATAGTCAGTGTTTGCTTGTGTGTGGTATAAGCATCGGTTAAAGAAAGTTGCAACTCCGCGTTATAATCCTGTCCACGGTATTTCGCCTGGCTTCTTCTGCCTCTGGCGCCTCCAAAAAGCGACTCAAAGAAATCTGAAAAGCCACCTTCCTCGCCGCCTGAATAGGTATATTCGCCGCCTCCAAAATTGCCAAAGCCGCCTCCGCCAAATCCACCAAATCCACCGCCTGCTTGCTGCTGCTGTTGCCTTGCCTGTTCATATTGATCGGCATGTTTCCAGTTCTCACCATCTTGGTCATACTTTTTTCTTTTGTCAGGATCGCTCAACACTTCGTGCGCTTCATTGATCTGCTGAAATTTTTTGTGTGCTTCTTTATCATTCGGATTTACATCAGGGTGAAATTTTCTTGCCAGTTTGCGGTAAGCTTTTTTTATATCTTCCTGCGATGCATTTTTTGCTATGCCCAATGTTTTATAATAGTCAACGAAATCCATTTTCTTATTTTAGCTTTGAAAATATTTTGAATAAAATTAAGAGTTATTAAAATATAATTTAAAATTGACCATATTTATCTGTTTGCTGTCTGATAGACTATCAAAATTAATACCTCAATTTTTACCACTGAAATTAAAGAAGAATTAATGAAAAAATTTCCACTGTTTATATTTTACTTTCTACTTCCTGCATTGCTCCGCGCTCAGTATTAAGAACACGAATTCAACAAATGACCTGGTAATGGATAGAAAAGTTTTTGCTACTGCTTATGAGCAAAGAGCCGCTGAATAAAAAGCGCTTTGTTACCAGGCTTTTAATCTTGCATATTCACGGATTGAAGAATTTAACTGGCAAAGATCACCAAAACCAAAAGCAATTATGACCGATATTGATGAAACAATTTTGAACAACAGTCCTTACCAGCCATATCAATTATTGCGGGCAAAAGATTGGGCTCACTGCTGCTCAAAAAGATTCTGTGATAAACGCATGTTTGTATAGTTTCTGATGAAAAAAGTAAGAAATGGTAATTATTTTTTTCAAAATTCATAATCTTAGCGGCTCTTATTCTGCTATCCATCGCTTTGCAATTTCTTCATCCTCCATCATAAAACCTTTCGTAACAGAAGGCAGAAACTTTCCAAAAAAATCGGTAAATTTTTTGATGCTTGCTTTGTTGGATACGATTCCCAACTTGTTCCACTTTGCAAAATATTTAAAACCTAAAAGAGCATCTTTTATCCACGCGCCCAAAGTGTAATTTTTCAGGGATGTGTTTATAACAAGGAGATAATTTATTTTTCCGAATTCCTTTTCGATTCTTTTTACAATAGGGTTAATAGTCCTTGTATAGTCATCAGCAGTAACTTTTCCTGTCGCATTGAATGCCGCTACTTTTGATGGAAGCCCTGGAATTATTTCAATCATAAAATAATTTTTATAGTTTGAAAATTGGGATGGCTCTGTAAAGTTAAACACATCAACAGTTATAAAAGGGAAAAAATAATAGAAGTTTTATGTATAAAAAAAACTTCCGCCCAAGGCGGAAGTTGAAATAATTTAATCCTGCTGTTAGTTTTTCAGGGTTAAACTTTTAAAGCCGTTTAAATGGCTTGGTTTTCATAGGATTTATATTTTCAAAAGCATTAAGTTCAAAACAAAGAAGTTGACTGATATCAGATTTTATTGGTTTTTCCGGGATTATTGGTGCCGATTATTTCGGCAGGTATTTTTCAATGGATTGGCGATTAATGTTTGTTGAACACCAATCAACTTCTGGTACAAAGATATAATGCTGTGAAGCGCTGCACAAGAGCGTTACTGCTTAATTTTTTCAATATTGTAATTACTGTTTGCATCGTATTTAAACGTTGGTAGAATTACTTTTTATTTTCCTGAAACATTAAATCAGCAATTGCTATTATTTCTTGCTTTACTGTTACTCTTTTTTCGGAAAAACAAAAGGGCTTCTGCGGATTAATTGCAGAAGCCTCTTAATAAATTTTGGCGCCTGGGGTAAAGTTTTTCAGGATTCAAATTTCAACTCTTGTCAGAGCCGGTTTTCTTTCGGTATATTATTTTTCCCAGGTATCGGATTTAAAAAAAAGAAGTTGACTGATATCGGATTTTTATGGTTTTTCCCGGATTAGAGGACCCGATTTTCTCGGAAGTATTTTTCAATGGATTTGGATTGGTCTCGATTAATGTTTGTTGAACATCAATCAACTTCTGAGTACAAAGATAGAGCGATGCGATACGCTGCACAAGAGCGTTACTGCTGAATTTTGCCGATATTGAAATTACGGTTTGTTTCGTAGATAACCGACCGTAACAATCGTATAAATACGTTTTTTAAGTCAATTTGAAGTTCTAAAGGAAAAATTAATGGTACTACCAATACTTGAATGCAAGTGCAATTATTGCATAGATGATGGTCATTATAAAAATGCCTTTTGCTGTTTTGTCGCGATAGCCATTTATATAGATGGTGAATAAAATGGCATTTGCAAGTAAAGAAACACTAATAGAAACAGTGATTAGGTTTGGATTAAATTTCATCCACTGGAACATTTCGGAAATACTGAGTCCTTTGAATTTAATTAGTTTGTAAACAAGAAATCCGATCATTGGGGCAATAAGACCCAGTGCCAGCCCAAATATAAAATTGTCTTTTTTGAAAATCATAAGATATCCCAATTTTGTTCCAGATCTTTTTTTAATTTGTAATTAGTAAGATCAAAATGAACAGGCACCACGCTTACATAATTATGCTCCAGAGCCCACACGTCCGTATCTTCTCCTGTGTCAAAATTTTTAAATTCACCGGTGAGCCAGTAATATTTTCTTCCATGTGGATCAAGCCGCTCGTCAAAATCTTCATCATATTTTGCATAAGCCTGTTTGCAAACTTTTATTCCATTCATCAGATTCAGCGGCACGGCCGGAATATTTACGTTCAGCAAAAAATGTTTGTCTAATTCCATCTTCATCACACTTTTTACTATTTTATGTACATAAAATTCTGCGGCACTGAAATCGGCCTCGATGCTGTAATCAAGCAAAGAAAATCCTATGGAAGGAATGCTTTCGATTGATGCTTCCATAGCGGCACTCATCGTACCCGAATAAATGACATTAATCGAATGGTTGGCGCCGTGATTGATGCCGCTCAAACAGATGTCGGGCTTTCTATGAAGGATTTTATCAACAGCAAGTTTTACACAATCAACCGGAGTGCCGTTAGTTTGCCATGCTTCTGCGCCTTCAAAAAAATCTTTCACTTTGTTTAATCTCAACGGAACGCCAATTGTGATCGCATGTCCCATGCCGCTTTGTGGTTTGTCCGGAGCAACTACTACAACATCTCCCAAGTCTTTAACTGCATTTACCAGGCTATGTATGCCAGGCGCCGTAATTCCATCATCGTTTGTTACTAATATGATTGGTCTTTCTACTTTAGTTTCTGTCATTTATTTTTTCCAGGTGTTTTATAATAATTTAGAATCGTTTAGCGGGTTTTGATTCAGAACGATTAATAATCAAATAATTCAATAAATTATTAATAATCAACAAAATCAAAACCATCTAAACCAAGGCCTTGCTATTGCTTCTCTAAACGGCCACGGTATGGCAATTAGTATAATCAGCAAGGCTATTCCAAAATATAACAAGCTTTTTTTAAATTTTGTTAAATCGGTGGCTGCTTTTTTTACCGAAATTCTTCCTGCGTGAACCAATATCCATGCAATGATCATCATCACAGAATGTTCTACCGTAAAAAAACGGACCATTGGTTCTTTCATGCTTTCCCCAATATGTTTTAAACTTTCAAACCAACCATTTGTGAAATATATGATCAGTCCAATCAGGAGTTGAATATCCATGAAGATCATAAAGAACAGATTGCTGCGGTTGTCTGAATTAGAATAAGCTCTTTTGGAAGCCAGCCCGCTAATGGCACTGATTACAGTCCAAAAAGCAAAAACTAAAATAAGCCATCGAATCAGATTGTGTAATACCCGTAGCGTTTCCATAATAAAAAATTTTGGCAAAAATAAGGGTAAAGATTAAGATGGCCTTTTTACTAAAGAGGAGAATGTGTGAAAGAATTGATTTATTAAAAAAGAGAAGCCGTTGCCTGATCAGCTGCCATTGTTCGTTTCGAAAAAGAATTTCACAATATTTGAAAAACATTCTCTTGAAATTCAAAAATGTGTTATTCACATTTCTGTGAATTACTTTTATTTCAAATTCTGATTTTTATACACTATTATCGCTCTTTAATCCGTTTTAAACTCCAAAAATTAAAGTTCTTATGAAACAACTATTTACTTTTCTGTTTATTTTTTCAGCATTTACAATTAATGCACAACCGAAACTTTCTTTACACAAATCGTCTTCGATCAAGCCGGTAATAGAAAAAGTGGCCAGGGATTATTACCAGAATTTCAATAATATTAAAGGCGATACCGTGAACGAAAACGGTACTACCATTGAGTTTACGAGTAAAATATCTCCGGAAGGCGCATTGGAAACGTCTATAACAAAATATGTGGATCCTTATTCGTATACCTGGCAAACCACCATGTTTGAATCTGAAGATTATAATGCAGCTGCTGCAAAATACAAAGACTACTTTCGGCAGTTAAATAATTGCACGCTAACTTTTTACGACAAAACATCTTACAAACTTGTTGGCAACTATGATATTCCAGATGAGGATCGCGCTTTTGCGTCCAGCATTTTACAATTAAATGCTACCAATCATGATCTGGAACTTTTTAAAGTAGAAGTAGCGCTTAATTATTCGATGCCATCATGGACGGTGAAAGTAATGATCTACGAAAAAATAGCTGATGATAAAATCAGGCCGACAACACTGAATTAATTTTGTTTTCATTAAATGAAAATCATCGTTATTTCTTGCTTTATTAACTTTAAAAAACAGTAAACACTCTGTTCACTTTTACAAACCTTGGAATAAAATAAGAATTCATTCCTGAGATGATGACACCACGGCTTTCCGAAGCATGGATAAATTTCAGATCGCCGTTTTTGTTTTCTGTCACAATGCCCAGGTGCCCCACTACGCCACTGTTGGCATCACTGCCTGTAAATAATATAAGATCACCGGGCCTGCTGTTTTTAATCGGCACTTCTACGCCTGCATTTGTAAAATCTTTTGAAACCCGCGGAACAGAAATATTGAAATGATTGAAAACATAATTGATAAATCCGGAACAATCAAAGCCTTTTTCCTTAGTCACCGATCCATATTTATATTTAACACCGATCAGTGTTTCGGCAAAATCAACTACCTCAGATGCTGATATATTTTTTGTATTGATCGTTCGTTCCGGCACTTTATTTTTTATAACAACTACACTGCGAATATCCGCACTGCTGGTAGTTTCAGGTTTGCTCGTCCTTCGGGAAGCGCTACAGCCGGTAAGAATAATAATAGAAATAATGCAGCAATAAAATACAATCGTTTTCATAGTAGGCTTTAAATGCAGAATGATTTTTTGTGAAAATCTGATTCTTTCATGTCGTTCAAATATCGAAAAAAAATTTTCATAACGACCGGTAATTTTAAAATTATGTTTTTTACAAGACATTGGATTTTGAAAGAGGCGCTTTGTAAAATGAGGGGCCGTTTTGTGCTTTGAGCATTCTAAACTAATTTTGCACCGTTTGTAAATACTATTTTAAATAACAAATTCAGATTAAATATGGCATACGATGTAATAGTTTTAGGCAGTGGCCCCGGTGGTTATCCTGCCGCAATCAGGGCTTCTCAATTGGGAAAGAAAG
>JBQCFI010000279.1:0-2395 GCA_051959325.1 Ginsengibacter sp. | reverse complement strand
GGTTTTACTTCAGTTTATACAAATAGTAATGAAGAGCAAGCCAGAAAAGGTATTGAAGTTACTCTAAATGCTACTCCTGTTAAAACACAAAATTTTTCCTGGGATGTGAGCTTCAACTGGACCAAATATGCCACTTACTATACAAGGCTCGATTCTCAATATTCTGTAAACAACAGGGACTGGGTAAAAGTTGGTAAAAGAGTGGATTATTATGCAATAAACGAATATCAAACCGATAACCAGGGTGATATTGTGTTTAATAACGGCGTGCCAACTTATAAGCCGATTTTATCTTTGGCCGGATATTCTGATCCGGATTGGGTTTGGGGTTTCAATACTTCCTTTAAATACAAAAATTTAGCCTTATCACTTTCTATGGACGGAAGAGTTGGTGGTCTTGCTCAATCAACTACCGAAATGTATATGTGGATTTCTGGAAATCACCCGGAATCACTAACGCATGCACGGTATAAGGACGCAACCAATCCTGGTACAAAAAATTACCTCGGCGATGGTGTGAAGGTTGTTTCAGGCGCTATTACTTATGATGCCAACTATCATGTCGTAAGCGATACAAGGGTGTTTGCACCAAATGATATCTATACTACTTACAAATCTTATATTACTGCTCTGCATAAGGGAACAGCCTGGGGAGGAAATCCTTCTCCTGTAGATCTTTACAGCACCACCTTCCTGAAACTCAGAGAAGTAGCATTTACCTATACCTTCCCGTCAAGGATTGCTAACAAGATCAATTCAAAAGGAATCGCTGTTTCGCTCATCGGGCAAAATCTTATCTATTGGGCAAAACAATTCAAATACTCAGATATTGATGGCGGTACAGAAAACTTTTCCGATCCTTCCATGCGCTATATAGGAATGGACATTAAACTTAATTTTTAATACAGTTTAAACACTGTTTAAATCATAAATCATTATGAAGAAGATATTTAAGAAAACAGGATCAGTTATTTTGCTTGGCGCAATATTCCTGGCATCCTGTAATAAATTTGATGCGATTAATACCAATCCAAACGCTACAGAGAAGGTAAATGCCTCCCTGCTGGCTACGAAAATTATTTTGCAAAATCTGAAGTTCCAGGGCCGTGATGCGAAAGCGTTTCTGTCTGACAACGGTCTGGCAAAATATATCGCTTATGGTAATGAAAGCATGCTTTCGTCTCAATATAATTATTTGGGAGCTGCAGATTTCACGCCGATGACCATCATTCCGAACATCAACAGCATGCTGGATTATGCAAAAGGAAGTTCCATGGAAAGTTCTTACCAGGGATTGGCAAAATTTTCCAGCGCTTTTATGTTTTATTATCTCACCATGGAAGTTGGCGATATTCCCTATAGCCAAACAGGTGCGGGCGCCAGCGGAGAGATCAAACCAAAATATGATTCACAGGAAGATGTGTTTAAAGGAATATTAGATGACCTGAAGCAGGCAGATGCTTTTTTTGCGAAGGGCGTCAAATTTGATGGCGATCCTACTCCATACAATGGCGATCCGGACAAATGGAGAAGAGCTACCAATTCTTTTGCTTTAAAGGTGTTGATGTCATTGAGCAATAAGGCAGGTGATGTCAATCTAAATGTAAAAGGAAGATTTGCAGATATTGTAAACGCAGGGGAAATCCTTCAGCCCAACACCGGGTTTTTAGGATTGGTTTATTCTTCTACCAATCCGCATCCTTTATCCGGTACCAACGATCTCTTTACCAGCAGAACCATTGTAAGCCACCTGGTGTTGAGTAATTTAAAAGACTTGAATGACAGAAGGCTGTTCTATTTTGCAGATCCGGCAAAGTCGTTGATTGCTCAGGGTTTGCAGCAGTCAGACACTGCCGCTTATGCAGGAGCTTTCGTGGGCGATGATTACAACACCATCACTGCCAACCTGATTGCCGACAAATATTCATTGCTGAATTCGCGTTACCTGAAAGTACAGGCCGGAGATCCACGGATTATGGTTTCTTATGGCGAGCAGCAATTGATCCTGGCAGAAGCAAGTCTTTTAGGATGGATTACAGGAGATGCGCAAAGCTTCTATCAATCTGGTGTAAAAGCAGTGCTGGCAAGATATATATCTGTTGATCCTTCATTTGCTCATGGAATGCCGATGACGCAATCATACATTGATAGTTATTTTACGGGAGATGCAGCATTCAAAACAGATCAAAATGAGCAACTGCAGCAGATCTGGTTGCAACGGTATTTGCTCAATTTTATGCAGGATCCTATTTCAGCGTTTTTTGATCAACGCAGAACGGGTTATCCTGTGTTTCCAATCAATCCTGCAACCTCATTGAATGTAAATAACAAAAATGCGATCCCGGTTCGCTGGTTGTATCCGTCATCAGAATTAAATTATAACAAGCAGAATCTG
>JBQCFI010000278.1:0-7734 GCA_051959325.1 Ginsengibacter sp. | reverse complement strand
GAGAAACACTTTTTACATTGGGAATCGAAAGCAGCGATTGTTTAAAAGCAAATCTGGCAGAATCTCCATTTGAATCAAGAATGATCATTTGATCTTTATTAAAGCCAAGATCCTGGCTGCGCATAAATTTGATCTGCGAATACACAATAATTGTCCCGATGATCAATGCGATTGAAATACAAAATTGTGCTACCACAAGGCCTTTGCGAAGCAAAATACCCTTCGTTCCTGTAGAGAAGCGTCCTTTTAAAACAACAATAGGTTTGAAAGATGACAACACCAACGCCGGATAAAATCCTGCAATTAATCCAATACAAACCGAAGCAAAAAAGAGAAGGATCAGGTAATTAAAATTTGAAAAAATTCCATGGCTGATTATTTTTTCGGACAGGTGATTGAATGAAGGAAGCAATAATACAGAAAGGCCAATTACGAGAACAAAAGCCATTAAACAAAGGAGCACTGATTCGCCGATAAACTGCCGTGCCAACTGGCTTTTAGACGCTCCAACCACTTTTCTGATCCCAACTTCTTTCGCTCTTTCTGAGGCGCGCGCAGTCGTAAGATTGATAAAATTAAAACATGCAATCAGTAAAATAAAAACAGCGATAATTGAAAAAATATAAACGTTACGGATGTTTCCGGTTTTAGAACCATCCCGATCGGAATATAAATAAACATCTCTTAATGGTTCAAGCGACAAAGTATAATGCATCTGCGCTTTATCCATGTCTGTGCCAATCCAATTTCTAAGAAGTGATGGAAATTTCTTTTCTAATCCGATTGAATTTGTTCCTGGTTTTAATAACAAAAAAGAAGTGGCTCCAAAATTTCCCCACTGATCATCAATGCCTTTATTTATTTTCTGAGTAAGTGTTGACATTGAAACAAAAAGATCAGTTTTTATTTGAGAATTGTTCGGAATATCTTTCATGACACCGGTAACGGTTGCCGGAATATGATCTCCTGAAAACAATAATGTTTGTCCCAGAGGATTTTGATTTCCAAAATACTTTTTTGCATAAGTTTCAGAAAGAACAATGCTATACGGATCTTTCAAAGCCGTATGTGGATTACCTTTCAGCAGTTTGAAATCAAACACATGAAAGAGTGAAGAATCTGCAAACAACGTTTTGTCTTCCTGGAATTTTACATCTCCTTTTGTGATCAGAAAACTGCCGTGACTAACCCGTGTAAATGATTGTACTTCCGGCAATTCACTTTTTATTTTTGGAGCAAAAGCCCATGAAGTGACACCAATATGAAGATTGTCTGATGGCGTTTTTAAATCGGTAACAAGCCGGTAAATTCTGTCAGCTTTTGTATTAAAAGCATCGTAGCTCAGTTCAAATTTCACATACAAGAAAATAAGGAAACATGCGGTCATTCCAACCGTTAATCCCATAAGATTGATGAATGAAAAAACTTTGTTTTTCCAAAGATTACGGAAGGCAATTTTGAAATAATTTTTAAACATAGAAGATGATTGCTGATGTATAGTTTATTGATGTCTGATTTTGTGGAACACTTTATTTTTATCTTCAGTAAACACAGAAATAATGGAATTCTTATTTTCGTGCAGCGGTACCTGTTTCATAAAGCACTCATTTCATTGTTACATCTATGCACCTACGGATCTTTACCTTCGCTATTTAGCAAATTATTCACTTCTCAAACTATCTACAGGGTTTGCCATCGCGGCCTTGATCGCCTGGAAACTTACAGTGAGCAAAGCAATAAATAAAGCAATTAAACCGGCAAAAAGAAATATTGTCCAGCTGATAGTTATCCGGTATTCATAAGCCTGAAGCCAGTTGTGCATCATCCACCATGCAATGGGAAATGCGATGAGACATGAAAGAGCAACCAATTTTAAAAAGTCCGAAGACAATAATCCTGCGAGGCCTTGTGCACTGGCTCCCAAAACTTTTCTGATGCCAATTTCTTTCGTCCTTCTTTCCGCTGTGTAAGCCGCTAATCCGAATAATCCAAGGCATGAGATGAAAATTGCCAATATTGCAAAAACCGTTGCCAGTTTTCCAATCAAAGTTTCATTCTTGAAATACTGATCGAATTGCTCATCAACAAATTTGTATTCAAACGGAAACCCCGGATTATTTGATTTGATCACCTTTTCGACCTTTGTAATAGCGGCAGGAAGATCTGCGGTACGCTTCAAGTGAATCGTCATGTAGTTTGTGCCTGATGTATCCGGAAAAAGAATCAATGGTGAACTTGGAGAATACATGTTGTTATAAATAAAATCATTCATCACACCGACAACTGTATATTTTGAATCGCCTTGTGAAAGAACACTTCCAAGGATACTTTTATTGCCAATCAGTTTTGCAAGCGTTTCATTGATGATCACATTGTTACTGTCCGCTTTCACATCAAGATAAAAATCCCTTCCTTGTTTTATTCGCATTCCCATTGTTGAAATATATTCGGGGCTTACAGTTTCAACTGTAATTAAAATTTGTTTGTTGGGATCTTTCCCCTGCCATTGAAAATCGCCTGTGTTGCTGCCAAGTTGCAATACCATACTTCTGCTTAAACTTGCATTTTGAATCACTCCGGTTTCCTTCAAATCATTTTTAATTGCGTTGAAGTGTTGAGTCATGTTTCCCTGTAATTGCAGGTAGATCAGGTTTTCCTTGTTGTAACCAAGATCCCGGTTTTTTGCATGATGAATTTGCTGGTAAATAAGAATCGTACTGATGATGAGAATAATGGAAATCGAAAATTGAAGGATCACCAATCCTTTTCTGATGAATCCGGCACTGCCGCCGGATTGTATTCTTAATCCTTTCAAAACTGTGATCGGGTTAAAAGAAGAAAGATAGAAAGCAGGATAACTGCCAGCGACCAATCCACACACCAAAGCGATAGAAAGTAGCGCCAATAAGTGAACCGGATTTAAAAGGTCAAGTGATAGTTGTTTTTCAACCAGGGAATTAAATGCCGGTAATGATAAATACACAATTCCGATGGCAACCAATGCTGCTATCAAAGCCATGATCAATGATTCACCAAGAAATTGTGTGATCAATTTGGCTTTTCCTGCACCCAATACTTTTCTCACTCCCACTTCCCTGGCTCTTTGTTCAGAACGGGCAGTAGATAGATTCATAAAGTTGATACATGCGATAATTAAAATAATCCAGGCAATCAAACTAAAAAGATGAACATATTTTATTCTTCCTTCCACCTCTTTCCCATTTTTCCAATTATCGTACATCCGCCAGCGATTCATGGGATAAATTGAAAATTTCGCGTTAAAATCATGGCCTTTGGTATCTAAATAATTGTAAAGCTTTTTGTTGATAACGGGAATGTTGGCTGAAGGATCTGTTTCAACATAAGTAACAACACCATTGTTTCCCCATTGCTGCAACCAGCTATTTTGGTCTTCAAAAATTTTAAAAGGTGCCAGCCAATCGAATTTGAAAGAAACATTTTCAGGCAGATCCTGTATTACTCCGCTCACTAAATAATTCTGTTTATTATCTACGCGCAGCGATTTTCCCAAAACATTCGTTGATCCAAAAAACTTACTGGCCATCTTTTCACTGATCACAACAGAATACAATTGCTGAAAAGCAGTTGAAGGATTCCCATGAATAAATTTCAGCTGGAACATCGACAAGAATGAAGAATCAACGTACATTCCTGCTTCGTAAATGCTCTTATCATTTAAGGTAAACAACGATTGGTTTCCCCAGGTGGTACGGGCTGTATTTTTAATTCCGGGAATTTCATTTTTAATTCCTGCAGCCAGGGGCCCGGGAGTAGCATCAAACGTAAACGTAGTACCATCGTAAGTTTGACTGTCTTTTATTTTATACAGATTTTCCTTGTTGCCGAAATAATCATTATAATTCAGTTCATCTTCAACCCATAAAAAAATAAGTGCCGCACAGGCAATTCCTATAGCAAGGCCGAAGATATTCAGAAAGGAATAACCCTTGTTTTTCCAAAGATTTCTAAAAGTTGTTTTGAAATAATTTCTGAACATTGTTCTAACATTTTTACACAGTTAATTCTTTTTCATTTCATAAAAAATACTTGTGATTATATTTCACCTTTTTATATTCTGTCCTTAGCCAACTATTAATCATTGATGAATCAGATTATTTCTTCATTTTTTCTTGAAACGAAAGGTATTTTTCTCTCAAAGGCCTGCAATTACTTCGCTTTCCGGCAGTTTAGATATGGCTGCTCTATGTAGGATCACTTTTTCGATATTTGTGTCAAAAGTAAGTTCGACCCAACCGTTAAACCGTTGGTTATCTAATTTTACTTGTACTGGCAAATAATTGTGGTTGCAGGATTTCCACATTCCTTCCCAAAATGGATTGCCGGTTATTCCAGTCACTTTTTGTGCTAATTCAATTTGAGCAATTCCATACCACGTGTACCCTGAAAAATTTTCCAAAGGCACCGCTTCTCCTTTATAGAGCAACGGCGCATTTTCATTCGAGTTTATAGGAAGCAGGCAATTGATTTTTGAGGTGACCAGGTACTTTCTTTTGTCTTGTTTGGATATTGGATCTCCAACAAGCAGTGTGTGAAAGCGAACATCAGTCACTCCATCTTTATTTAGATCAATTGAATACGATTCATTAAATCCTACAGTTTTATTATCAAGATCGGTATAGAGCATTTGAGGGTGCACATTGATGGGCTTATCGCATCCGAGGAAAAAAACGGCAACTAATATTATTGAAAAAATTTTCATCATCTTTTTAATTTTCGTTTATTCATTCAAGATCATTTTTTTGCTCTTTTTCAGCAAACAAACAAATAATTATATTTTGAATCCTGAATTCTCAATTCTAATTCTCCACACTTCTTAATAATCGAAACAATTTAAATCGTATTGAACATAAAGAAGAATGATAAAACGCTTCAAACAAATGAGCTTTTGCCCGAAAAAAACAACTATTCTAAATCCTTTCTTGAAGCAACGATTTTAAAATTTTATCATCCGCATTTCACGGCTATACTAAAATATTCTCAGTAACGGTTTGTCCATCTAGCATGCGGATGATGCGGTGGCTATACCGCGCATCGTGTTCACTATGAGTAACCATGATAATGGTAGTTCCCTGTTCGTTCAACTCGGTAAGCATTTGCATTACTTCATTACCGTTGGATGAATCCAGGTTTCCAGTAGGCTCATCAGCGAGAATTAATTTTGGATTATTTACAACAGCCCTGGCTACGGCTACACGTTGCTGCTGACCGCCGGAAAGTTGCTGAGGATAGTGATTTTTTCTGTGCATGATCTGCACTTTATCAAGAACTTCTTCCACGCGTTTTTTTCTTTCGTCGGCTTTCACACCAAGATAGATCAAAGGCAATTCTACATTTTCAAAAACAGTCAGTTCATCAATGAGGTTAAAACTCTGAAACACAAAGCCAATATTGCGTTTGCGGAGATCAGCCCTTTTTCTTTCGTTGAAATGCGCTACTTCAATTCCGTTAAAAATAAAGCTTCCACTATCAGGATCATCCAACAATCCGAGGATGTTTAATAAAGTGGATTTCCCACAACCGGATGGGCCCATTACAGCTACGAATTCTCCTTCTTTTACAGAAAAAGTTAGTTTGTTTAATGCTACCGTCTCCACTTCTTCGGTGCGGTAGATCTTTTCTAAATTGGTAATTTTTATCATTGTTTGTTTTTTTAAATTATCTCCTTTTGGCCTTAGCATTCAGCTTTCGTCCGTTAAATTTTTATCAGAAATCCTTCGTCCGACGGGAATAAAGGAAATTCGCTCGTTTGATTTAATATCTCAGATTGCACATTCTTTTTTACAAGGCAATTGAATTTTGAAATACAACAGGTTTCACTTTTAATTGCAATCGATGCTAAAAGAAAAAGTATGATCCCAAATGTCCTGAGGAAAATATTCTGTTTCATAAAAGGTGATTTATAAATTTATGAATTGAACATTGGATTTTAAAACATTGAACATTGAACATTGAACTTTAAACATTGAACATTCATCTAATCCTTCTTTAACACCAACTCCTGCATGTCTCCATAATTCTCATAGCTGCTCGTTACTACTTTATCTCCCGGTTTTAATCCACTCAGCACTTCATAATAATCAGGATTTTGACGACCAAGTTGAATATCAGTTTTATAAGCGGTTTTTCCGTCTGCGCTTACTTTAAAAATCCAGTTTCCGCCGGTCTGCTGATAGAATCCTCCCTTTGGTAAAAGCAGGGCTTGAGTTTCATCGCTCAATGCCAAACGGATTTGCAAAGTCTGCCCGCGTCGGATTCCCTGCGGCACATCTCCTACAAATTCCATATCGACCTGGAAACGCCCGTTTGTAACTTGCGTATATACTTTTTTTATCTCGAGTTTGTAGGTTTTATTGTTGAAATCAAATTCTCCTTTCAGCCCGATAAATATCCTTGAAATGTAGTGTTCATCAATATCTACCCGAACTTTATATCCGCTGAGCACATCTATTTGTCCAAGCCTTTCGCCTTTATTTTTTGATTGTCCGATCTCTGCATCAAGAGAAGTTAATTGTCCATCTATCGGTGCACGTACAATCAGGTCGCCTACTTTCTGACGCATCACATTTAATGCATTTTGAGAGCCTTCAAATGCCTGGCGCGATTGTTTTATTTGTTGTTCATTAGATAGAGAGTCCTGGTGAAGTATCTGCTGAGTCAGCTTTTCTTTTTGCAAATAATAATTATAATCATTTTTTGCTTTTTGAAATTCCTGCGAACCGATCGCTTTTTGTTCGTACAAATGTTTGTCTAAATTATAAATGCGCTCAGCTTCTTTTAATTCACTTTCCACATCAGTCATTTGGTTTAATTTACTCACTGTATTTTGCTGCGCAGCATTTTTTGAAATCTGCATTTGAGTGAGCAAATTATACACATTCGTTTGTTGAGTTACCAACCCGAGTTGAATATCTGTGTTTGATAATCTTAATATGGGCTGCCCTTTTTTCATCATAGCACCATCGTCAACATATTTTTCTTCTACACGACCTCCTTCTACGGCATCCAGGTAAATAGTAGTAAGGGGAAGCACCACGCCATTTACCGGTATAAATTCCTGGAAAGTTCCTTTTTGTATTTCACTGATTGTTACACGATCTGTATCCACATTGAGTTTGCTCTTTCCAGAAGTGAAATAATAGCTAGCTGCAATCAGTGCAACGAGGGCCACTATCCCCACTATTGTAAGAATTCTTTTTGACGACCATTTCTTTTTTTCAATTACTCTGTCCATAACTTTTTTTTAAAACCGGATAAGAAGACTTTTTGTTTGTTTGTTTTTTTTAAAAATTGTTTTTATCTCTTGATAAATACGCAAAGCCATGCCATTATTTATTATCTTGTTTCTCAATCGTTTAGAAAAGATAATTTTCTAAAAGTGTACGCTTTTGATACAGTTTCCGTTCATTTTTGATACAAGCGTTTGGCGACCTTTTTGGAGAAATATCACAGATAACTTTTTTGAAAAGAAACATTTTTTCTGTGGCGCTGGATATTCCATAATTGAGCGGCACTGAAAACTTTTTTTCTATTGCTTTTTAAATCCATACATAATGTTTCTTTCACTTCATTTGTCAGAAATTTTATTTCTTTAGTTGATAATGATTTGAGAATGCTGTCGGTTTGATTTAATTGGAGCTTCATGATCTGTTTTTTTTAGAATTATTTATTTTTTGATTTTGTTTTTCGATCTTT
>JBQCFI010000277.1:0-4997 GCA_051959325.1 Ginsengibacter sp. | reverse complement strand
GTGTGTTGGGATTTACTACACTATTATTTTTAATTCGACCCTCGACCGAAATAAAAATTTGATTCCCGGTGAAGTGCTGGAACAAATTATTAATGGCACCCAGCAATTTTTTGATATAATGAAAACTTTTGGCGTCAACATCCATTATCTTGGAGGAGAAACTGCAGACGTAGGAGATGTAGTAAGAACCATTGCCGTAAATGGAACCATGACCGCAAGATGGCCGAAATCGAACATCATTTCTAACGAAAGAATAAAGCCGGGAAATGTAATTGTAGGCCTTGCTTCTTTTGGAAAATCTACTTATGAAAAAAATTACAACAGTGGAATTGGCAGCAATGGTTTGACTTCCGCAAGGCACGATATTCTGGATAAATATTATGCTGAAAACTTTAAAGAAAGCTATGATAATAGTTTGGAAAGTGATGTCGTTTATATCGGGAAACACAGGATCAGTCGGGCTTTAGGCCTTCTTTCTCCCACCAGAACTTTTGCTCCCTTAATAAAAAAACTCCTTGAAAATAACTTTGATCAAATTTTTGGATTGATTCATTGCAGCGGTGGCGGACAAACAAAATGCCTGAAATATATTCCCGATAATGTTCGTGTCGTAAAAGACAATTTGTTTACAGCTCCTGAAATCTTTCAAAAAATACAAGAAGCAAGTAAAGCCGATGATCGTGAAATGTACCAGGTATTCAATATGGGATGCCGTATGGAAATATATACTGACACAGATTTTGCAAAAGAAATAATTTCAATTGCTAAATCTTTCGATATTGATGCACAGGTTATCGGAAGGGTAGAAGAGAGCGAAAAAAAGTCATTAATTATAAAGACAGGACACGGAGATTTGTTCTTTTAATTTTCCTGTACAGATGACCGTTATAATCTCACTGAGAAATAAGAATTAGTATTATTTGTTCGTTCATTGAAACGCTTCCAACACTTTTTCCATCTGCATACTCCTCGATCCTTTGATGAGGATTTGTGCATTTTGCACAGATTCATTTTGCAGCCAGTCCTTTGCCAGCAACGAGTTGTCAAGATTTATATAACCATTCTTTGTTTCTTTAAAATTCGTTCCCACCAAAACGACTGCATGCCATTGATGCTGATCTATCAGGGAAACAATATGTGCATGTTCCTTTTCACTGTCGTCACCGAGTTCCATCATGGCGCCGAGCATTAAGATCTTTTTATCACCTTGCATATCTGCAAAATTTTCAATCGCTGCTTTCATGCTTCCGGGATTTGCGTTGTATGCATCAAGGATTATGGTGTTTGTATCTTTTTCTATTAATTGTGAGCGGCTGTTTGACGGTTCGTAATTTTCAATAGCACTTTTAATTTTATCATCGTCAATATTGAAATATTTTCCCACGCAAAATACGGCAAGAATATTGGGCAGGTTATACGAACCAACCAGCTTTGTTTTAATATCTACCGGATTTTCAGTTTCAATCTTTACTTCAATAAAAGGATCGTTTTTTATGATGTTGCCTTTTGCAATTTCACTTTTGCTTCCGTAATACTCAACATTTTTTACCCCCTTGCTCACCTCTACAACGCCTTTGTCATCAGTATTTACAAAGGCGGTACCATTGTTTGCTGCCAAATAATCAAAAAGTTCACCTTTCCCTTTTTTTACATTTTTTTCGCCGCCAAATCCTTCAAGGTGCGCCTTTCCGATGTTGGTGATCAATCCAAAATTTGGCTTTGCGTATTCACAATATCCTGCAATTTCGCCAAGATGATTAGCCCCCATTTCTATCACAGCCATTTCAGCGTCGTCTTTTATTTTTAATATCGTAAGGGGAATGCCGATGTGATTGTTAAGATTGCCTTTCGTTGTATATGTGATAAAAGAAGTTGACAAAACCTGGTGCAAAAGTTCTTTAGTGGTGGTTTTTCCATTGCTTCCGGTAATGGCAATAAAAGGAATATTAAATTGTTCGCGGTGGCGCTGCGCCAGCAATTGCAATGTTCTCAAAACATCCGTCACCTGGATGATCTTATCGTCTTCAAAATCCAAAGATTCATCTGCTACAACATAAGCTGCGCCTGCCTCCAATGCCTTCTTTGCAAAAAGATTTCCATTAAAATTCGGACCTTTTAAGGCAAAGAAAATATCTCCTTTTTTTAATTTTCTTGAATCTGTTTCGATCGAAGGAAACCGCTGAAAAATTTTATAAATCTCTTCAATATTCATCCAGCAAATTTAGGTTTTAGAATTTCTAAATTTTACGCAAATGGAAAAGAAAGATGAATATTTTATTCCTGTTTGTGCTGCAACAAACTTTTAGATTTTACTCGGGTTCATTTTTAATTCTAATATTATCATTTAATTTAAAGGTTACAGGAACAGTAACGAATGAATTTACAGTATGACCGTTCTGTTTTCCTGGGATCCAATTCGGTCCCTTTTTAATTGCATTTATTGCTATATTAGCCAATTCAGTACCGTTCATAGTTATGGCCTGAACATCGTTAACACTTCCATCTATATTTACAATGAAACGAACCTGGCAAGTGCCTTCATTATTTTTATCTTCCATTAAGGCATTTCCGTTCTTTTGAAAAACCCTATTCAAATATGCGAGCCACGAACTTTGCCCTCCGGGAAAACTAGCGTGTTGCTCAAGTTTGATAAATATTTTTCTTTGGTCTTCCGAACTATTACCCATTGCGCCTTTTTGGGAAGTATTCGGTTTTTGGGGATTCGTTAAGGTTACCGGCTGCAATCTGTAAGATGCAACGGTATGGCCGTTTTGTGAAGCAGGAATCCATTTAGGGCCTTTCCTGATCGCATCTACACCGGTTTTGGCAAGATGTGTTCCCTGCATGGTTGTTGCTTCTACATCACTCACGTTTCCATCCTTATCCACGATAAATCTTATAACGCAGGTTCCATAATCCGCATTAGTAAAAGTATCAATGGATGCTTGAATCTGACGGGTAATGTATTTTACCCAGGTTTGTGGTCCGCCTGGAAATGATGCTTCCGTTTCTACTTTTGTAAAAACTTTATCAGGAATTGTGTCTCTTTGCTTGCCGGTATCAGACTGTACATCAAACGGCTTTGTGATAATTTCGATAACACCGTTCTTTCCTTTTTCTCCATATTTTAATTGCCCACTTTCCTTTTTTAGCACCGTTATGGATTCAATGGAATTTGGTGGAATATTTTTTAATCCACCTTTTGAAATTTCTTTCCCGTCAACAAATATTAAAGTTTCAGGAGAGATTTTATCATAAGCAGAATCTGCTTTAACTTCAAAAATGATGCTTTTATTTTTTGTGATAACTTCTATTACGCCGTTTTTGCCTTTTTCTCCATATTTAGAAGTTGCTTCTCCGTCTTTAATTATGTTGATACTTTTAATTTCATTCGCATCAATACTCTTAGCTTCTTTGCTGGTAGCGATTTTTCCGTTAATCACAAAAAGAGCCTTTGATTGCAAATAATGTGATGGTAATGCCGGAGGAGATGGCGGTAAAATAAAACCCCGCCTGTTAGCTTCTTCTTTCGAAATAACTTCCGTAGAACCGTCATCATACGTTACTTTCACGTTATTTGTCTTTGTTTGTACAGCGAGCCCCGTAACTTTTTTGTTCTGGTAATGCATGTCAGGAATCGTATCAACAATCGCTTTTGTCAATCGATTTTGAATTGCATAATTAGCGATTGCGTTTAAAATATTTATCGCAATCTTTTCCTGATTTCCACTATTCGTAATAAATGCTTCGTCGGTGGAGTTACTTAAATACCCACATTCAATTAAAGCTGCAGGACAAACATTCTCATCAAGAACCCAAACTCCATTTTTCCGAAGTCCGATCTTTTCCTCGGTTTTGTAAGATTTTTTTAATTCATCTATCAATGCGGATCCGAGCAATAGGTTTTTTCGGCTATTCTCTTTATCAATCAAAACTGAAAAGCCGTCTGATTGTTTGTTTTCTGAGGAGTTCAGATGCAGTGAGATGAATAAATCGGCTTTTTTCTCTTTTGCGAAAAGAACCCGATCTTTCACAGAAATCATCTGATCGTTATCGCGTGAAAGCAAAATATTTATCTTATCATTTGAATTTAATGCAGCAATTTTTTTTGCCAGAGAAAGCGTAATGTCTTTTTCATTCCACCCATTGACCGTAGCCCCGTTGTCAAGGCCTCCATGGCCCGCGTCGATTACCACAGTAATTCTTTTGCCATCGTAAGGATTTATTCGATCGGCAGAACGTATTTTTAAGGTAAATGCAAAGAACACGATTGCTGCAAGCGGTAAAACCAGTAACCTGCTTGCATAATTAACTTTTGGATTTTTATTTTTTGTGAGCATGAGGATCCTCCTTTTTATGGGTGAATAGAAAAAATTATTCGTGATTGAAAAATTTTGCCCCGGATAAACAGTTTGTAAAATCATTTCCGCAAAAGCATTGATATCACTGTCTTCCATCGCTTCTTTGTCAGCAACAAATTCATGAATCATATACAACTCTTTTTGCATCAGCCAAAAGAATGGATTGATCCAAAAAAAGACAAGAACCAAATTCATAAAGATCTTATCGTAAGAGTGTTTCTCTTTTACATGTGCTACTTCGTGATTAAAAATTTGTTGCCCCGGCCCGGAATGAAGATCAATCGCGTCATTCCAAAAAATAGATTTGAAAAATGAAAAAGGTGTTCCCTTCGCATTGGTATTGATAAAACTCACGTCTTCAATTCTTGTTTCCGGAAATTTTTTTCTCAGCCTTTTTATTTTAAATAACGAAACAAAAAAGATGGTTAAGAAAACCATGCAGATCAGCAGGTAAGCGCCTTCCGCCAGATTTTCAGTATTTAGCTGAAAACCACTGTTTCTGTTGTATTCTATCACCGCTTCATCCCCATAACTGATGGTTTGCAGCATCTGCACAACTGTTCCTTGATCTTCGTTTTTTTGAAAAATGTCAATTTTAATTATTGGCGCAAGCAAAGAAATCACCACAGCTGCCAA
>JBQCFI010000276.1:0-25781 GCA_051959325.1 Ginsengibacter sp. | reverse complement strand
GTGGAGAACGCAATACGGTAAATATTTTTTTATGAGTAGGCAAGGGAATTGGCCCTGTTACTACTGCACCTGTACTGCGTACTGTCTTTACAATTTTCTCTGCAGATTTATCTACCAGATTGTGATCGTAAGATTGAAGTTTTATCCTGATTCTCTGAGACATTTTAAAGAACTTTTTTTATTCCCCTTCTATTTTGGGAGTGCAAAAGTAGGTTGAATGATTTGAATAACAAAAAAAATATGTGAAGATTTATAAAATAATTTGAACGGGTTACTAATAATAATTGAATGATAAAATTTAATAATTGAACGATAAAATTCGCCGAAAAAACCGGATTAAAATCATTTACCTGTCTTGCAGCTCTTCTTATGGGATTTGACTGTTCTCAAATTTGAATAAAGCATTGTCAATACTGGCAGCACTGGCTTTTATTTTTTCAAAAAGTAGTTCACTTTCATATGAAATCTTGTTTCTCGCATTGCTGATAATCTCTAATTCATTATCAGGTTCATCCTTCTTATCCAATGCTTTTTGAAGGCCGTCCTTTAAAACCACATCATTGTGCCATTGGCCAAGTAATTGTTGAAAGTCATCAATTTTTGCAAATCGCTTATCCTTTATCCCAAACACAAATAGCGTATAATAAAACTCCTTCAATCTTTTGCGCAGTTCATGCGCCTGCTTCTCTTTTAAATTTTCGCTTATTAACAACTGGCTGATTTCATTCCTTTTTTCTTCAAGAAAACGATTTACTGAACTTCTACTAACCTCATCAAACAGCGGAAGAATCATCTTAAATTTTTTTTGCAGGTTTCGCCGTAACTGTTTATTTGAAAGAGCAAAGAAAAGATGCTTTTTCTTTTTTAATCGCTTTTTTAAGTGATGTAAATAACCTTTAAGCAACCCTGGTTCCATTTTTTTTAGCCTTGATATTTCCAATTGCAGTTCTCTCATTTTGCCGGCAACTTTAAAAATTCTGTTAAACGGCTTCATAAATTTGCTGATTCTGAAATCCGGTTGGTAAAAAAGAACAAGCGTTGCAAGAGCTTTTATCTTTTTGACAGCAATCCGCAGCTTATGATTGTCTTCTTTACAGATTTTTCGATGTGGTTTATTTAAAATACGTTCAATAGTATTTACTTGCTTTTGAAAGTAAGCCGCGATTACCGATGCTTCATTTATAAAAAGGCAATGTGGTTGTTTTTGTTCATATTTCATCAGGTAAATTAAGCTTTGTTTCGATTAATAACGTCAAACAGGCTGCCAGGGGAATTGATTATTGGCATCATATTTTCACAGGTAAAAGTAAAGAGATATTATGGCACAAAACCCGATAAATCCTAAAAAAGACGAACTATCTGACCAGATAGATTCTCCACACGACCGCGAAGAACTGGAAAAAGAAACAGTTGACGTTGGCATACCGAACGTAAATGAAATTCCTGGACAGGAAGATTTTGTGCCGGCGCCCCTTGGCGAACTGGCAGATACCACCATTTCTTCAGCTGATGAAGAAGGAGATGACATTTATGAAGAAAACATTGATGAGGAAATATTAGAAAGTGAAGATTCAAATGTTTCTCAAACTGAAAAAGATGACCTGAGAAAATCAGCCAATGACATGCCCGGTGATGATCAAAACCTGCGTAGGGCAGCGCTTGATAATACCGATGATGACGGAACGCCTTTAAACGAAGAAAGTTTTAAAACAAATGTAACCGGAACTGATCTGGATGTGCCTGGTGCACAACAGGATGATGCCAATGAAAAAATTGGTGAAGAAGATGAGGAGAATAATGAATACAGCATCGCAGGTACAGAAGATCCACCCCAGGATGATTTTTAAAATAATTTGATGTAGTCTATTTTACCCAAAATTGAAATAGTATTACTGTTTGCCTTTTAATTTTAAAAACTTGGCTCGCAAAAATTTACAAAACTCAAAAGGAAGGCCGTTCTAAATAAAGCTCGTATTTAATTACAGCAAGGAAAGAAATAATGCCATTTCTTATTTATATTTTTTTATATCAAAAAAAGGCAGTTACCGTTTGGCAACTACCTTTTTTTCAAGTGAAATATCTTTTTCTATAATGCAGTAAATTGACGAACCGCACAGTTCGGTTTATCTGCTCTCATGCCTGAAAGGACATGATGATAGCGTCTTCCTACAGCGGCAGTCCACCAGTCAGAGTAAGTTATAAACTTATTACTTGCATTCAAAACCTGTAAATCGCCGAGATCATTTCCGTCCTGGTCGATGACCTTGATTCGGTAATCTACACGGTCGCTACCTGACGTAATAGTGGTTGTGCTCACATTCACATGAACAGGTTCCCAACCAGTTGCTTCTCCAAATTTCAATGGCTTGCCCACGTTTACCCAGTCACTCTTTGCTTTTGTGGTATCGTTTATTACGTATTGGCACTGGTACTGCAATTTTAAATCAGTTGGTACTCCATCCTTCTCATAAAGAAAATTGTAAAACTTTATCCATGCTGTGCTACCTGTTTTTTCAGTTACCAGCGGTGTGTATGGAAAACCATTGTCAAAAACGATTGGAGCCTTGCTAAAGTCATAAACAAAAACATTTTGTTTACCGGCTTTTAAATCAAAATTCTGATCATAAACGGGTTGCAACGCCTCACCTTTGTAAAGTTTAATGTTTGTTTGTCCCTTCTTTGTTGCATAAAATCTTCCGACAGCTCCGCTCGGAATAGCATTGTATGTTGTTAACGGGCTGGAATTATTTGCAATCACCTGTCCGTTGATCTCGACCTTATAAATATTATTAGCGGTCGATGCCGTAAGGGGCACAAAATAGTGCAATTGAAATTCTGCTTCGTCTGAAGAAACATTTACCGAATTATACTCTACAATATGTTTCTGGCAGGAAAAAAGAAATCCTGACAAGAAGAACAGTATTAATAAGCTTCTATATTTTTTCATGTTAAATAGTTATTGTTCTTTTATTAAAATTGATTATTTCGGCAAATCTGAAGGATATGCGAACCATGGAATTGAACATTGATAATTAGCAGCTGTACCAGAAATCGGTTTTAGTGCTGATAGTGGATCCTTGTTCCACATATATTCTGAGTTATATCTCGGACGCAAACGGTAAACCGGAGAACCATCATTATTTTCATTATACGCACCTTTCCTTCCTTCTACCTGGGCGGGCGCCAAATATAATCCCTTATAAACTTTAGTAGGATCTGATTCCCATTTTTGGTCAACTCTTACATCTGTCCATCCATCACCATTTTTAGGATATTCTCCTGAATAATCGATGTCGTAATGATATTTTCTCATATCAACCCATGCTTCAGGAGCACCCCAAGGATAAAGCGCAACCCATTTTTGCATCATGATATGAGATAATGAAAAGTCTGAAAGAGGCAGTTGATCCACATAAGGGCCACTAACATATTCTGACGCTAATGAAGTAAACAATCCTTTGGTAATTTTATCACCACCTTTTGATTGTCCTTTCACGCCAGGATAAATATACTTCTGGGTGAAATCCATATCTGCCCTTACACCGTCTTTGAAAGCCTGGAAAGCCTCGCTCTTTTTATTCATTTTCCAATATGCTTCTGCCAGGCAAAATTTGATTTCAGCGCAGGTTGTTAAGATGTATGGCGCATTGTCGCGATAAATCCATTTTCCAATACCATCATCCACAGTAGCGGTACCGCCAATAATTGATGAAGCATTTCTTCCATAAAAAGAAGAAGCTGTACCTACCGGACCTACTGTTCCTGTAAAAGAACCTCCAAAATATTTATAGGATTTCACGCTGTCTGCATTATCAATATAATCATACTTGGGAAATGAGGATGTGCCCAGTTTTACAGCTACACGCGGATCATAGTGACCTGGAAGATCATGCAGCGTATCAGTAATAATTTGTTTGTCTTCCAATTGAAATGGATAATAAGGATTGGTACCGGTATGCATTTTTTCTCCGGTTGATTCATCATACTTAGGAACGGTGCCGGTAAACATTTGAACTGCAAATTCATGTTGAAAATATGTCCACGACAGGTTTCCCCGGTTTGTACCCCAGAAATTGTTATAGTCTGAGTAAGGCGCACTTGATGATCCGCCTGCAATGGCAAGGGTAGCATCATCATCAGATGTCAAAAATGATTTTTGCGCACAATCAACAAGCTCCTGGGCATATTTACTAGTAAAATCCTTTTTATTTGATAAAGAAGAAAGATTACGAACAATCACTGCATAAGCAAATTTTGTCCATTTTTCTTTATCTCCCTTATATATATAATCGTTGGCACTGATCTTTGTACCGTATTGAGTAGGATCTTCCTTTTTCAATAATTCTATTGATTTATAGGCCCATTTTCTTACCTGCGCATAAATTGAATCCTGGTAATCATAATCATGAGATAAACGTCCTGGTTCAAAGGCTTGCTTCATGGGCGCTTCACCATTCATTTTGGTCATCATATCCCAAGAAAACGCCTTGATAGCATATCCAATACCTGCCAAGGTCCAATTGCCGGCAGCTTCCGATTGATTAATCAGGTTTTCCAGGTTCATTCCCTGGTTCCAATAAACAATTCTCCACGTCTCTCCTGCTGCATCACTTCCGGGAACATAATAATTGGCTGCGTAAGCAGAATAAGTACCTGAATTTGTTCCCATCATTTGGGTAAGTGGACCAATAGCTCTTATATCCCAGTAAATTCCCTCGTATTGCTGCTCAATGCCGGCAAGATATAAATAGGCTTCTACATGATCGGGGGCATCCACATTTTTGTTTACATCGAGGTATTTCTTACAGCCTAGTATCCAACAAGTGATTACCGGTATTAAAAATATCAAACTTTTTTTCATAATAGTTTTTTATAGTTGTTCTGATTAGTTAAAAGTTATGCTGAATCCTATGGATATTGTACGCGGCATTGGCAATGACCACACATCGTATCCTTCTCCCCCTGTTCCTCCGGCAGCTGCTGACACGGTAGTCCCAACGGCGTCAATTCCTGAATAATTGGTCCAGGTAACGAGGTCATTACCAACAGCAAATACATCAATATTAGAAATGAGTTTTGTTTTCTTCAACAAGGAAGTTGGAAGCCGGTAGGCCAGTCTTAATTCCTGCAATCTTAAATAATTGACATTTTTTTCTAACCAATCTTCATCTCCTCCACTATATGGAGTGGCAGAAAAGTTTACTTCTATATTATTTTTTGTAGGCGTCTTCGAATTCTCATTGCCGTCCCTAAGCACACCATTAAAAACAACAGGAGGGCCCTCGCGAAGATCAATCGATTCCTGACTTAAACCTTGTGACATCATCAGCCTCTTTGTTCCATTTACAACGGTAGCACCCATGCGTCCGGCGAGCAATGCAGATAATCTGAATCCGCCGTAATCCAGGCTCGAAACAATGCCATATCTCAATTTCGGCTCTCTATCGCCAATAATGCTCCAGGTAGAATTAACCAAAGGAAGGCCGGTTGTCGGACTAATCAAAATATCACCGGCATCATTACGCTGGTAAGCAAGACCTGTCAATGTTGTAATCGGATTACCCTGTGAAATTCCGTTACGGATATTACCCGAGTTCCATGTGTACGGATTGTAATATTCGGAAACGTTCTTTGGAAGAGAAACCACTTTGGATTTCACCTGTGAAAGATTTAATCCCACATTCCATTTTAATCCACGTGGATTACTGATTACGTCTCCATCAATATGTGCTTCCCAACCCCAGGTATCAAAAGCTCCGACATTCATGGTATTTAGCACAAATCCGGTTGCATAACTCAATCGAAATCCTTTAACGATCTGGTCTGCACAATGTGTGTAGAAATATGTAAAATCTGTATTGATGCGATTATTCGCAAACTTCCCTTCGAAGCCGATTTCTCTTGAAGTATTCATTTCCGGTTTCAGGTTCTTATTCGGCCCCGTAAAGTCATATTTAAATCCTCCTCCGGTTAAACCGGTGGGAATCAACTGGGGATCTATTTCAAGTGGACCAGCATCTTTACCCACCTGTGCAATAGCGCCTCTAAGCTTCAAATAATCAATGAACTTTATTACCTTGATCGGTTTAAGATCGCTAACTATAAACGATGCTTCTACGGCAGGATAAAAATAGGAATTGTTTGCCGGTGGTAACGTGGATGACCAGTCATTGCGTCCGCGAAGAGTAATAAATGCCAGGTTCTTCCATCCAAATTCAAATTGCCCCGAAATTGCCTGTATTCTCCGTTTGGTATTGCGCTGTGATGAAACCATCGTGGCGACATCTACATTATTGATTGATTGGAAATCAGGAATTATGAATTTTTGTCCGTTTGTTGTAAGTCTGCTAATTCCATTTTCCAATTGATGGTATCCTACCTGCGCAGCAAAGGTGAACTTGTCATTGAAAAATTTATTATTATAACCTGAAATAATATTGATCGTTGGATCAGAAAAATTTTGGTTGGTAATAAAATATTGGCCTATACCGGCATTATTTGCTGCGTAATACGGATGCTGTGAAGAAACAAACGTCTGCATTCCTACATCCCAGCCTATCTGTGCACGCAAAAAAGTATTACGGAGCGGATTGATTGTAGCAGCTACATTTGAAAGGAACCGGTCAGATTTATCCTGGTACTTGTTTTTGTATAATGCGAACATAGGATTCAGCAGATCGTGATCAATATAATATTCAGGATACTTCATATGAATTCCATCCGGAGTTAAATATTGAGACATGTCGTCCACAATTGGCCAGATCATAGCCCTGTACAAAGGGCCGTCCGTTCCACGCAGTACTTTATCATTTTTTGTATGGGTATATTGAAGAGAGCTTTCAACATTTAACCAATCACCCACTTTAGCTTTGCCTGATAATGAGAAATTTGTTCTGTCGTACCCTGACGTTTTTATAACGCCTGTCTGATCTAATTGTGAAAAACTAGCTCTGATCGTCGCCCTGTCAGATCCGCCTTCAACTGAAAGATTATGTGTGCCGGAAAAACCGGTTTGCAAAATTTGAGCAATATTATCGTACAGCTTTACTCCGTCTGGATACAATCCACCATAACGGGCTGTATAATAATAATTGGTTGTTCCATAAGCTCCGTTAGCATACTTTCTTTGCATGTCAGGATATCCATATGCTTTTGACCATCCTAAATTATTGCTATAAGTCACCCGGCCCTTTCCTGCACGGCCTTTTTTGGTAGTTATGATAATTGCCCCGTTCGAAGCATCAGAACCATACAACGCGGCAGCTGCAGCACCCTTCAACACGGTAACAGACTCGATATCCTGTGGATTCATATCATTTCCGCGCGATGAGTAATCCATGTTGCGAACAGAATAAACTTCGTTAGATGCATTAGTGACCTGATCTAAGGGATTGTAAGAGGAATTGTTCATAGGAACTCCATCCACAACATACAATGGAGAATTATTACCGGATATAGATGTCAGGTTTCGCAGCACGACGGTTGTAGATGCTCCCGGTGTGCCGGTGGTAGTGGTAACATTCATTCCAGAAACCCTTCCCTGGAGCGCCGTGATAAAACTTTCGCGTCCGGATTCGGAAATATCTGAACCAATAATTTGCTGCGCATCAGAGCCCATGGAGCGGGCAATACGTTTCATACCAAATTCAGCAGTTATCGCTACTTCACCTAAAGTGGCAGCATCTTCCTGCATTACTACCTGTAGGTTTGGCTTAACAGGCACCTCCACCGTTTTCATACCTACAAATGAAATGGTGAGAAATTTACCGCTGCCAGGTACAGTAAGGGAAAAATCACCTTTGCTGTCCGTCATAGTACTTGCTGCTGTGTGGTTTTTTACTGCAATGGTAGCGCCAACGACAGGCTCACCATTTGCGTTAGACACTTTGCCAGTTACCCGGCTCTGGCTGTAAGTTATTCCAATGCTCATACAAAACACGAATAATAAAAAGAGCTTTTTTCTTTTCATACAAAGGAAAATATTAATGGTTATTAGGTTTTACGTTTTAAAATTTTTAAATCTTTTATCGCGACACAGGTTTGTTTTCAAAAATTCTGATTTTTTAATTTCGCCTGTACTTTCTTCCCGCTCTTTTTACCAGTTGCTGTTCAAAAATGTAAAATTTATGCAGCCGTGTCCATGTTTGGTTCTGATCCCTTTCATTAAAATTTCGTACAGTTAATCTGGTTCTAAAATGATCGTAATTATTTCAATTCTCTCAGTCTGTTTGTGACAATTTAATAAGCTATTGTCCAATTGCAATCGCAAAATAGCCAAAAAATTAACACAACCAAAAAAAGTTTTGCATTTTTTTCGGTTTTTATTTTCACGTTCTTAGCACTAAAGTAAGGGGAAAATCCCAAGCTCGCCTTACAAACAAAAAATAAAATACTTAAAAAAATTGATGTTTTCAACTCATCGTGCAAAGAGAAAAATTCAACAGGACTTAGTACAGTATTCGTTTTCATGAGAAACTTTCTTTTATTTAAAAAATAAGAAAAGAAAGAATAAAAGCTGTTACAAAAAAATATAAGTGTAAAAAATCAGAGGGAAAGCATTTTTTTGAGAAAAAAAACAAATACGCAAATTCCGCAAAAAAATATATTATTATTTTAGAAAGCGTATTTTATATGCATTTTTTACCTTTAAAACGCAAAAAATAAACCGGTTCTATTTTTTTCTGCACCACTGCTTTTATACTTGACTTTCCTGTTATTATCATAGAACTGTAGTTTTTTAGTAAAAAACCGCACAATTCACGGATCCTATGCAACATACTCCGCATTTTCTTATTTAATTTACAATGATAACAGTATATTCATATGGTAAAGTCTGAAAGGCACGCATTTATTCTACACCAGGTAAATCTGCACAATAAAATATTGTGTACTGATTTGTGTAAACAAATCAATGTATCGGATGACACAATCAGGCGTGATATCCAACAACTTGCTGATGAAGGCCGCTTGATCAAATTTCATGGCGGCGCATTATCTCCTTCTTTTCATTATGGGGATGGCCCCTCAAAATCGGCCTATGCTTATCATCAAAAAAGAGTCATTGCTCAAAAAGCGGTTACACTGATCAAAGACGGCATGTTTGTATTAACCACTGGGGGAACAACCATCCTGGAAATGGCAAAGGCATTGCCGCTGGAATTGCACGCTACGTTTATTTCTGGGAGTATTCCGGCTCTGGCCGAATATATGCTTCATCCGAATATCGAAGTGATCGCCATTGGCGATAAAGTATCCAAACACTCTAAAATAACGGTAGGAACTGAAGCAATTATGAGATTAAAAGATTTAAAAGTGGATATGTGCATACTCGGTACTTCTGCCATTAACGAAAACGGTATTTCTGATAATGACTGGGAAGTAGTACACGTAAAAAAAGCAATGATTGAATCGTCGAAAAAGCTTGTATGCCTGACTATTTCCGAAAAACTTAATTCACAACAACCACTGCAGGTTTGCGAGAGTAAACGAATTGATACGCTCATTACTGAATTAGAACCGAATCATCCGTTGTTGGTGCCTTACGTTCAGGCAGGGATAAAGGTTATGTAAATATTCATTTTGCTACTTCCTGCAAAATTGCAAAATGGAAATCTAAATTATTTATTGCTTTACTGAAACGCATCTTTTAGTCTCATGTGTTTCTTTTAATATCATCATTACCTGGTTCTGAAAAAGAAGGTGGGTCGCTTGCCGGGAAGCTTTCCTCTAATTCCTCGTCTATTTTTTCTTCCAACTTTGGATTTGGTTCTACTGATTTTTGATGAGTTTCCCCATTTCTTTCCTCGGCTTTTTGTTCATCATTCATAATATAAATTTTAAAAATACTTACTATAGTTTCAAAAGAAAAGTAAATCAAAGAACAAAGGGCAATTCAATTGATGGTATCACTTTTCTTGCAAGCAATCCAAAGGTAGAAATAATGTAAAGACCGATCAAAACAGTTCCGGCCCCTTCAGATGTCTGTAAGGAACTTTCCCCAAATGAGTGTAGGCCTTTGCCGTTACTTCCCTTCCGCGCGAAGTGCGCATGATAAATCCTTCCTGGATTAAAAATGGCTCATATACTTCTTCCAGCGTTCCTGCTTCCTCGCCAACAGCGGTAGCAATCGTTGTGATTCCCACAGGACCTCCTTTGAATTTGTCGATAATAGTACTCAATATGCGGTTGTCCATATCATCCAAACCATATTCATCCACATTCAGCGCTTTCAACGCATGTTGCGTGATATTCAAATCTATCACTCCATTAGACAATACCTGCGCAAAATCACGGACCCGTCTTAATAAACCATTTGCGATCCGTGGAGTTCCGCGGCTTCTACCGGCAATTTCCGTGGCCGCATCAGAGGTGATTTTCGTGTTTAAAATGGAGCACGAACGCAAGATTATTTTTTGCAAAGTAGCCGTATCATAATATTCCAATCTGGATTTAATTCCAAATCTTGACAACAAAGGTGCAGTAAGCAATCCACTTCTTGTTGTGGCGCCAATCAAAGTAAAAGGATTCAAATTGATTTGTACACTCCTTGCATTTGGGCCGGTATCTATCATAATGTCAATGCGATAATCTTCCATGGCAGCATACAAATACTCCTCCACCACATTACTCAACCGGTGAATTTCATCAATAAATAAAACATCGTTTGCTTCAAGATTAGTGAGCAAACCAGCAAGGTCGCCAGGTTTCTCAATCACCGGCCCACTGGTTTCTTTGATATTTACGCCAAGTTCATTGGCCACGATTCTGCTTAGTGTTGTTTTTCCAAGTCCCGGCGGTCCGTGGAATAGAATATGATCCAGCGCTTCTTTTCGCTGCCGGGCAGCTTTTATAAAAATCCGTAAATTCTCGATGGTTTGTGCCTGTCCGCTAAATTCGTCGATGACTGCAGGCCGAATGTTATTTTCAAATTCTTTTTCCGCAGGAGTCAAAATTTCTTTTTCTTTATTCAGATTTTGGTTTTGCATTCACATTTTTTTCTATCTTGTAAAACTAAAGTTTTTAAAGTTAAAAATGTTTAAAGCTGCTTTAAATGATAGTAAGCCTGTCACCTTTTTTTAGTTATTTTCATTTTAAAAAAGCGCCTTTCGAAGGTTCGCAACCTTTCAAACCATGCTTTTCACCATTAATCAATTCGTCAGTAAAAATACTGCTCTCACTGTTTAAATTTGTATGATGCACAAAACAACCGTTCGATATTGGATCTGCCAGATTTTGGGCTGGGGTGGCTGGACTTTGCTGAATCTTTCCTTCTTTTATTTCTTCCTTGAAGATGTTTATTGGAAATCCGGCGAAAGGAAATCCCTTCTTCTCAGCATTCTCTTTATCCAGTTTATATGGTACATCCTGGCCACACATGCACTGAGGTTTTTTCTAAAAAAAACGGGCTGGATCAGGTTTTCTACCGAAAAAGTAATCGGATTATTCATCATAAGTGTAATGCTTACCGGGTTACTGGCATATTATGGCTCTAAGGCAACGGCTGTGGCAACAGGAAAATCGCTGGTAGAATACGAAAAAAATGAAAGTTTGAAACAGGCGATTTCAAAAGAAAAAACGCTTGGACTTGCCGGCACTTCTTATTATCTCGCCGCCAGAAATAATCCAAAAGATTCGCTCAATTATTCAGCCGCTCAAAATATAAAAAAGAACACGGGCTGGTATCGAAATACATCCGGCGTGTGGAAATATGAAGAACAGCATAAAGGCCGTTTTTGGTGGGATATTATTTTCACCTTTATCCTTATCGCACTATGGCTTTTGCTTTACATGATCTGGCATTACCTGGAAAGAAACAGGAAGGATGAAGTGGATAGATTGAACCTTGAGAAAACAGTGAAAGATCTGGAATTAAAAACGATCAAATCGCATATTAATCCGCACTTTATTTTTAATTCATTAAATAGCATCCGCGCACTGGTAGATGAGAATCCCAAACGCGCCAGAACCGCAATCACAGAGCTTTCAAATATTTTGCGGAGCAGCCTCCAGGTAGAAAAAATGGAAACCGTTCCTTTGCAAAAAGAACTGGATATTGTAAAAGATTACCTGGCTCTGGAGCAAATGCGTTTTGAAGAAAGACTGAAAGTACAATTTGATATTGATGAAGACACATTGGGTCAACCGGTGCCGCCAATGATGTTGCAAACATTGGTGGAAAATGCCATCAAACATGGAATCAGCAAAAGAATTAATGGAGGAACAATCATCATTATTTCCCGTTTTACTGATAAAGATTTTGAATTGATTGTTCAGAATTCAGGAAATCTTGAAAAGAAACCAGGTGAAGGTTTTGGATTTAAAAGTACCCGCGACCGGTTGAAATTTTTATGCAATGGAAATGCTTATTTTAAAGTAGAAGAAATAGAAGGAACGAAAGTGCAGTCAAAAATTGTGATGCCGGTAGAATATTGAGTAATAAACTGGGCTTTGTGAATAGTGAGATCGGCCTTGAAACTTCAACCTTAAACCTTAAACCTTCAACCGAACTACAAACTACAAACTTAAAATATGCTGAAAGTAATTCTAATCGATGATGAACGTCTTGCCAGGAGCGAGCTTAAGAGATTGTTGCAGGAATTTCCGGACGTGGAAATTATCGGCGAAGCTGCCAATGCTGATGAAGCTATTGAAAAAATTGAAGCGTTAAATCCGGATCTGATTTTTCTCGATATCCAGATGCCTGGGAAAACCGGTTTTGACTTGCTTACCCAATTAGAAAAAGCGCCGCATGTAATTTTTGTAACTGCATATGACGAGTATGCTTTGAAAGCATTTGATGTAAACGCTCTGGATTACTTAATGAAACCTGTGGAGCCCAAACGCCTTGCTGATGCGCTTTTGAAAGTGAAACAAAAAGATGAGGAAGAAATGCTTTCATATAATAATCGCGGTATTCTCGGAGAACATGACCAGGTTTTTGTAAAAGACGGCGAGCGCTGCTGGTTTGTGAAACTTTCTGATGTCCGCCTTTTTGAAAGTGTAGGAAATTATGCAAAAGTTTTCTTTGGAACCAACAAACCATTGATTTTAAAATCGCTGAACGCGCTGGAAGAAAGACTGGATGAAAAAGTTTTTTTCAGAGCAAACAGGAAACATATTATCAACCTGCGAAAGATAGAAAAAATAGAACCTTATTTTAACGGAGGCCTTTTGCTGGACCTGATTGGCGGTGAAAAAATTGAAGTGAGCCGTCGACAGGCGGTGAAGTTTAAAGAGATGATGAGTTTATAAGAGTAATTATTTTTATTCAATTATTCAGAGCGAGAATTTTTTACTTTTATAGAAGTTTTTGAAATTATTGAATTCAGCATTATTAATTTGTCATGAAAAATTTACTCATTCTCTTATCCGTTTTTTCATTTGTTGCATGCCAGCAATCTTCATCCAATACTGCGTTACAAAAAAAAGTCGATAGTTTGCAAATTGCAGTGGATAATGCTTACAAACCCGGCCTTGGCGAATTTATGTCGCAAATCCAGGTTCATCATGCAAAGCTTTGGTTCGCGGGCAAAGAGCAAAACTGGGATTTGGCAAATTTTGAAGTTGGAGAAATCCAGGAAGCTTTGAATGATATTCCAAAATATTGTGCGGACAGGCCCGAAGTAAAATCCATCGGAATGATTACGGCGCCGATATACAATATTGCCAATGCGATCAAAGAGAAAGATGAAAACAAATTTGCAAGTGACTTTACAGTATTAACGGCTACCTGCAATGACTGCCACAAAGAAACCCACCACGGTTTTAATCTAATTAAAATACCAGATGTTCCGCCTGTTTCAAACCAGGTTTTTAAACCACAATAATTCAAAATCAGACGTACAAAGTTAAAACATGAAGATTCTTATTACCAGTTTACTAACCTGCTGTTCATTTTGTTTTTCCTTTTCACAAAATATCGATAAAATCATCAATGCAAAAGAGGCGTCACGTATTGAAACCGTTCTTGCTTCCGATAAAATGGAAGGACGTAAAACTTTTACGCCTTCGATTGACCGCGCTGCTGATTTTATTGCCGGAGAATTTAAAAAGTCCGGCCTGAAATACTTTGATGGACTGAACAGCTACAAGCAACCATTTTTCATGAAAAAAGCGACTATTATTTCTGCTTCAGCAACTATGAATGGAAAGCCGGTTGAGGCCGACAAGATATTTGCTTTGACAACAGATAGCTTCTTGAATATTGATGAAAATTCCGGCTTTACAAAAATTGTAATTACGGATTCTTCCAATTTTTTTAAAGCATTTGCTTTAATAAAAAGCAATCAAAAATATTTGGTACTTGTCAATCCTGCTCATGAAAAAATTTTTCAGCGTTTGAAAAATGCTGGTCGCGAAAGTTTTGAAGATAAAGCGCCTGTGGTTTTTGTTTTGACAAGTGAAAATCCAACGAATTATCACTTTGAGATCAAAAGCCATATTACTTCTTCTGCTCTTTCGAATGTAATAGGCGTATTGCCAGGAAAAAGCAGAAAAGATGAGTATGTTATTTTTTCTGCACACTACGATCATTTGGGAATTGGAAACCCGGATGCAACTGGTGATTCAATTTATAATGGTGCCAACGATGATGCTGCCGGAACTACCGCAGTAGTTATGTTGGCGGATTATTTTAGTAAATTAAACAACAATGAACGGACTTTGATTTTTGTAACTTTTACTGCAGAAGAAATTGGCGGCTTTGGTTCTCAATATTTTTCAAAACAAATTGATGCTGAAAAAGCTATCGCCATGTTCAATATTGAAATGATTGGCACAGATAGTAAATGGGGAAATAACAGCGCTTACATCACCGGGTATGAAAAATCTGATTTCGGAAAAATATTACAATCGAATCTTCAAGGAAGTAAGTTTCACTTTGAACCGGATCCCTATCCGAAACAAAATTTATTTTACCGGTCGGACAATGCAACGCTTGCTGCGCTTGGAGTGCCGGCTCATACGATCAGCACTTCCAAAATGGATGACGAACCAAATTATCACAAACAAAGTGATGAAATTTCCACATTGGATATGAATAATATGGCCGAAATCATCAAGGCCATCGCTATTAGCAGTCAAACAATAGTAAGTGGAAAAGATACACCGACAAGAGTGGAGAAAAGGTAAAAACAAATCGTCTTTATTTGTTCTTCTGCTGCAATATATAATGTAAAGGCAACCCTTGTGTTATTTCTGTTTCGTAATGGCATGTTAATTGATTATCTATTTTTTTTATCTAAAAACAATTCACATGGAAACAATTAAAAAACATTACCGGGGCATTATTACCATGATCACTTTGATATTAATGCAGGCAATAGCATTTGCACAGGATTCCGGTGGCACATCAACTTCGACCACTACTACCACCAGTTCTTCCACTACAACCATTCAGCCATGGATGTGGGTTGTCGGAGCTATTGTTGTTTTGATTATTATCATTGCCCTCGCACGTGGTGGTTCCAAAGACAGTAGTGTAGTAGTCACAAAAGAAGAAAAGATCAAAGAATAATTATGGAAAACCACTTAATTAAAATGGCTGGTATTTCCCGCCATTTTTTTTATACACAACTTCATCGTCTGTTTTAATATTATCATCGTCTTTATGGCGATCCGCCGAAAATGCTAACATGTTTTTCAATTCAGCAAAGCAACAAATACCGAAAATTTCTTTTTTCCCACACAGTGCCATTGTCGGCACTTTCTTCTTTTATTTCAAAATAAACTGATGTGATCTGCCCTCTTTCTCGTTTAATGCAAAATAAGACCTTTCCAAAAAGTGAGTTTGAAACTTAAACTGATCATTTCGGTAAAAAAGAAATAGAAAGGAAAGTGAAAAACACATGAGAGACCTATGCTGTAAGTGTATCTCTGACGTTTTCATGTTATCTTTGCGCGCCTCAAAACAAGGGCAAATCTGATAAAAATTAAAATAAATTATGGCATTACGCGCAGGAATCGTAGGATTACCAAATGTAGGAAAATCAACATTATTTAACGCAGTGAGCAACAGCGCAAAAGCACAGGCAAGTAATTACCGTTTTTGTACCATTGAACCAAATGTAGGATTGGTGAATGTTCCCGACAAAAGATTGAACGTGCTTGCAGATTTGGTAAAACCTGATAGAATCGTGCCAACTCAAATAGAAATTGTTGATATCGCCGGACTGGTAAAAGGCGCCAGCAAAGGTGAGGGCTTAGGAAATAAATTTTTGGCCAACATCCGTGAAGTGGATGCAGTCATTCACGTGATCCGCTGTTTTGAAGATGAGAATGTGTTGCGCGAAGAAGGACCCATTAATCCGATTCTGGATAAAGAAATTATTGAAACAGAATTACAATTAAAAGATCTCGAAGGTGTAGAAAAGAAAATAGCGAAAGTGGAAAAAATGGCCAAAAGCGGCGACGCTAAAAGTAAAGTGGAATTTGAAGTTTTGAAAAAAGCCAAAGCGCATTTGGAGCAGGGAAAAAATATCCGTTCGCTCGACTTTTCAAAAGAAGAAAAAGAAGCGGTAGCCGACAATTTTTTCCTGACGAATAAACCCGTTTTATATGTTGCCAATGTCGATGAAGTATCCATGCATTCGGGCAATAAATATTCTGATCAATTGGTGGCTGCCGCTAAAGAAGAAGGAGCACAGGTGATTATTATGACCAATGCGATCGAAGCGCAGATTGCTGAATTTGAAAACCCTGAAGACAAGCAAATGTTTATGGAAGAATATAAAATGGAAGAACCGGCGCTGGATCGTTTGATTCATTCTGCTTATGCGCTTTTAAATCTTTCTACTTATTTTACGGCCGGCGTTCAGGAAGTGAGAGCCTGGACGATTCACAAAGGCTGGAAAGCACCTCAGGCGGCCAGCGTGATTCACACAGATTTTGAGAAAGGATTTATCAAAGCGGAAGTGATTTCTTACGAAGATTTTGTCCAATATAAATCAGAAGCTCTCTGCAGGGAAAATGGCAAATTAAGAATTGAAGGAAAGGAATATATAGTGCAGGATGGTGATGTGATGCATTTCAGGTTTAATGTTTAGTAGCTGATGATTCAAAGTTTAAGTTTGGATAAATTCAGTAAAAAAACCGCGGAAAAGATTTCGCGGTTTTTGCTTATAAAAATGATCATTTTATTTCCTGACGCTCACTGAAACATGCCTGTCTAAAGCTCTTTGATCATCCGGAGCTGAAGCGGGATATTTTGCGTATTGAGAACCATACCCTTCTGCTCCAATTACCTGTGAACCTACTCCACGCTTGTCCAAGGCTGCTTTGGCTGCATTTGCACGATCCTGCGAAAGCTTTTTATTATCAGCGGCATTCCCCGATGCATCAGTATACCCGCCGATTTTAATTTTTGCATCCGGGTAGGCTTTTAAAATTTCGGCGATATTATCTAATTGCTTTTCACTGGCAGGAGTAATAGTTGCAGTTCCTAAATCAAAATTCAGGTTATCAAAATTGAACCATTTATTTTTTAGAGAATCGTCGCTTAATGATTTCCAGTTGCTGTTGAGAAAAGTAACCAACTGATCTTCTATGCCTCCTTTATTTGCCTCTAACTCTTTTCCGTTCGGCAATTGAACTTTAATGGATCCAGCTGTCGTTTCCGGAGGAGTCGTTCTCATTGCCGTGCCAGTGTCATTATTTGTGGCTTTTGCTGTTGTATCAGTCACTGCGGCGGTACTTGGTTTTGTTTCGTTACAACTTCTCGAAAAATACCAAAGGCCGGCAACTACAATTAAAATAACGATGAGAGGAACCAGCCATTTTGCAGTTGGCGTTTCTGAGATGGTTTTTACATCATCAATAGCAGAATGGGATGTATTTTTTAAATCAGCATTTTTTAAATGAGAGGCAGCTCCTTCCAATGAACTTAAACCCAACATACCGGCAAGGGAGGTCAATCCCGCAGGCATAGCCTGCATAATATGGTCTTTTTGGGATGAAAGAAAACCGGCTAATCCGCTCGCAGATAAATTATTTTGCTCGGCATGCCTGCCTAATAACCCCATTATTGGCGGCAACGCCATACTCATTAATGAAGAGCCAGAAGAATCTTTGATTCCTGCAAACTGTGAAATTGTGCCAACAATTCCAGTCTCGTTCCCATCAAACAAACGGGATAACATAGTATTTCCTTTTTCCTGAGTCACTGTCAGGGGAACATCAGAGGCAGTAGAAACATCATTTACAGAACTTTTTGCCATTTCAAAAACATCATTGGCACCCGTCGTTCCCGACGTTGATTTTTTTAATATTCCCGCAAGACTGGTGGGAATAATAGCAGATAAGGCTTTACTAATTGCAGCGCTGTTTTCCCCAAGTGCGGAAGAAGCATGATTGGTGAAGTCGGCGGTAAAGTAATTCTTTACCATTTCCATTAAATTGAATGCCATGATCAGGTTTTTAAAAGTAAAAAATAAACGCGCTTCGAAATGACTCTTTCCACAAAAATTTAATATGATCAATTACACATTACAAAAATTATACCCCAATGGTTTCAAAAGAAAAAGGCTGCTTTTTGGGTGCAGCCTTTTCAATTCTATTGAGGCAACAGTACTTTATCAATAACATAATAAACTCCATTGACGGCTACATTATCAAAAAAGGAATTGGCAGCAACAATTTCTGCCTTAGCGGCAGCCCCGGAATAAGGAGCGCCGCCTGGCGGAAAAGTTCCCAGACCGGTAAATTGCAGACTGGTTACAAACGGGCCGGTAAAGGTTGCTTGCGCTTCTATTCCCGGATGTACCGCCACAACAGAATTAATAAGTGTGGTATAAAACGAAGGCGTTGCAGAAAAATTATTGGAAAATACCCTGATATTTGGCTGAAAGCCTCCGCCTGCATTTGTAGCCAGAAAGTGATATACTAAAAGTCCTCTCACCATCTCAGCTGTTATGGAACCGAAAAGTGCCGGATTACTAAAGACATCCGGCGTGGAAGAAAGCTGCGTAGCAGTAGGCGCCGCCATCGCTGCCGGCATTCCTTGCTGCAAAAGAGCATTATAAATAGTACCAAATAAAAAAGTCTGCACAGCTGCATTATCGGGTACAAGTACCGTCATATTGGTAACCGGATAAGCAAGTAATGAATCTAATTTGTTTAATCCTGTTTGCCCACTGTCTGCACGCGCTATTGCAGCTTTAAAATAGGAAAGATTTGGATTACTGTAAATGGCGTCTCGCAATACCTGGCTCGGTGGTGCTACAATACCACCAACCAAATGAACAACGCCATTTTTCATTTTTAAATCCGGTTTTACCACAGGAATATTGTTTTCATAAAAACCGGCAGCAGATGTAGAGGCGAAAGCGGTCAATTGTAAATTAATCGGTGTTCCCGGCAATGTGCCAATTTTTAGCGTAGTTGGCAATTGCATGTTAGGAACTTTATTGGTTGAGGCCGGTACATCTGCTGCAAGGATCTGCTTTCCGGGAATAATCGAATAACCAACGATTCCGCCAAGTATTTGAGGCGGCAGCGCATTTACAACAGCAAGAGAAGGAATTCCTGAAGCACGGAATGCATTATTGTTTGGCAAAAAAACAGTGAATACACTGTTTGCAGAATCATTCAACTGGTTCAGCATGCCAACTTTCGTAGCCGCCGCTTTGAAAAAACTAAAACTAGTATCGCTGTTTACTAAACCATAAATAGTTGTAGCCGCATTACTGTTTACAGGTGGGTAAGAAATTGGTACCGCATCAGGAAGAGGTTTGTTACATGAGGCAACAAATAACACCAAGATTGAAACTAAAGATAGCCGGGTAATTGTAAACAGCTTTAAAATATTTTCTTTCATATTTTCTATTTAAAAAAATGAGCAATTAATTGAAGGAATCAAAATAAGTTATAACCAATACTTACATAATAAAGGCCTCCGATGGTTGCGTTTCCAAATCCATCCCTGTAATATTGATTCAAGATGTTTGTACCGCCTATTTTTAGTAATACTTTTTGCGCAGGAAACTTGTAACTCAATTGTGCATCAAGCGTTTGAAAAGCTGGTACAAGACCATTCGCAAAATCACCCTGGTAATTCACATCATCCTGCCAGCGATAAGTAAAATTAAAACCATATCGGTTTTCCTTTCCAAACCCGGTATTGCTGAAAGTGGCGCCGGCTCTGTAATCCGGTGCATTGAATCCTGCAATAAATCCTTCCGGTACTTTATCCAGATGATCAGAAGAAACATTTGCGCCAATCAGAAAATTATGCGGAAGCGAATACGTTAGTCCCAATCCAAAACCATAAGTATTTACATTTCCTTCTACATTTGTAGGCACAGAATACGTTGTTACTTTTGTGGGATCACTCAAGTTAGCTCTTACTGTTGCAGGATCAGTAAAGACACTTTTATCGCCATTTACTGATTGGGCCACCAACGTACGCGCGATAAAATCTTTATACACTCCATAATATCCATAAAGGTCAATCAGCAATCTTTTTTGAAATAAAAGTCCTTTATAACCACCTTCAAAAGAATTCACGGTTTCGGCTTTGAATTTATTAAAACTTTTTACGTTTGGAGAACCTTCAAACATGTTATTGTCAATTGCATAAACCGGATTTGAAGAAAAATGATAGTAATCTTTAAATGTTTGTAAACCACCAATAAGAGCAGTTCCGCCGCCAACTCTTAAATTGATCCATTGTTGTTGAGTAGAACCAAAACGGTATGCCTGCTGGTAAGACAAGCGAATGTTATTGTCTTCCGCAACTTTTACTACAGCCGAGAAACGTGGTGTAAATCTTCCTGCAAAATTTTCATTTTTATCGTAACGTGCAGAAGCAATCAATTTCAAACGATCGCTCAAAATCTTTTTTGTAGCCTGCATATAAGCGCCGAATTCATTGATTGGAATTTTGCCGGTAGAGTCTGCAAACAAAGTACCTTCAGAATTCAACACATATTTTTTAAAATTTGCACCCACCAAAATATCCGCAACCTGCGAAGTTTTTGGAGAAAGATCGTATTGTCCTTCTATATTATACAGGTTCGTTTTATCTACAAAAAGGCCGCCGCCTTTTGAGATGGGGATACTTCTTATTTTATCAAAAAGAGTTTTAAACTCAGCCGAACCGGGTGCCGGCCGGCCAACATCGGCGACTGCGCGCGCTGTATTTTGTGCTACAATATCTGTCTGCCCCGCTAACTTTGCGTTCAAAAATGCCATTGCGTATTGCGCATACCATCCGTTGGCGCCCCCACTTGGTTTCCATGCTTCATTTACCAAACGGGTAGTAACGGTTGCATTGTAAGAATCACCCGCATTCTCTTGTGTAGTATAAGCTCTCAGAAACCAATTTGTATTTACGAGTTCAACTTTATATTGGCCCACTTTCAAATTTAATAACGAATAACGATCGCTTCCAGTGTAAACGGTATTTCCTGTACCCCAATATCCTTCTGCGTTTAAAGAAGTTTTATCAGTAAGTTTATAACTTGCTTCTCCATACATTTTAAAATTGATTGTGTTTGGATCTATTACGTCTTTCTCCAAATATCCGGTTCGGGAAACCGGTATAGAAGCAGGCAATGTATTGATATAAGGTGCATAAAATGGAGCGGCAGCTGCAAGAGGATTCAATACATTGCTACGTATATCTGCAGTCGTTTCATCGCCATAAACATTTACGCCATCATAATTGGGATCTGTTTCCCTTGTTCCGGCTTTTATTCCTCCTGTAGTTCCTAAACGGTCATAATCACGGTAATCATTAGCAACCCAGTCCTTTGCCTGAACCAGTTCGCCTCCAACTTTAAAAGCAAATTTATCGCTCACTTTTTTTGCCCAACGAAGCGCCCAGTTATAATAAGGTGATGGTTTGCGGTCATTATTGTCAATGTTCATGATGCCGGTTTTTGCTTCAAAAGAAAGCCCCTGGTAGCGAAACGGATCTTTGCTGCTGATAATAATTGCACCATTCATTCCACCCGGGCCATACAACGCAGAAGAGGCGCCAGGCAACAGTTCTACGCTCGCTACATCTATTCCCGATAAACCAATAACACTTCCTACTGAAAAATTTAATCCGGGCGCCTGGTTGTCCATTCCATCCACAATTTGATTTAAACGCAAATTTCCACTTCCATTAAAACCTCGTGTGCTGGGTGAAGCAAAAGTGAGAGAAGCCGTTACCATATCTACGCCTTTCAATTTCCCAATCATATCGTAATAGGAAACAGCAGGTGTATTTCTGATATTCAACGCGCTGATTCTTTCTATCGTTACCGGTGATTCTAATATTCTGGAAGGCGTTCTGGTTGCAGCTACTACTACCTCCTGCCCTAAGGTGCTCACCGGCTCAAGAACTACCTTAATAAAATTACTTGAATTATCTACGGCAATATATTGAGTGGCATATCCAATTGAAGAAACAATTATGGTATCCGGGAGTGCACCTTTTATATCAAGAGAAAAATTACCTTTTTCATCTGTGTACGTTCCTTCTCCGGTTCCTTTTACTGTCACAGAAACAGCAGGGACACTTTCACCGGAAGCCTTGTTTATTACATTTCCTTTTATGGTTTTGCCTTGGGCAAAAGCAGCTATTGAAAAAAGATTTGCAATTGTGAGCAAGATAATATTTCTGATGATTTTTCTCATATTTATTTTTTTGGTTAGAAATTTAATAAGCAAATTAATGATTGTATTGTTGCAATAAAAATATTTTTATAATCGTTTCTTTCAGTTGTCGTTTGGTCATTTAGTAAAATTTTATCCGCACTTTTGCATCTTATTTTAATTAGCATGAATTCAAATTTATTTCCCGCACAAACTGATTTTTATAAAGGAAAAGTAAGAGATGTGTATACTATCAATGACAAGTTATTGGTGATGATCGCGAGTAACCGTATTTCTGCTTTTGATGTGATATTGCCAAAACCAATTCCAAACAAAGGACAAGTGCTCACGCAAATTGCAGCATACATGCTAAACGCGACGAAAGACATTTGTAAAAACTGGTTGTTAGATACACCGGCACCAAATGTTTCTGTTGGTGTAAAATGTGTTCCTTTTAAAGTGGAAATGGTGGTCCGCGGAAATCTTACAGGCCATGCATGGCGCACGTATTCGTCGGGAAATAAGACGTTGTGCGGCGTAATAATGCCGGAAGGGTTAAAGGAAAATGATTTCTCTCAAGAACCAATTATAACACCATCCACCAAGGCTGCCGAAGGGCATGATGAAGACATCAGTAAAGAAGAAATTATCGGAAGAAATATTGTTTCTGAAACTGATTACGAGCAGCTCGAAAAATATACGTTACAACTTTTTGCCAGCGGAAAAGAACTTGCTGCAAAAAGAGGGTTGATATTGGTTGACACAAAATATGAATTCGGAAAACTGGGTGATGAAATTATTTTGATAGATGAAATTCATACCCCGGATAGCTCCCGATATTTCTATGCCGATGGTTTTGAAGAAAGGCAATCGAAAGGAGAAAAACAAAAACAACTGAGTAAAGAATTTGTAAGGGAATGGCTGATTGAAAATAATTTTATGGGAAAAGAAGGTCAACAGGTTCCTGACATGAGTGACGAATGGATTTCGGTCATCCGCAACCGTTATATTGAACTTTATGAAAAATTGATCGGTGAAAAATTTATTCCGGAAACCTTGAGCGATGCGGAAACAAAGGAAAGAATTCTCGCTTCTCTTAAAAAGCTTCAATAAGTTTTCAAATCAGTTAGTACTTTATTTAGAAAACAGAAAACCTTACTATTTCTTCGTTTACTATTGCAGAGCCAGGGCTTCCCCTACCCTCTACGAACAAAAGCGGAATAACTTTTGTGCTGATGATATTCTAATTAAATTTTAATCATTTAAAATCCATTTATTATGCCAATAGTAAAAGTGATAGAAGTAATCGCTTCTTCCGACAAAAGTTTCGATGAGGCAATTCAGAATGCAGTTTCAGAAGTTTCAAAAACAATCAAGAACATTGATTCTGTTTATGTAAAAGATTTTAAAGTGCATGTAAAAGATGAAAAGGTAAGTTCTTACGGCGTTATCTGTAAAGTTTCATTTAGAGTAAATGAAACTATAAAACAGTAAAGCAACAAATAACCGGAAATGTCATTTCCAAGTATGCGGGGACTAATGTTTGAAATGTCTTAATCCGGTGATAACCATTGCCAGATTTTTCTCTTTACAAAATGCAATAGAATCCTTATCGCGTATAGAGCCGCCGGGTTGAATAAATGCAGTAATGCCGGCACTATGCGCGATTTTTACACAATCATCGAAAGGGAAAAAAGCATCGCTGGCCACAACTGCATTTTGCAATTCAAAATCAAATTGATCCGCTTTTTCAATCGCGTGTTTTAATGCATCAATCCTTGAAGTTTGCCCACAACCTTTTCCAAGAAGCTGCTTATTTTTTACAATGGCAATCGCATTACTTTTTAAATGTTTGCAAACAATATTTGCGAAGATCAAGTCCTCTTTTTCTTCTTCAGTCGCATTTCTACCACCCTCTTCTTTCCATTCCGCAAAATTTCCTTCATCCACATCCTGCGCCAACAAGCCGTTTAACAACGTTTTTGTCTGTTGCGCCTCTTGTGGAAACTTTTTCAGTTTTAGAATAATCCGGTTCTTTTTTGCCTGCAAAACAGGAAGCGCATCTTCATTAAAATCGGGTGCAATCAGCACTTCAAAAAACAAATCTTTTAATAACTCTGCCGTTGTTTTATCGACAGGTTTATTTGAAATTAAAACACCACCAAAAGCGCTTTCCGGATCGCCTGCAAGCGCCGCTGCAAAGGCTTCTGATACATTGTCCCTTTGAGAAATCCCACAAACATTGGTGTGTTTTATGATCGCAAAAGTTGTATCATTTGCGTCCTTAAATTCTTTCATTAGCTGCAAGGCCGCATCCACGTCAACGAGGTTGTTGTAAGAAAGTTCTTTGCCATGCAATTGCTTAAAAACTTCATCAACATCTCCCAGAAAAAATCCTTTTTGATGTGGATTTTCGCCGTAACGCAATTCTTTTCTTTGCAATTGAAAAGGGTCAATAAAATTGCTTTTATTAAAATAATTAGAAATGGCAATATCATATTTGGTGCAAACATCAAAGGCTTTTCTGGCAAAATCTTTTCTTTGTTCCAAAGATGTTTCCGCGTTTTTTTCTGATAAAATATTTTCTAATTCTTTGTATTCATTTTTATCCGCAATCACTAACACATTTTTGTAATTCTTAGCCGCCGCGCGGATCATGGAAGGACCACCAATATCAATTTTTTCAATGATTGCCGCTTCGTCATCTGTTGATCTGACGGTTTCTTCAAAAGGATATAAGTCCACAACCACCAAATCGATTTCCGGAATATTGTATTGTTGCATTTCTTTCAAATCATTATCCACATCCCGCCTTGCCAGGAAACCGCCAAACACAACAGGGTGCAGGGTTTTTACTCTTCCACCGAGAATAGAAGGATAGCCGGTAAGTGATTCTACAGACACACATTTCCCTCCATTTTCTTCGATGAACTTTTGGGTACCGCCCGTGCTGTAAATCGTAATATTTTGTTGAGTAAGTAAAGGGATAATGGATTGTAAACCCTCCTTGTTATAGACAGAAATGAGAGCTGATTTGATTTTTTGTTGCATGATTTTTTAAAGAAAATATCCTTTTAAAGATTGATTACAAATGCACCCTGTTCGGGAACAGAATGAAACTGCAAATGTAATTCTTCACATTCTTTTTTCCATTGCTCAATTTTCCAGGAGGAATTTGACGCGTCGAAAATGTATTTTTTGCA
>JBQCFI010000275.1:0-10809 GCA_051959325.1 Ginsengibacter sp. | reverse complement strand
CGCCGCAGCTTTGTGAATTAAGAAACCTTATTACTGTTGGATATTTGATAGTGAAAAGTGCACAATTCAGGCATGAAAGCAGGGGTTTACATTTTAATACTGATTATCCTGAAAAAAGTGAGAGGAGGCAAAATATTGTGTTGTAAACTCATTTATTTTTCAATGGTAACAGGCGTACCAACAGGAATATAACTGTACAAATCTGCCGCCTCTGTATATTTCAGCGATACACAACCATCAGTCCAGTTTTGATAATAATCTACAGTCCATTCTTCCTGTGGCCTTGTGGCATGGATGGCAATACCACCGCCGATTTGAGCGTTTCGTGGGATAAGTCCTTCCGCTTTTCTTGTGTCAAATTTCTGGTAACTGCTTTGGTTTGGATAATCCAATAAAAGCTCATATTTCCATTTGCTGTTATTTCTTTTTACAATGACTTTAAAGTTCCCTTCCGGAGTTCTTTTATCACCGGCCATAAATTTATCACGAAGATCATTGCTGCCGAATACACATGGGTAAGTGGCGTACCATCCCTGGTTGTCATAAACCCGTAATTCATAACTTTTCTTGGAAATAATTATATAATATGGATTCGCCTTTGTTCTTGTTTTAATGATCTCTTTTATAAAATCAGATTCATCATTATTTGTCCTTTTGCTGGAATTAAATGAAAAAAACAAACAGCAAAATAAAAGAATGAGCGATATGTTTTTTGTACGGGTTTTCATTTTTCAGGAGGTACTGCAAGCTAAAAAAATGACTGATTCTCTCAAAATTATTTGCCTTCCCGGAAGTTGATTTAACTTTTATTTGATGCCGGATTATAAGAAGAGTAAGAAGGGATCTAATCCCACTGCGCTTCAGCTTTTGCACGTTGCTTGTCCACCCTTTTGCTGATAAAAATACTGATTTCGTATAAAATAATTAACGGTACTGCAACAATTGTTTGGCTGGTCCAGTCCGGTGAAGGAGTAATTACGGCGGCAACAATCAGAATAATTACATACGCATACTTCCGATAATTTTTCAAAAATTTTGGTGTGATGAGGCCGAGTTTTGAAAGCACAAACGCCAACACAGGAAGCTCAAACGCAAGGCCACAGCCCAGTATCAAAGATGTAAGTGTATCAATGTAATCATCCAGGGTAGGCAGATATTTATAAACTCCTAATTTTCCTAATTGAAAATTTGCAAGAAAATTAAAGGTAAACGGTGCCAACAAGAAATAACCAAAAGCCGCTCCGGTAAAAAAACAAAGAGAAACCCAACCAATGCTTCCTGTTGCATAACTTATTTCTTTTTTTGACAAAGCTGGTTTTATAAAGCGCCATAATTCCCACATTAAGTAAGGAAATGCAATGATAATTGCACCCATAAATGAAATACTAATAGCTGACATAAAAGGACCGCTAACGGTATTCCCTTGAAGTTGAATATCGACCGGAGGCATACAAAGTGAATCACCGAGGTGTAGTCTATGACCCAGATTACAAAGCCCTGAATAAGTTATAAAACTATTCCTGGAAGGGGCAAGGATGATGTTATCAAAAATCCAATCCACATAAAAAAAAACAACAATTGCTACAACAATCAACACAAGGGCAGAACGGAAAAGATGCCACCGTAACACTTCGAGGTGATCTATAAAGCTCATTTCAGCACCTTCTGTTTCTTGTCCCCGTATTCTTTTAAAAAATGCTTTTCTTTCTGATGTGGTTGTACTCAATTTACTTTTTCATTTGAATTATGCAAATATATAGTACGAAGTTATTAGTTTCTTGGATTGAGAAATTTTAAGGAAAGATTGTTTTCATTCCAGTCAAAGAACAAATAATGGAAATTATTTTTTTCTATGATTCAATTAATGCATAGCGCTTGAAAGAGCTGCTTTCTTTCCTTTGTTCCCTTTTATCAATAAAACAAAAGGAACACAGATCAAAAAGAGAACACCAATGTAAAGGAACACATCCATGTAAGACAATACCATAGCTTGTTTGGTAACAGAAAAATCCAAAGCCTGGTAGGCACTTTTCAAAGCGATATCCGGCGTCATTCCTTTAGCGATAAACCCATGTTGCATCATATTGATCCTGTTTGCTACAGCTGGATTATTTACATCCAAATGACTGATGAGATTCACACGATGCGACATATTTTCCTGTGCGATATAAGTGGTTATAACGGCTACACCAAAGGAACCGCCCAACTGGCGCATCATTCCGGTAAAAGCAGCGCCTTCGCCAATTTGTTGCCCGTGCAATGTAGAAAGCGCGAGTGTGGTAATCGGAATGAATAACATGCTAAGTCCAAAACCTCTGAACATCAGCAGCCACCAAAATGCTTCTGAAGGTGTGTCAGGTGTAAGTATTTTATATCCCCAAAGACTATAAAGAAAAAATATGATCAGGCCTCCGGCTACCAGGTACTGCTGTTTCACACCTCGTTCGAGTAATTTTCCGATAATCGGCATCATAAAAGCAGTAGCAATTCCGGAAGGAATAAACAACAATCCCGCGTCTTCTGCTGTCCAGCCAAGGGTGGATTGGGTATATAGCGGAATGATAAATGTAGAACCATATAACCCGAATCCTAAAATGAAAGATAGAATCGTTCCGATACGCAAGTTTCCGTTTTTAAGCACACGCAAGGCAACGATTGGATTTTTATAAGTGAGTTCGCGCCAAATAAAAAAGAATAGCCCAAAAACAGAGACTACAGATAAAATGATAATAAGGTTGCTATTGAACCAGTCGTCATCATGGCCTTTTTCCAATACATATTGCAATGATCCAACTGAAATTGCCAGTAAGATAATTCCCAAAAAGTCGATGTGTCTTGCAGCAGTTTTTTCCTTAAATTTTGGGCTTTTTACAAATTGTAAGGTCAGTAAAGTCGCTACGATACCAATTGGGATATTAATGTAAAAAATGTACGGCCAGCTAAAATTGTCTACGATGTAACCTCCTAACGGCGGTCCAAGAGTCGGTCCGATAATTACACCAAGTCCATAAATTGCCTGCGCCATTCCTCTTTTTTCGATCGGGTAGCTTTCCGTAATAATAGTTTGTGAGGTAACTAATAATGCACCACCACCTAGTCCCTGGCAAAAACGAAAGATCACCAGTTCCCAAATCCCGGTTGCATTGCCGCATAAAAATGAGAAGACAGTAAATATCATAATTGATGCAGCGAAATAATTACGTCGCCCAAATTGCTGTGAAAGCCAACTCGTCATTGGAACAACGATTACATTTCCTACCGCATACGCGGTTACCACCCATCCGATTTCTGTGAGCGTCGTCCCCAAATTACCTTTCATATCGGTAAGAGCAACGTTTACAATCGTCGTATCTACAATTTCTAGTAACGCACAGAGTATGGCTGTTATCGTAACAATTACACGCCTTGCGCCATATTCGACTAAAGAATTTTGTTGAATCATATGTTCAGGCTATCCCTTGTAAAAAATTAATTAAGATGTACATCCACATCCACGTTCATACCGGGTCTCAGGCGATTTAACAACGTATCGGACTTGTCTGTAAATTCAATTTTTACAGGAAGGCGTTGCACTACTTTTACAAAATTTCCACTGGCATTATCCGGAGGCAACAAAGAAAATTTAGCACCGGTTGCCGGAGAGAATGAGGAAAGTACCGCATCAAAATCATGATTCGGAAAGGCATCAGCATGTACAATTACTTTCTGTCCTATAGCCATTTTCCGGTATTGCGTTTCTTTGAAATTCGCTACTACCCACAGATCGTTGCTGTGCACGATATTAAATGTGGATTGACCGGCTTGCAACAATTGCCCTTCCTGAACATTTACTCTTGAAACTTTTCCACTTTCAGGAGCGGTAAGTACCGTGTATGAAAGTTTCAACTTTGCTTCTTCCACTTCTACTTCCCGTTGTTTTACAATCGATTCAGCTACTTCAATCGATTGGGCAGTGGCGTTAGATTGAGAAGCGACCACGCCTGTTTGTGTGCTGGCTTGTTTTTTTTGTTGTTCAAGAATATCCAATTGTTTTTCTGCCAGCTCCTTTGCCGCTTGTGCCTGTTCAAATTGCTGTTGCGTAATTGAATGATCCTGGATCAGGTTCTGATAACGGTTAAAATCCTGCGTGGTTCTCGTTACATTTACCTGCGCTGCTGCAATTTGTGCATCAATCGTATTAACACCCTGTTTTGAAGTAGCGATGCCTGAACGTGCAGCAGCAGTATTGGCGCGGCTTGCAGCTACATTGCTCTTTGCAGTTGCCAATGCAGCTTCTGCCTGCATCAACGCTATTTTATAATCGCGGTCATCAATAATAATGAGTGTATCACCTTTGTGCACCTGCTGATTATCTTTCACACGCACCTCCTGAACGTATCCTGAAACACGTGGAATCACCGGAATAATATCGGCTTCAATTTGTGCATCATCTGTCTCTTCATGATGCTTTGCATGATTATATTTGGTGATGCCAAACCATGCGCCGGCCAATACCATTATGATCAGTATTATTAAAAATACTTTGCTGCGCTTCTTCGGTTCCGGCTGGGTTTTTTCTATAATCTCTGTTTCTTTTTTTGAAGGAAATTCTTCTTGTTCTGATTGCATAAAATGTATTTTCGGCTTTTTAATTTATTGATTTGTTGATAATATTCCGGCAGTTTCCAACAATTTGCTATAGGCTAATAAAACATCAGCTTTCGCAACCGCCAGGTTTATTTTTGATTGGAGTAATAAGAGATTTGCATCCAATAGATCGGTCGTATTTACCAGGGCATTATTATATTTATTTTGCGTAATCCGGTTATTTTCTTCAGCCTGGATCACTGCTTTTTTATAAACATCGATTTTCTTTTGGCTTAGCAAAAGATTTTCAAAATCACGGTTTATCGACAGTCTCACCGCATCTGAAAGTTGCGCCTCATTTTCCAAAATTTCTTCCTCTCTCGATTTTGCCTGGGCAATTTTTGCCTTTGTTTTCCAAAGAGATGAAAGATTGTATTTCAGGCCTACGCCGATATTTGCTGCATTTGTAATGGTAATCAAATGTGGAATATCAGCAGCAATATAGCCACCCGTTAAAGCCACCTCAGGTAATTGATCTGCTTTGGCAAGTGATATAGCTGTTGTTGCGGCTTTTCTTCTGAAACCAAGCGCAAGCATATCTTTTCTGTTTTGCAAAGCAAGCTGTTCGTAATCATCAATTGTTTTTAAAGAAAAAGTTTTATCAAACCCGGTTGAATCTGTTTTTAAAACAGTTGATTCAGGATAACCAATCATCAGATCCATATTGATATTCGCTGTTTTGAGATTGCTTTGGGCATCTAAAAGTGATAATTCGATATTTGATGTTTGCAGTTCTGCCTTCAACAGATCATTTCTCGCAAGCAATCCGGTTTCTTCCAAACGGGAGAAAACAGAATCGCGATGTTTTGATTGTAATAAATTTTCCTGCACGACGTCAACGGTTACTGACGCTTTATACAAATTGATATAAGCATTGATCGTGTTCAGAATCACCGCTTCTTTATCGTTTTCTACATCCAGTGACGCTGCCTGCTGCAGATATTTTGCAGATTCAATTCCATAGCGGATTTTACCTCCTGCATATATGGGAAGTGATACATTGAAAATGCCATACATCGCCTGGTTTACATGAGGCATTTGTTTCTGATTTCCGCTGGTATCGCTGCCTCCTCCAAGTGCTTTCGTTTTAATGGCAAGATTCGGATTGGCCATATACAAATAAGAGCCTGAAACGCTGGCGTTTGGCAGCCGGTTGTCCTCTGCCTGTTTTAAAGCTGCTCCAGCTTCTGCACTCTTTGCCAATGAAGCTTTTAGTGCATGACTGTTCTTTATACTGAGATTGATTGTTTCCTGTAATGAAAGCGTTTTTTCGTCCTGTGATTTAGCGAAAAAGGGAAGAAGATTCAATACCAAAAAAACAAATCCAATGGGAAAATTTGAGAATTTCTTTCTATCAATTTTTATGAAACGCATGCTCATCTTTTTTATTTAATTTTTATTTTTTCAGTAAATGCGAACGCATCAATTGCTTGGTATGTTCGCTTAATCTCTTTTTTAATTGTTTGTTTTGAAAAGCACGAAACCCTTCTTTTTTATCCAATATTTTTCTACACATCGTGTCGGAAGTGAGTAGATAATGGATTGTTCCAAGCATTGTTGTCAGCGTTAATTCAATATCTACCGGCTTAAACACCCCATCTTTTATGCCATTTTGAATAATCTTTTTCACCTGTTTCATATTTTTCAAAAGAATATCGCTGATTGCATTTCTCAATTGTGGCCTGTGTTCAAGCGATAATTCCCGGTGCAGCAAATGATGAAATTCTGAGTTGGAAAATTTTCGTTCAATTGTTTGATCAATTACGATATCTATTTTCTCGATAGGTGTGAGTTTTGTATTATTGACAAGTTCAGTAAAAATTCCCTGAAGGAAGGAAGCGCGGTATTCTACTACACTTTCAAATAATTTTTCTTTGGAAACAAAATAGTAATTGATCATCGCTACGTTTACGCCCGCATCAGAAGCAATTTCCCTTACTGACGTTCCTTCAAATCCCTTTGCAATAAAGAGTTTAAGCGCCGATTCTATTATGGTCTGTTTCTTTGTCATCTTTTTAAAGAGGGGCGCAAAGTTAAACACTTGTTTAAAACTAAACAAATGTTTAATAAATATTTTTTATTTTTTTTCTGGGGGAAAAAGATTAAGGAACGGAGGAAGTTGAATGCAAAAAAACCGGATCTTATTTCCGGTTCTTTTTGTTTTTCTGGTGTAGTATTTTTTTTTCAAAAACAAATTCAGTTTATTTCTTGGTCTGTTGTTTGGGTCTTCGTCGTCAGATTTTTTTTCCTTTCAATCTCAAACTATTACTGACTACGCTCACAGAGCTCAAGGCCATCGCAGCTCCTGCTATCATCGGATTTAATAAAAATCCGTTTATTGGAAATAATATTCCGGCCGCTATCGGTATCCCGATCAGATTATAGATAAAAGCCCAGAATAAATTTTGACGGATGGAGGTAACAGTATATCGCGATAGTTTTATCGCTTTCGGGATTTTTAAAAGATCGGAAGAAATGATGGTCATTTTTGCGACATCCATCGCAATATCGCTTCCCTTTCCCATCGCAATACTGACGTCGGCCTGGGCCAAAGCGCTGCTGTCATTGATGCCATCGCCGACCATTGCAACAGTTTTTCCCTGTTTCTGAAGTTCTTTTACAAAATCCGCTTTGTGTTCCGGTAATACTTCGGCTTTGAATTTTTTTATGCCGGATTGTTCTGATATTGCTTCCGCGGTTTTTTCATTATCGCCAGTCAGCATATACACTTCTATTCCTTCATTTTGTAATTGCAGCACTGCTTCTTTTGAGTTTTCTTTTATTTTATCCGCAATGGCAATTACAGCAACGGCGCGGCTTTCATCAGAAAAATAAATAACAGTTTTTGCTTCATAAAGCCATTTGTCAGCGGCCGATTTTAATGATTGATCAAACGTGATTTTATTGTTTTTTAAAAGCGATTCATTACCGGCAAAAAACATGTTACCATTGATATGAGCCTTTGCACCTAAACCCGTAATGCTTTCAAAATGATGAACAGGTAAATAATCTTTTTTGGCGAAATGATTTACAATTGCATCCGCTAATGGATGTTCCGATTGTTTTTCAAGGGAAATTAGTTCAGGTAAATATTGTTCGTCATTATTAAGCCAAAGTATGTTTGTCACCGCAGGCTTTCCTTCGGTGATTGTTCCTGTTTTGTCGAGTATTATCGCATTTACTTTTTTCGCCAATTCCAGGCTTTCCGCATTTTTTATCAGAATTCCATTTTCAGCTCCTTTGCCAATTCCTGCCATGATTGCTGTTGGTGTTGCCAGTCCCAATGCACATGGACATGCAATTACAAGCACGGTTACCAACGCCAATAATCCGTGTGTTATTCCATTGTTACCACCAAAAACTATCCAGGTTATCATGCTCAGAATCGCAATTCCAATCACTACGGGAACAAATATCGCCGCGATTTTATCTACTAATTTTTGAACCGGCGCTTTGCTTCCCTGTGCTTCCTGCACCATCTTTATAATCTGCGCCAGCACAGTATCTCCGCCTACTTTTTCCGCTTTAAATTGAAAGCTTCCTTTTTGATTTATCGTTCCGGCAAATACTTTGTCCCCATTGATTTTTTCTACCGGAACCGGTTCGCCGCTTATCATGCTTTCATCTACAAAAGATTTTCCAGAAATTACTTTTCCATCGACTGCAATTTTCTCACCCGGCTTTACTAGGATGGTGTCACTGACTTTTACATTTGCAATGTTCATTTCCATTTGATGGCCACCTTCGTGCACTACTGTTACCTTTTTCGGCTGTAATCCCATCAATTTTTTGATGGCAGAAGATGTATTTCCTTTTGCTTTTTCTTCCAACATTTTTCCCAATAAGATAAAGGCAATCACCACACCGGCAGCCTCAAAATAAACATGAGGAACGATTCCCCTGTTTAACCAGAATTGAGGATACAAAATATTGAAAACACTAAACAGGTAAGCGATTCCGGTACTCATTGCTACCAACGTGTCCATGTTGGCCGAACGGTGTTTTAATTGTTTCCAGGCATTGATAAAAAATTGTCCTCCAAAAATAAAAACGATGGGAGTGGCCAGTAGCCACATGATATAATTGGCAAAAGGCATATTCATAAAAATCATTCCGATAATCACCAGCGGAACTGCTAAAATGATTGAGCTGTATGTTTTTATTTTTAACGCGTGAAATTTTTTAGCGTGCAAATCTTCCAGCGCATCTTTTGCTTCTTCACTCTCATCGATCATCAAATCGTAACCAATATTTTGCAGAGCGCTTTTAAATTTTGCAGGCGATGAAATTGTAGGGATATATTCGATGTTGGCTGTAGCATTTGCATAGTTTACCGCTACGCTAATTACACCGGGAATGTTTTCTAAAGTGCTCTGTGAACTGGCTGCACAGGAAGCGCAACTCATATTTAAAACAGGAAAAGTTTTTTTTACGGTATCTACTTCATAACCTAATCCACGTATCGCTTTCACTGCGTTTGGCACGACTTCTGAATCGCCGTTTGTGTTGATAATCGCTCTTTTATTATTCAGCTCGACTTTGTGTGATTTGATTCCCTCTACCTTTGATAAACCCTCATCAACTATCAATGCGCAATGTTCACTTTCAACGCCGGATAACGGTAAATCCATTGTGTTATTTTCATTCATCTTCTTTAATTTTTCAACTACAAATTTCAGAAGATTGTTTTTATTACCGTTACAGGATTAAGGAAGAGATGTACATTTAATTGACGATCTTATCAATCGGTTTGCGATGCAATGCGCCGAGTGATTTGAACAGCGTAGGAGTCATGCCGGTTAGCTTTTTAAACTGTGCTGATAAATGCTGCGTGCTGCTATAACCCAGGCTAAAGGCTATTTCACTCAAAGATTGTTGGTTGTAAATCAATCTTTCTTTTATCTTTTCTATTTTTTGTAAAATAAAAAATTGTTCTATAGTAATGCCTTCCACTTCTGAAAATAATTTGCTGATGGAAGAATAATCTTTGAAAATCTTTTTGGTTAAAAATTTCTGGATGCTGAAATGCTCCTCAATATTTTCTTCCTGCACCTTTTGAATTAACAGAGTTTTTATCTTTTCTATCAGTTGCGTTTTTGCATCATCGAGCAATTCAAAACCTACTTTTTGTAATTCATCAGCAAAGCGCTGATGTTGTTTTTCCGTCAATTCTTTTGTCAGTTCAATTTCCCCAAGTCTTACATATTTTGCATCCAGTTTATTTTCTTTTAAAATGTTTTCAACGCTCATAATGCAGCGCGGACATACCATATTTTTTATAAAAAGTTTCACTATGTTATTTTTGTACAATTTTTTGTCTGTTCATTTAAAGGTCTTCCCATTTTACTTTACGCGTTCAGTAAACCAATAAATAAATTGAAATTTGTAATTATTCTTTGTGACGATTTTACAAGATTATCGAAAGCTTTCTGATTCTTCTGAACTGTTACCTTGCAATCTTCTGAAACAACAATTCCGGTTCATTTGTGGTAATAAAATCAAAGTGATTTTGCAAAAACCAATTCATGTCTTTTTCTTCGTTTACTGTCCATGTATTCAGTGCAATATTATTTTTTTTCGCAGATTCGATCCATTCAGGATGTTTTTGAAAAACAGAATAATGATAATCTGCGCCTTGTATTCCGTCGTGTTTCAATTGTTCAGGCGATTTATCACCATTGAGATATTGAACAGTTGCAAAAGGTTCATTCTTTAAAATTTCTTTCAGTATTTCATAATCAAAACTGATATAAACCATCCATGCCTGTGCCTGCATTTGATGTACTTTTTGCAATACTTTTTTTACAGTTGAATTTGCCCATTCCCTTCCTTTTTCGGAAGCTTTAATTTCTAAAATTAATTTAGTCGAACGTTGCTGCTGAATTGTTTTTAAAAAATCTTGGAGCAGTGGTAATGTTTCACCGTTTGACAATTTGGTCTTTTGTAAATCCGATAAAGTACTTTTTTGTACCGGCAATCCGGCCCACACCGGATCGTGATTGATGATCAGCGCGCTGTCTTCAGTCATGTGAAGATCCGTTTCTGATCCGATACAGCCGAGTGATATAGCGGCTTTCAGAGATGCAATAGAATTTTGAGGTGTTCCGGTATTTTTCCACGCTCCCCGATGCGCAACTACCTGGTTTTGATGAAAATTATTTTGCAAAAGTGTAAATGATTTCT
>JBQCFI010000274.1:0-3122 GCA_051959325.1 Ginsengibacter sp. | reverse complement strand
CAGGGAAACGGCGTTTATTGTTTCAGTGAGCGTGCCGATTTGATTTACTTTTACAAGTAAAGCATTTGCCACATGCTGCTCAATTCCTTTCTGCAATCTTTTGACGTTTGTTACAAATAAATCATCACCAACCAGTTGAATTCTGCCACCTAATCTTTCTGTCATTAGTTTCCATCCTTCCCAATCATCCTCAGCCATACCGTCTTCAATGGAGATGATGGGATATTGGTTCACCCAATTTTGCCAGAAATCAACCATTTTTTCACGGCTTAATTCTTTGCCATCCGATTTATGAAAATGATACACCTGTTTTTCTGTGTTATACATTTCCGAAACCGCTGGATCCATAGCAATTGAAACATCCGTTCCGGCTTTGTAACCGGCTTTTTCTATAGCCTTTAATACGGTTTCTATCGCTTCTTCATTACTTTGAATATTTGGAGCGAATCCGCCCTCGTCGCCCACATTCGTGCTATAACCATTCTTCTTTAATACTGATTTTAAAGAATGAAAAATTTCCACGCCCCACCGCAATGCTTCGCTAAAAGAAGAAGCACCAATCGGCATCACCATAAATTCCTGGAAGTCTATTTTGTTATCAGCATGAGCGCCGCCATTTAAAATGTTCATCATTGGAATGGGAAGTGTTTTTGCATTTGTACCCCCAATATATCTGTACAATGGCAGATTTGCTTCAAGCGCTGCCGCTTTTGCAACGGCCATACTTACTGCGAGAATTGCATTCGCTCCAAGTTTACCCTTATTATCAGTACCATCAATTTCAATCATCTTTTGATCAATTCCTGTTTGATCCGCAACATCCCATCCAATCAATTCATCAGCAATCGTAGTGTTCACGTTATTTACTGCTTTGAGAACGCCTTTCCCATCATATATTTTTTTATCATTGTCACGAAGCTCTACTGCTTCATGAACTCCCGTACTCGCCCCTGAGGGAACTGCTGCCCTTCCCATATATTCGTTTTCTGTGAGAACTTCTACTTCTACCGTAGGATTTCCGCGACTGTCTAAAATCTGTCGTGCATGGATGTTTGCGATGTAACTCATTTTATTGTTTTATGTGTTTTTATTAATTTTAATGTAAAACCATTACCGTGAAAAGAATCTAAATTTTGATTTGACACAAATGTAAATAAAAAGGATGCAAACGGACGTAGCATTCCTGAATAAATGATTGGAATAATTGAAATTATCTGCGACGGTTTTATTTCATGGGAAAATCACCATCTGAAAATCCAAATCACGATTATTTCTCCTTTTACTATTCCAGTATGACTGAAATTATAAAACCCGGAAAGCAGAAAAAAAACCGAAATCCATTATGGATTTCGGTCAAATATTTTCACGGAAATTTAATGAAAATTAATGACGCTGCTTTATTACAGCACAATTCTCCGATAATTTATTTTTGCCTTCCCAAAGCGGTCTGAAAACTTTGAACAATATTGTAAAAAGTTAGAACTTCCGGAGCAGTTAAGCCTTGTCCTATTGTTGCAAATGCACACTCTCTTTGTCCCATATGATCATCATCAACTATTTTACCAATAGTAATAGCTTCATTTGTGTAGGCTTCATATGGACTTCCGTAATCAGCAACAGAAATTCCGTTATCATAACGCACTACCTTCCCATTTTTAGAAGAATTTATAAACAATCCCGTCGTTTTAGCAGGTTGATATTGAGTAGAACCATAAGCATTAAACAAGGTATTCACAACGTCTTTGCTGAAGTCTTCATATATTGCCATAATATTATATGGGTAAATACTATTGCTGCAACCCATATCATAACCAGCTATTTGATTGGAAGTTTCTGAATAGAAGGATACTGAAGTGTTATCGTACGACAGAAGGCTATCAACCAAATGGGTGTTCCCCCAATCATTTGTTGTTGAGCATGTGACACCGGTAGTTTCAAAAACCGGAGTTCCATTCCAACTGATTCTATATGCATCATCTAAATCACGCGGATCCTTTAAATTCCATTTTGTTGATGATGCTGTGCCGCCGATCATCGGATATATTGCTAAAAATTTGTTCCACAAAGAATCCTCCTTGAGTTGAACTACCAGATCATTGAGCGCTCGTTTCATCGTGGTATCTGTAATTTGAGCACTATTAAAAAAATTGATTGCAGCTGTATCGTACTTAATGAGATTGCTTCCATCACTAATACCAGGATGATCTTTTCGACAAGAAAGAAAAAAAAGGGCGAGGCACGCTACGCTGAGTAGCTTGAGAGTGTTTTTCATGTATTTCATTTAGAGGTAAATAATAAAAAAGTAGTAATAATAAAATAATAAATCCAAACGGTAAAATTAATTCGAATTAAGTTTTGTAAATAGCTAATTTAATTATCAAAACACAAAACGCTTCTTTTAGAAAAATTAAGAGCGACATTAGGAGATAAATCAACGATAAAACGAGACTGTTATAAGTTTTGTGCAACGCCAGCACTTGTAAATAAACCTGGCAATTCCGCCTTGCAATAAAAGGAAGAAATATTATTATTATCAAATCAAAACAGCTGCACTAATATTTAAAAAACAAAAAACCCTCTCAGAATAAACTGAAAGGGTTTAAATAAATATGGCAGCTACCTACTCTCCCACATTGTTGTGTAGTACCATCGGCCATGAGGGGCTTAACTTCTCTGTTCGGGATGGGAAGAGGTGAACACCCTCGGCAAAACCACCATAAAAAGATGGCGTTAGGCTAAAAGCTAAAAGCTAAAAGCGAACCGCGAATAAGATTAACATAAAGGGAAAGTTGTAATACTAATAAAAAAATAAAAAAGCTTACGGGCAATTAGTACTACTCGGCTTTGACATTACTGCCTTTATACCTGTAGCCTATCAACGTCATAGTCTTTGACGACCCTTAAAAGAAAACTCATCTTGTGGTTGGTTTCACGCTTAGATGCTTTCAGCGTTTATCCTATCCGTACATAGCTACTCTGCACTGCACCTGGCGGCACAACAGATACACCAGCGGTACGTACGACCCGGTCCTCTCGTACTAAGGTCATGTCCACTCAATTTTCTAACGCCCATCACAGATAGGGACCGAACTGTCTTGCGACGTTCTGAACCCAGTTCACGT
>JBQCFI010000273.1:0-5677 GCA_051959325.1 Ginsengibacter sp. | reverse complement strand
TGATGAACGACCACGGAAGGATCATCAATATTTCTTCAGGAACTACACTTTATTCTGTTCCCGGTTATTCTATTTATGCATCGATGAAAGGAGCGATTGAAACGTTCACCCGCTATTTGGCCAAAGAAGTTGGAAGCCGCGGAATTACTGCCAATGTGGTTGCTCCGGGTCCGGTAGAAACCGACTTTAATAACGGCGGTAACCGTGATAATCCTGAAAGGAAAAAGATGCTTGCTTCCCGTGCTGCACTCGGAAGGGTAGGGCTGGCAAAGGATATCGGCGGTGTCATTGCATTTCTGTGCAGCGAAGACGGAGGCTGGATCGACGGGCAAAGGATTGAAGTTTCGGGTGGATTGAATTTATAAAACACAAAACTCCGGTCAAATATTTTCGGATACACTTCGACGTTATAACGTGCTTTCTTTTCTGCTTTCTTTATCTTGTGGCATGGTTTTTAATCTTCTTTTTTTTAAAACCTTATGATCCCACAAACGATACAAATCAGCCAGTTTGCACTCGGTGTGCAATATGAAGATATTTCCACAGACATCGTAGATCAGCTAAAAAGACATTTATTAGACAGCATCGGTTCTTTTATTTTTGCCCAGGATCAGTTACCGGTGATTAAATTAAGAAATGCATTTGCCGATCTCCAGGCGGAAAATAAGAACGTTTCTATTCGTGATCTTTCTTTTGACAAACTCTCACAATACTTTACAGCGCTCATCAGGTATCCTGATTTCATGGATAATTTTTTAGCTAAAGAATCTACCTGTCATCCAAGTGATAATATCGGCCCATTGCTGGCTGCTGATAAACTGGTTCCGCTCCAGGGAAAAGATTTTCTACTGGCGATGGCGATAGGTTACCAGGTAGAATGCAGGCTCACAAAAGAAATGCCGGTGATGACCAAAGGTTATGATCATACGGCTTTGCTCGCTTTTTCGGTAACGGCAGAACTGGCAAGGGTTTTAGGATTGAACGAAGCGGAAACTGCCTGTGCATTGGGAATGGCCGGATGCGCTTTTAATCCATTAGTTACGTGTCGCGCTGCTTATACCGCCGAATGGAAAGGCTTTGCCTCTTCATCGGTAAATGCGGGCTGCGCAACGATCGCATTGCTTGCAAAAAATAAAATGACCGGCCCGATAGATCTTTTTGGAAAACCGGACAAAGGTTATAACGCAATTTATGGAATGGAGCTGAAACACGATTGGACACAAGAAAAATTTGATCTGATCCGCTGCTGCATTCTTAAAAGCTATAATTCGGAAGTGCATTCGCAACCGACGGTGGAAGCGGCTTTGGAGCTGAGACAAAAACATTCTTTCGATCCCGCAGAGATTGAAAAGATTGATGTTACTACCTTTCTCACAGCTTATCATATTATAGGTGGAGGAGAGTACGGCGACAGAAAAACCGTTTATACCAAAGAGGCCGGAGATCACAGCATGCCTTATGTAGTTGCCGTTGCGCTCCTTGACGGACAGGTTTATCCGGAACAATTATTTTCTGAAAGGATCAACCAAACAGACGTGCAGGAACTGTTGCAGAAGGTAGATGTACATACCAGTTTTCCGCTTCACAAACCGGTAAAACTTGCAGGAATACTGGATAAGAATACAGAAGCATATCCCGATAAACTAATGACGCAGGTAACCATTGAGCTAAAAAACGGAGAAAAATTTTCTGCAGAAAAAGAAAGCTATAAAGGATTTTTTCTGGATCCGTTTTCATGGGAAGATGTGATTCAAAAATTTAAAAAGCTTACCGGAAATAAAATTGCTGAAGCTACCAAAGATGAGATTGTGGAAATGATTCGAAATATGGAAGAGCATTGGGTAAATGAATTGTTGCAAAGGATTGTGATAGAATAGAAGCTTTTTAAAAACAAAAATTGAAATATCTGTTGGTTTGCTGTTTCTATTTTTTTGCAGGAATTAAAAAATATAAGAAGCACTTCATACCTTTAATATTCATTTCAAAAAAAAATTTTTATGGCTACCAGGAGAAAATTCCTTCAACAATCCGGCGCTTTCGCCTTGGGAAGTTTGCTGATTCCGCAAGTGAGTAAATCAGCTTTGTTTTCAGAAAGAAAAAGTTATCCTCCCATCGGGTTACAATTATACACGATGGGAAATCTGATGACGACGGACACCAAAGGCACTTTACAAAAACTGGCCGCGATCGGCTATAAGGAAGTAGAAAGTGCCGGGTCACAAAAAGGGAATTTTTATGGATTTAAACCAAAAGAATTTGCCACAATGGTAAAAGATGCCGGTATGCATTGGCGGTCTGCGCATGTTGGCGGTGCACCTTTTACAACATCTCAGATCATGAAAATGGCAAAAAATGCAGAAGACTCAGCGCGGATAAAATCTTATTTGGAAAAGATGAAAAATGCGCCGAAACCATTGAACCTAACTGATAATTACCAGCAACTTGCTGATGATGCAGCAGAAGGTGGAATAAGTTACCTGGTGTGTTCAAGTCTTCCGGTTAGCACGCTGAACGAAATCAAAACTGCGGTAGAAGTTTTTACCAAAAGCGGTGAAGCGTGCAGGAAAAACGGTGTTCAGTTTGCCTACCACAATCATGTCACCGAATTTGATGAAGTGGAAGGGCATCGTCCGTTTGATTACATTCTGAATCATACGGATAAAGACCTCGTCAAAATGGAACTTGATCTTGGCTGGGCCACCAAAGCAAAACAGGATCCGATCAAATTGTTTAAATTACATCCGGGCCGTTTTCCGCTATGGCATGTAAAAGATTTGGATAAAACAACGATGGAACCAACAGAAGTAGGTTCCGGTTTTATTGATTTTAAAAGAATTTTTGACAATGCAAAAGAATCAGGAATGAAATATTTTTTTGTAGAACAGGACGGAGCTCCGCATCCTTTTGATGATGTTGCGAAAAGTTATAATTATTTAAATAAGATATTGCAGTAATAAGCGAGTCTGAAAACAGAAAATCCCTTTATTTGTTTGTTTATTGTAACAGAAAATCTTTCTCACTAGGAGCATTAATTATCTGCTATGCAGGAAAACAGGACTTTCTGTTGCCCGATTTGTCGGATAATACGGAAGTTCGGGGTACATACTTCTTTCTGCGCTGATACTGCCGGAAATCGAAAAAGTTTTTGCATCGTTAATATACATCAGTCCTAATGAAGCGGTAGGATATAATCCAAAGCTATTCTGGTTGAACGCGTTATTCGTGAAATTCTTATTTAAACCGGAAAGATAAGAAGGGTTGATATTCAAGTAAGATGCAGCCACGCTAACATTTGCGAATGCATACAAATTGTTATTTAGCCTCCTGTTTAGTTGCAAACCCATTGGAGCAGAAAACATAGATGCATTTCCGCCTTTGTAAAATAAAACACTGGTAGATAAGCCACGATAACTGCTGAAAAACCATTTTGGTGCAGAAAGACTATCCTGGTGATGGCTGTTATTGAAAAGAGCCTGGTGCTGTGGAGCGATTCCTACTCCCGGAGTAAAAATCGTTTGCGACTTCACTGAAAGAAAAAAGAAAAGTGTGATCACTAAAAAACACAGGCGCATAACGATAATTTTGGCAATAAAACTAACCAATATTTTTCAAAGATGGCACCTTTTTGAAAGGGTGTCAGCGTTGAAAATTAAATAAGATATTTGTATGTAAACCTGATAAAATCTGAGTATTTTAAATTCTGTTGGACATAGATATTCAAAAAAGAATTTTCTACTGTTGAACACCAGAAATCAGAATTAACTTAAATAACAAATAAACAAGAATGCGAAAATTATCACTTTTTATAGCGACCAGTCTGGATGGCTACATTGCAAAACCTATTGATGACCTCAGTTTCTTAAAACTTGTTGAAAAAGAAGGAGAAGATTATGGTTATACAGAATTTAAGGCAAACATTGACACCATAATTCTCGGTAGAAAAACTTATGATTATGTGTTAAGAGAAATTGGGCCTTCTCACTATGACAATGGCTTACATGACGTTTATGTAATAACAAGGACTGAAAGACCGGGAACAGGCAGAACAACTTTTTACACAGGAAAGTTGATTGAATTGGTTCAACGGCTAAAATCAGAAGATGGTAAGAACATTTATTGTGACGGTGGAGCAGAAATTATAAATGAACTTTTGCAATACGATTTAGTGGATGAATTTATCATTTCAGTCATACCTGTTATGCTTGGTAGTGGAACAAGGCTTTTCAAAGACGGCAGACCCGAACAAGAACTTGAATTTGTAAGTGTAAAATCGTTTGACACCGGATTAACACAATTGCATTACAGACGAAAAAGATTACCAGGCTCATAATAAAATACGACAGAACCGGAACTGTTAAGCTTTTCTGTTTTTAACAGCTTCAAATGAATTTGGTCACCTATGTTTTTGAATAATGGCAAACCCTTTCCCGCAATGACTGGCTGAACACATAATTGCAATTCATCCACTAACTTCAGATTCAACGCAGCTACAATTAAGCTGGGACTGCCCACTAAAATGTCTTTACTTTCCGCATGGCCGGAAAGCTTCAGCTCCAACACTTCCTTTTCAAAGTCCTGCATCGCCACTTTAACATTTTTCCACCCGGCAATTACCGGGTCTTCATTTGTGAGCGTGTGAGAAAAAACTATCTTTTCAATATCATCTATCAATACGGCAAATTCATCGGTTGGCTTGTTGCCAGTCGGATTTTTCACAACGGTTGGCCAATAACTTTCCATCAGCTGATACGTTATCCGTCCATATAAAAGTGTGTCGGCGTTGCTTAACAAATCATTGTAATGTTCATGCAATTCATCATCTGCGATCATTGATGTATGATCGCAAAATCCGTCAAGCGTCATGTTCATTGCTGCAATTAATTTTCTCATATTAAACTGGTTTATTAAAATTTTTGGAATACACGGTCTCACCAATGCGTAAACAAATTGTATGCAATATCTGGAAAAGTGCATCATACCACAAATAACATTCATGAAAAAAGGATTAATCCTTTTAACCTTTTTATTTCTATGCTCTTTAGGTTATTCACAGAACCGTGACATCACAGGAAAGAAAGCCAAAAAGTTTGAAGAATCCGAAAATCAAGATTTCCTCTTTTATTGTGACAATGAAATTACGGCCCATTTTCCAGGAGGGACGAAACATTGGAAGAAAGCTGTAACAAGAAACTTTAGGATGAACCTTCTGACAAAAAATAAAATGCCGAAAGGAACTTATAAAGTGTTAGTAACTTTTATGGTTACAAAAAGTGGAAAAATCGACAATATTATACCCGACACAAATTTTGGACATGGCTTAGAAGAGGAAATAATCAGGACAATTAAAAAATGCGGTAAATGGATGCCAGCTACAAATTGTGGCAAGAAAATAAACACATATCGCCGGCAACCGATAATTATTATCGTTCCTTAATAATTTTGTTAGGACCAAAATCACTACGACTCAATTGACGCAATCAACCTCTTTTTCGGCGCAATCATACCTTATTTATTTGTAATTAAGCAGTATGTTTGATCACTAACAAATCAATTACTACAACTATGGCAGTAATCAATCCACACATCAACTTCAACGGGAACGCCGAAGAAGCGTTTACCTTTTACAAATCAGTATTTGGTGGAGACTTTGCAAAAATTATTCGTTTTAAAGAGCTTG
>JBQCFI010000272.1:0-2118 GCA_051959325.1 Ginsengibacter sp. | reverse complement strand
TTTGAGGCGCAATAAACTGTTGCTTTTGTTCTTTTTTGTCATCCAGGATAAAAGACGCCAGAGCGTTCATTTCTTCTTTATCCAATTGTTTAAAAGCAGGCATCATTCTTCTGCCGGAGGAAACGATCTGTTCGAACTGTTGTTGATTGTATTTTTTATTGATGCCAATAAGTACCGGATAATTCGGACTTCCTTCTCTTTGCGGCCCATGGCAATTCATGCAATTGGTGTTGTAAATACGTGTTCCGGCCTGCAGATTCGTTTCTGCTTTTTCCGGTTTATTTTTTACGTCCACCATAGTGAGTATCCATGGCATCTCACTTGCATTTACATAAAGGATTCCAGTCAACGGATCATAAGCAGGGCCACCCCACTCAGCGCCTCCGTCAAAACCTGGAAAAATAACTGTTCCTTCTTTTGATGGAGGATTGAACATATTGCCTGTATGATAATGAGCAAGACGATTCTTAATGTCGGCATAGGAAGAATCTGAAAGCAGGTAGTTCAAATCTTTTTCTGTTAATATTTGTCTTGCGAATGGTTTCGGAAAAGAAGGGATCGGTTGGGCAGAAGACAATTTTTCACCGGTAAGCTCGCTTTGATTGGGCACAGGTGTTTCATGGATAGGATAAATGGATTCACCGGTTTTCCTGTTGAATAAAAAAATAAATCCTGATTTGGTCGTTTGCGCAATCGCGTCAATTGTTTTTCCATCTTTTTTTAAAGAAACGAGTACTGGCGCCGTTGGCAAATCTCTGTCCCACACATCATGATGCACAGTTTGAAAATGCCAGATCCTTTTTCCGGTTGCAGCATCCAAGGCGAGTACACAATTGGCAAACAGATTATTTCCTGTTCTTCTACCGCCGTAAAAATCATAGGAAGCAGAGCCAATGGGTACAAAAAGAATTCCATTTTTTTCATCGAGGCTGAATCCAGACCAGGCATTTACGCCGCCAATATGTTTCCAGGCGTCTTTGTCATCCCATGAATCATATCCAAATTCTCCCGGCTGAGGGATCGTGTGAAATATCCAACGCAACTTCCCCGAATGCACATCATATGCCCTGATAAAACCCGGCGCTGCGTCAGCTTCTTCAGAAACCCGGCAACCAAGAATGATCATGTCTTTGTAAATAATTCCGGGCGAAGTCATCGCTACATAAAGTTTTGAAGCATCTCTTCCCAAATCATTGTGCAAATCGATTTTACCACCAGTACCAAATGATTTTATCGGTTTCCCGGATTTTGCATTAATGCAATATAATTGCGAATTAGCCGAATAAAAGATTCTCTGGTCATTTTTATCTGCATAAAAAGTAACTCCACGGCACACATTCATGCCAAAATATCCCGCACCTTTTACATCAGAATCATTCATGGGGTTAAAAACCCATTTTTCTTTTCCGGTTGCCGCGTTGAGGGAAAAGAGTTTCAGTTTGGGCGAAACGCCAAAAAGTGTGGAATCAACAATGATCGCATTCACCTGAATTTGCGTCATACTATCTGCGTCACCGGTATGATACGTCCAGGCAACTTGTAACTGTGAAACGTTGTTGGTATCAATTTGGTTTAAAGAAGAATAATGATTGGCTTCTTTAGTCCCGCCATAAACCTGCCATGTGGAATAATCATCAGCAGATTTTTGGTTGCAGGAGAGAAATAAAAAACTGCATAAAGTAAAGCTCGTAAAGCGTTCCAATAGTCCGCGGCAAACCCTTTTCATTGAGAATTTACAATTTATTTTGTTAGGATAGTTTCAGGGGAACGTGTTACTTAATTATTAAGTGATTATAGTCATAAAGCTAAAGGAAAGAAAAATAAAGAATTAATTTATTCATTCATGCAGGAAAAATGCATAGTATTTGAGAGAAAATGAAAAAGATTTTGGTTCTTACTGTTAGTCCCTAAAGCTTCCTATGGGCTATTTTTTGTCCAATCATTTCATTGATTAAAAAAAAACGTCGAGTGGTCGTTTTTATTCATGAGCACAATTTTTCAAATACGACACCAAATGAATTTTCACAATAAACAATACTTTTGCTTTTTGATAACGCATTTGCTTTCTAATAAATCAGCCGAAATATTGTGAAAAAGACAATCATTATAACAGGAGCT
>JBQCFI010000271.1:0-5185 GCA_051959325.1 Ginsengibacter sp. | reverse complement strand
TTTTTGGATGAATCCGTGTAAACCCATGCTACGTCAGCGTTTCGCTTTTTAGAAATCCCAAATGCGCCATAAAAAGAATGAAAATAAGTCAACGTATCGTGTCCTTTTGCAGGAATGGTCTCTTCATTGTAGCCAACTAATTTTCCGTTTTTAATAACTACGTTTAGGTTTTGATCAGTAGCGAACGAAAAAAACGAACAATTTACCACCAGCAATGGTTCATTGTTTTTATGATAAAATCCGGTCGGCGTTAATCTTCTTTTGTATGTTGTATCTGTTGTAAAATTTAAATTTTTATCTTTTAGATCTGCAACCGCATAATACATGACATTCGGCCTTCCATCCAGTGGATCTGAAGATTTATACACATGCACAGAAGCAGGAAGCGGCTGATAAAGTGAATCAATATTCACCCATTTACTTTGAGCCTTAGAAGAAAAAATACACAGGAAAAAGATAAAGCAGGTAACAATTTCTTTCATTCTTAATTATTTTTTTGCGGGCAAAACTACCCCTTAAATGATAAACCTTTACGAAATACAATCAGCTAATTTTGAATGCCTGAGAAAAAAAAATTTTCTATGTATTGAGAAATGATTTTACATTTATTCTAAATCAACAAGGCTTTAATGAATGAAAAGCAAAGCATTTGTTGCTCAAATAAAAATCAAAAAACATGAAAAAAAAGTTATTGATCTGTATCGCTCTTATTGCAACAGGAATCAGTTTGGCCAATGCACAGGAAAAAATGAAACCTGAAGACACAGAATATTATTCTCCGGTTCCGGCTGTTGTTAGCCCCGGCAAAACGTGTGGCGACGCACCCTCTGATGCAATCATTCTGTTTGATGGAAAAAATTTGAACAATTGGGTTCTCACAAATGACACCACGAAAGAAGCCGATTGGATCGTAAAAAATGGAATTCTTACGGTAAATAAAAAATCCGGAAATATTCAGACAAAAGAAAAGTTTATGGATTATCAATTGCACATCGAATGGAAAGAACCAAAAGATATTGAAGGCTCCGGACAGGCTCGTGGAAACAGTGGTTTATTTCTTGCAGGCACCGGCAAGGGCGACGATGGTTACGAACTGCAGATTTTAGATTCTTATAATAATTCAACTTATGTAAATGGGCAAGCCGGAGCGGTTTACAAACAATATCCTCCTCTCGTGAACGCTAATTTTCCTCCCGGAGTTTGGCAATCTTATGATGTAATATGGACTGCGCCACGCTTTAACGAAGATGGCTCTGTGAAATCGCCTGCGAGACTTACCGCTTTTTTGAATGGTGTTTTAATACAGAATAACGTTGAATTAAAAGGCCAGACTTTATATATCGGGCATCCTACTTATAAAGCCCACGGCCCATCTCCTATTAAATTACAGGCTCACGGTGATAAAAGCAAACCAATTAGCTTTAGAAATATTTGGGTGAGAAAGTTGTAAAATCGGAATTGAGAATATTTGTTGATTTACTGGCTTGCGATTTGAATTTGTTTAAAAATGAAATTCACACATCCCGTTCCATTAAAAATTCAGCAAGCTCTTCCAATGGTTTTTTTCTAACAGAACGAACCGCAATTTCTTCAAGATGTTCGAGGGCGAAAGAAAAATACTTTTGTTTTAATTCTTTCGCCCATTCGTCCACATTACACGATTTATAAATATTTAAAACCGGCTGAATTTTATCTTCTGAGTCGATCGCCAGCAAATGATTCAATTCCTTCCGTTGGTCTGGTGTGGCGACTTTCATTGCCTGTAACCATAAAAATGTTTTCTTGTTTGCCATGATATCGCCTCCAGATTTTTTTCCAAATTTTTCCGGATCGCCAAAAGCATCCAGATAATCATCCTGTATCTGAAATGCTATACCCAAATTTTTTCCAAACTGGTAAATATGTTCCTGGTTTCCGATTCCCGCACCTCCTAAAATAGCGCCCAATTGTAAACTTGCAGCCAGCAATACGGAAGTTTTTAACCCAATCATTCTAACATAATCATCAAAATCTACATCACCGTCTTGTTCAAAATTCATATCAAGTTGCTGGCCTTCACAAACTTTTTTTGCTGTAGTATTAAACAGGTTTAAAACCGGATGAATGTATTCAACACTGATTTTATTGAGATATTCATAAGCGGCCACAAGCATTACATCACCTGCGAGCAAAGCCGTTGGTTCTCCAAATTTCGTATGAACCGTTTGTAACCCGCGCCGCAATGGTGCTTTGTCCATAATATCGTCATGCACCAAAGTGAAATTGTGAAATAACTCGATTGCAGCTGCTACATGATAAGCATCCTCTTTTATTTCATCAAACAATTCATTTCCCATCAGGCACATTACCGGGCGAATGCGTTTACCCTTTGCCGTTAATAAATATTGTGAAGCATCATATAATTTTTGCGGCTCTTCCGGAAAATGCCGAACGTTAAATCTCTCTTCAAAAAGTTCCGATAATTCTTTGAACGAATGGAGTCGGTTTTGTTGTTGTTTTTTATTGCCAGGATAATGGTCTGTTTTTTCTTCTGATATATTCTCTTTATTCATTTATTTATCTTTTTATCCAACGGATTAAAATCGATTGTTACAAAAAGCATCGTATTTACGCAAAAGGCATCAGCAGATCAGCTAATTTTGACATTTTCATTATTAACAAGTCAGCCTATCTTCTTCTTTTTCCCTTTTACCGCTTTTTGTTTCAAACTATTTACCCCTGGAATCCATTCAAAATCCAACTGTCTTTTTTCCAGGTTTGCCGCCACGAGTTTCACTTCTACTTTATCGCCCATTCTGAATTTTTTTCCCGTACGAATGCCCACCAATGCGTATTCTGCATCGTCGTGGCGAAAATCATCATAATCAGAGAGATCCCTTATTGAATCCAAACCTTCACATTTTTCTTTTACGGTTTCTACCCAAAAACCAAAGGAAGAAACTCCACTGATAACACCTTCCATATCTTCTCCCAATTTATCCATCATAAACTCTACCTGCTTGTATTTATTTCCGGCCCGCTCAGCTTCCATTGCTGCTCGTTCACGCTCGCTGCAATGAACACATTTCTGTTCCATTTTCTTATCAAGCTGAATATTATTTTCTAAAATTTCATGCAGAATGCGATGAACCATTATATCTGGATAACGGCGGATTGGCGAAGTGAAATGACAGTAATCTTCAAATCCCAATCCGTAGTGGCCAATATTTTCTATGGTGTAAGTTGCTTTTGCCATGGTGCGGATGCCCAACTGCTCTAACACATGCTGCTCGGGCTTTCCATGTACATCTTTCATCAATTGGTTAAACGATTTCGCTGTTTCCGCTTCGTCTTTCATGTCGAATTTATAGCCGAATTTTTTTGCGAAAGCAACAAAAGGCTTCAGTTTTTCTTCATCAGGAGTATCATGCACACGATATGGAAAAGGAATAGGTTTTTTATCTATTTTAATTTTTGCAACATGAGCAGCAACTGTGCGGTTCGCCAGTAACATAAATTCCTCTATTAACTGATGCGACTCTTTACTCTCCTTTACAATAATTCCCAACGGCTTTCCATTTTCATCGAGCTGGAATTTTATTTCAGTTGATGAAAAATTGATGGCGCCATTTTTAAATCTTTCTTTCCTAAAATTTTTTGCAAACGAATTTAAGATAGAAATTTCATGGCTGTATATTCCGTTTCCGGATTCAATAATTTCCTGCACTTCATCATAATTAAAACGATGGTCGCTGTGAATAAAAGTTTTGCCTATCCAATAATCTTTTACTTTTCCTTTACTATTTAATTTGAAAATTACAGAAAAGGTATGTTTATCTTCATGTGGCCGAAGCGAACAAAGTTCGTTTGAAATTTTTTCCGGTAGCATTGGATTCACCCGGTCGGGAAGATAAACACTGGTGGCTCTTGCATAACCTTCTGTATCCATAGCGCTTCCCGGCTTAACAAAATGACTGACGTCGGCGATGTGGACGCCTATTTCAAATTCATTATCATTCAATTTTTTTATTGAAAGTGCATCATCAAAATCTTTTGCATCAGCCGGGTCGATTGTAAAGGTGAGCACATCGCGGTAATCTCTTCTTTTAGCCAATTCGATTTCATCAATTGCTTCATTCAGGTTCTCCGCTTCATCTAAAACTGCTTTTGGAAATTCAAGCGAAAAACCATTTTGAATAATAATTTCTTTCATCGCAAGATCGTCCGCATTCTTTGCCTGCAAAACAGACACCACTTCACCTTCCGGCTTTTTAGCACCACTTTCCCATTTCAAAAATTTCACCACTACCCTGTCTTTATCCTTTGCTCCATTCAAATTTTTCAGGCTAATATAAAAATCCGGCAAAGGTTTTTGAGTGTCAGGAGTAAAAAATGCAAAATTTTCACTCACCAGTATATTCCCAATAAATTCAGTTTGTTTTCTTTCCAAGACATCTTCTATTACTCCTTCAACGCGTTTCCCGTTTGTATCTTTTACTTTAACGCTAACCGTGTCGCCGTCCATTGCCTTATTAAAATCGTGCGGCCGAACCAGTAGATCTTTTTCCCTTCCTTCTACTATTACATAGCCCATTCCAGAACGCGTAATTTCCAGTTTGCCTTTTACCGAAGGCGCGGGTTTTTTCTTTCCTGTTTTTTTACTCATATATCTTTTAACTCTTATTCAAATACTTTGCGCAATGTACAAATCAATTTGCTAAAATCATTTTGGAGAGGATAATTGTGCATGCAAAACACCAAGAGATCTGTATCACAGCAGACGAAAAAACAATGCCATTTTCTATTTTGCAAAATGCTTAGCTTTTCTACTATTTAGAAACCTTGATACAATTTAAAGACGTTAATGGAAACCAGACGAACTTCCACAAGAAAAACGTTTATCGAAAAACAGGAATGCTACTTATTTATTCGTTTACTTAAACAAATTCCCTGATTCCCTTTATATTCAGTGCAAAATATTCATTATCAAAATTATTATGCAAATTTTTTATAGATAATCAATGAGTTATAAAGGGCTCATTAAAAAAACATAGAAAAATTGAACTATTTTCATAAGCTTTCTCCTTACCTTCGCAATCTTTTAAAAAATGCCGGGATAGCGGCAGATCATTAAACCGGTTTCTTTAGATAAAATAATAAAATAAAGGAACCAATAAAAAACAAAAATGAGCAAATTACATTTCAC
>JBQCFI010000270.1:0-5768 GCA_051959325.1 Ginsengibacter sp. | reverse complement strand
CATTTTGTTATCTGCTCTTGCAATGGGCATACAAAGCGCTACAATCCGGCATTTAAACATTCCCGGATTGGTCACCAATTTTATTACCGTTACCATTACGAGCATCGTAATGATAGACGTCAGCTGGTTGAGCAACGGTTTTAAAAAAAAGGTAAAAAACGGATTGCCGCAATTGCCTGTCACCAAAAATCTGGAACAGCGGATCGAATTGCAAATAATGGTATTTTTTGCTTACGGACTAACAGCCGTTTTTACCGGATGGATCGAATATCGCGGAGCAACGCTTTTGCCGCTGCTGCCATCGATACTGATTTTATTTGTGCTCGTTATTTGCATCATGCGGCCTCAAAACCCTCATTTTGATGCCAATAGAAAAACGCTGGCAACAGACAAAGAAATAAAGTGAATTTGTATCTTCTGTACTGAAATAGTTTAATGATAGAATCAAAGAAAAATAAACGTATATGGACAATCGGTCATTCAACGCGCACTTTTGGCGAGTTGTTGGAAATGTTGCGTTCTTTCGAAATACAAACGGTAGCAGACATCAGAAGCTTTCCTGGTTCCAGAAAATTCCCTCAGTTTAATAAAGAAATTCTTCAAAACACGCTTCCCGAAAATGGAATTGAATACATCCATATAAAAAAATTAGGCGGCAGAAGAAAAGTAAACCGTGATTCTAAAAATACTTCGTGGCGCGTAATGGCTTTCCGTGCATATGCGGATTATATGGAAACGAATGAATTTAAAGAAGGAATTAAAGAGTTAGAAAAAATCGCATTGGAAAAAAGGACAGCTTATATGTGTTCAGAAGCAGTGTGGTGGCGGTGTCACCGCTCGATGGTGTCTGATTATTTGAAGGCAACCGGATGGAAAGTGATGCACATCATGTCAATGGGAAAAGAAGAAGAACATCCTTTTACAGCACCTGCCAGAATTGTAAATGACGTGTTAACTTATGGACCGGAAACTTAAAAACAATAGAATTTCTATCAAAAACACATTGGTTATAAATATTTTATTTCAAAAGACACTTTAGCAAACGATTCAAACATTTTACTTACACCGCAATATTTTTCTTTAGAAAGATTTACTGCTTTTAAAACTTTTTCTTCATCGTCCTTGTTTACTTTAATGGAATAAATGAGATGAACCGCATCATATATTTTTGGCTCCGTTTCGGTAAGGTGTCCTTCCACATTCACAGAAAGATCAGAAAAAGCTACGCGCATTTTATTCAAAATATTTACGACATCAAAACCCGTACAACCGGCCAAAGAAACAAGCATCAGCGCCTTGGGCCGGGTACCAATATTTTTACCACCAGCCGCTTCCTCTGTATCTATTTCTATTTTGTGCCCATTGACTTCTGCTGTAAAATTCATTCCTCCTTTGAAAACCGCACTGATATTATTTGACGCCATTTTTTTTGTTTAAATTAAAAAGAATAACGCCAAATTTAGTTCTTTTTATAAATGAGATTTTACGCCATCCGAAATTTGCTGTGCGCTCATCGCTCCTGATTGACGCCACAATACTTTTCCTTCTTTAAAAAGTATCAAAGTTGGCACGCCCTGGATATTATATTGTTGGGCGGCTTTTTGGTTACGGTCAATGTCTATTTTTATCACTCTTAACTTGCCGCTGTTATTTTGAGCAAAGCGCTGTAACTCCGGTGCCATCATTTTGCAAGGGCCACACCATGTAGCATGAAAATGAACCAGCACAGGTTGTTTATTATTTATTAACTCTCCAAATGTTTCCATAACAAAAATTCCATCATAAATTGTGCCTGTTTAGGGAACGCTAACATTTCTTCTTTAACAAATTTTCGTGAAATCTTTTGATTTTTATTTTTCAGGTAAATATTTCTTTATTACCTTTGCCGTCCGAAAAAAAAGAACACTATGGCTAGAGTATGTCAGGTAACAGGAAAAAGGCCGATTACGGGTAATACTGTTTCGCATTCAAATATTAAAACCAAAAGAAGGTTTTTACCGAATTTGCAGAAGAAAAGATATTTTCTGGCAGAAGAAGACAAATGGATTACTTTAAAATTGTCTTCTGAGGCGATTCGTACGATTAATAAAAATGGCCTTTATACTGTGGTGAAAGAAATGAGGGAGAAAGGAGTTAAAATATAATTCGTTGATGGCTATTAGCTAGGTGCTAATTGGCAGAAACATTAGCAAATTTGAAAATTATCAAAATATCAAATTAAGAAAATGGCAAAGAAAGGAAACAGGGTTCAGGTAATTTTGGAATGCACCGAGCATAAAGCTTCCGGTCTTCCAGGCACCAGCCGTTATATTACCAAAAAGAATAAAAAAAACACCCCTGAACGTTTGGAGTTGAAAAAATTCAATCCGATTTTAAAGAAGGTGACAGTTCATAAAGAAATTAAATAATTGCATATTATTAAATTATAAAAAATGGCAAAATCAGCAAAAACAGCGATAAAAACCAAAGACCAGAAAGCGGCAGCAGATGCTAAAAACTGGACTAAAGTCGTTCGCGTAGTACGCAGCCCAAAATCAGGCTCTTATACTTTTAAAGAATCCATTGTTCATAAAGACAAGATCAAAGAACACCTCGGAAGTTAATTTTGATTTCAACTTATTTTATTAAAGCTATCCTGCAATACAAGCGGATAGCTTTCTTTATTTTTACCCTTTAACAATTTTTCAGATGGGAATTTTTGATAAAATTTTTGGAAAGAAAGAACAAAAGGAAACGCTGGATCAAGGTTTGGAAAAAACCAAGGCTGGATTTTTTGATAAAATAACAAAAGCAATTGCCGGAAAAAGTACCGTCGATGAAGAGGTGCTTGATGATCTCGAAAACGCTTTGGTAAGCGCTGACGTTGGCGTAGATACTACTGTCAAAATTATTGATGGAATTGAGAAAAGAGTCGCAAAAGATAAATATGTCAATACCAATGAACTGAACCGAATTCTAAAAGAAGAAATCCAATCTATTTTAGTTGACGCACTGCAGGATACGTCTTATGAAAATTATGAACTTCCTTCCGGGCACAAACCACATGTGATATTAGTGGTTGGCGTGAATGGAGTTGGAAAAACAACAACGATAGGAAAACTGGCTCATAATTTTTCATTGGCCGGAAAGTCCGTTTTACTTGGCGCTGCAGATACATTTCGTGCGGCAGCAGTTGATCAATTAAATATCTGGAGTGAGAGAACCAATGTGCCGATTGTAAAGCATGCCATGGGATCGGATCCCAGCGCGGTTGCATTTGATGCCGTCCAAAGCGCTGTTGCCAGAAATGCAGATGTTGTAATTATTGATACCGCAGGAAGATTGCACAACAAAATTCATCTGATGGATGAATTAAATAAAATAAAAAGATCTGTAAATAAGGCTTTGTCTGGCGCACCACATGAAGTGATGTTGGTTTTGGACGGAAGCACTGGCCAGAATGCATTGGAACAGGCAAGACATTTCACAGCCGCAACGGATGTGTCCGCATTGACCATTACAAAATTAGATGGAACGGCAAAAGGTGGCGTTGTTTTAGCGATCGCAGACCAGTTTAAAATTCCCGTAAAATTTATTGGAGTGGGAGAAAAAGCAACTGATCTTTTGGTGTTTGATAAAAAGGATTTTGTGGATAGTCTGTTTGGTGGAGTGAAGTAGGTTAATTATTTAATTATGAATTAATCGGTTTAGATTCTTTAGCTCAATTCGCATCATTCGTATAATTCGTGGTATAAAAAAATGAAAACAAAAAATAAAAAAGATAAAGTCAACATCATCACTCTCGGTTGCAGTAAGAATATGGTGGATAGTGAAGTGTTGAGCGGTCAATTGGCTGCTGCCGATTTTGATGTAAAACATGAAAGTAAAAAACTGGACCACAATATTGTGGTAGTAAATACCTGCGGATTTATTGATTTGGCTAAAGAGGAAAGCATCAATACGATTTTAGAACAGGTAGAATTAAAGAAACGTGGAAAGCTTGACAAGGTCTACGTTACGGGATGCTTAAGTGAACGGTATAAACAAAATCTCGAAACAGAAATCCCTGAAGTAGATGCCTATTTTGGCACGATGGAATTGCCTTTTTTATTGAGAAAATTTGATGTTGATTACAAAGCGGAATTGGTGGGCGAAAGATTATTAAGCACGCCCAATCATTATGCCTATTTAAAAATCAGTGAAGGCTGCAATCGCACTTGTTCATTTTGCGCAATTCCTCTGATGCGTGGAAAACATGTAAGCCGGCCAATGGAATCTTTAGTGGCAGAAGCAGAAAAATTAGTATCAAGAGGCGTCAAAGAAATTATGTTGATTGCACAGGAACTCACTTATTACGGTTTGGATATTTATAAAAAACGGGAATTGCCAAAATTACTTCGTTTACTGTCAGACATTCCCGGATTAGAATGGATTCGTTTACATTATGCGTATCCTTCCAAATTTCCAATCGAAATTATTGATGCAATGAAAGAACGCGAAAATATTTGCAACTATCTCGACATGCCTTTACAACACGCAAGCAACCAAATGCTGAAAGCGATGAAAAGGCAAATTACCAGGGAAGAAATGGAAGATATTATCGGAGAAATAAAAAACAGAATTCCCGGTATTTGTTTAAGAACCACGCTCATTGCGGGTTTCCCGGGAGAAACTCAGGATGATGTAGAAGAGTTAAAAACCTTTTTACAAAAAATCGAATTTGATCGCGTTGGCATTTTCACTTATTCGCATGAAGAAAATACTTTCGCTTATGATTTAAAAAATGACATTCCTGAAGAAGAAAAAGAACGTCGCGCCCAGGAAATCATGGACGTTCAACAGGAAATTTCATATCGAAAAAATGAAGAGAAAGTTGGAAAAACTTTCAAAGTAATTGTTGATAAAAAAGAAGCAGGAAAATATCTCGGCCGCACAGAATTTGATAGCGTGGAAGTCGATAACGAAGTCATCATCAATTCTGAAAGAAAATTAAATCCCGGCGATTTTGTAAATGTAAAAATCACCAAAGCTTATGATTATGACTTGGAAGGAGAGGTGGTGTAATCCAGCTTAATCTTACATCTTATATTTCTTCCTCAAATCACTTCTCAACTGCTGCAAAGGCTCACTGATCCCGACTTTATAGATATGTGGATTATTGAACCGTTTGTGTTCATCCGGCAATTGCCGCATTCTTTTTTGCACATAAGCAGCTACGTCTTTTGGCTCATATTCTTTTAATATTGGCCTGCCGTTTTCCATAATTTTATTCAGCAAGGGAATCGCCATTTTCGCATCCAGTTCCTTACTTTTTTCCACATCAAACGGATGAATCATTTTATTCGGAACTGAATCATTTTCAAGGGCAATCGCATCCGCTACAAAACAACCGGTTTCATCTGTAAAACGGTACACCTGTTTGCGTCCCGGAAGCGTAACTTTCGTAATATTTTCAGATAGTTTAATCTTGGGCTCACCATTTATCGCGCTCAATTTATAAACTCCATCAAGCGCTGCATCCGGCTGGCCTGTTGCCAGGCTTGTACCAACACCAAAAGAATCTATCGGCGCTTTTTGTTCCAGCAAACTTTTGATCAAATATTCATCCAACTGATTAGAAACAACAATGTGCACGTCCTTGAAACCAGCATCGTCCAGCATTTTGCGTCCTCTTTTAGAAAGATACGCAAGGTCGCCACTAACCAATCTTATTGCCTGGAGATGCTGACCATTTTCTTTCATTTCCATTGCCACTTTTATTGCATTGGGAATTCCACTTTTAAGCGTAT
>JBQCFI010000269.1:0-3447 GCA_051959325.1 Ginsengibacter sp. | reverse complement strand
TGCTCCCCAATGCTGTATGCGTGGATCGGGAGTACTGTTGTAATCACTTTCTTTAATAACCGGCCAGCCAGCAGCAGTAGAATATAAATGACGCGCCTCTTTGTTTTTCCAATACTCAACAAAATGGGTAAGGTATTCAGTTGAATGTTTGCCGGCCGGCTCATTTCCATATACCATCATGCAAAAAGAAGGATGATTTCCGAATGCTTTTACAATCCGGTTGCTTTCATCGTAAATGAATTGGTCGAGTGGCCTCCCGCTTCCGATTTCAGCGCCCTGGTTTGCCCATGACGAGCATTCAATCAGTAAATACATGCCAGCGCTGTCTGCTGCATCAAAAGCCGCTTCTGGCGGGCACCACGAATGAAAGCGGATATGATTCAATCCATAAGATTTACATACGTTAAATAAGTGTTTCCAATAAGCCACGTCCATAGACGGATAGCCGGTAAGCGGCGTTACAGCACATTCAAGTGTGCCGCGCAGGAAGGTTGGCCTTCCATTTACGGAGAATTGGGTTCCATCTGCTGAAAACTTTCGCATACCGAAGGCGACTTCTTTCTTATCTGTTGTTCCATTGCTTTCTAACGTGACATACATTTTGTAAAGGTTTGGATGGAATTCATCCCAGAGCAAAGGTGTGCTGCCCATCGGGTAATGAATCGTTATTGTGCCACTGTCTGCTTCAAATTTTTGCTTCTCTAAAATTGCAGGTAACTTTTCAGCACTTTTGTTTCCGTTTGCGGCGAGGAGTTTTATTTCTCCAACGGTAGCGGGTCCTGCATTCTTATAATCAATTTCTGCGATCACTTCTTTACTGGCAATGTCAGGGTACACCCGCATATCTGTTATATATAATTTTGGTTTTGCCACAAGAAGCATCTGGCCTATAATGCCATTCCAATTTGTTTGAGTATGGTCAGTGATGCTGTGTGAATTGATGCCTACATTAACGTCTTTAATCCTGTTGTCCACGCAAATGGTAACCCGGTGTTTGCCCGGTGAAAGTTGCGCCGTCAAATTGTATTCGTGCGGCGCTCCCAAACTATTTTGAGAACCGATTTTCGTTTGGTCTACCCAAACGGTTGTTTGCCAGTGACAACGTTCCAAATAAAGAAAAATTTCTTTATGATTCCATGACGCTGGAATGTCTGCTTCTTTTTGATACCAGGCTGCACCTTTATAATATTTCGTCGGCTGTAGCCAAAAAGGAACTTTGATATTTCCAGGCTGGCGGTACCTGGCATATTGGGGTTCAAAGAACCAGGAAGAGTCTACAATATCTCCTGTCCATGGTGTGTTTATCGTAATGTCATTTCCGATGCCATTGGTAGTCAATGAACCCGGCAAGTGAATCTTTTTGTTAAATGGTTCGTTAAACCAATGTTCTGTTTCACCAACATCTGTACTGTCCAATTTAAATGCCCATTGGCCTTCAAGGTTGATGGATTGAGGTATTTGCGCTTTCACAATGATACAGGAAAACAATTGAAAATATGAAAAAACAGCAACGATAATAAAGACCTTGTTTACCCGCATTCAATAAAAGTGGTTTAAGTGAAAATGAATATTTTTTATAAAATAAATCAGAACGTTTCTAACTGTATGTTCTTTTTACCAATTTGTATTTTGTACCATGTTGGGATTGCTTTCTATTTCTGACGGTGGTATCGGAAAATAATCGTGTTTGTTGGGAACGAAAAATTGTTTACCCACTTTATCGCTGTTAGTGATTTCCCGCTGCAGCAATCCCCATCTTTTCAAATCATAAAAGCGCAGTCCTTCCCTTGCAAATTCAATCATTCGCTGATGCCTGATTTCTGCCTTATCTGGTCCTGCGAGTAACCAGTTGCAAGGTCTGCCAGATGTGCCCTTTCACGAATCATGTTTACATAAGGGTACGCTTCGATAACTTTTCCCTGTTGTGTCAAAGCCTCTGCAAGCATAAGTACGACATCGGCATATCGCATTGTACATCACCAAAATTAATCACAAGATTGAAGTAGTTTATTCCTCTTAAGAACTTCGCTTCCCCATTGCCTGCTTGTCGGCAGAAACATCAGGCACCGTCGGTACTTTTTCAATTATTTGGTTTGACGAAAAATAGCCTGGTAAGAGCTGTTCCACAAACTGGTTGCGGCCGCATTAGCAGGAGTATTCGTAAAAGTTGATAACTGGTATAAGTAGGAAACGTCATTCCTGATAAAAAAATCGTCGCCCCGGCCGTTGGAAAGTTCAACACCGCAGACACCCCAATGACCGCCGTTTACGCCTCTCAGCAAGGAATAGGTTGCAGCAAAAGCGCTGTTGATGTCTGCTTCTGACTTCCAGAATGTTGACAAAGTATCAGCCGGTTCTTTTCTTTATGTTTGTTTTAAAATTAACTTTCAGTCTCCAAATCCCTTTTCTGTGGTTAGTTAAACTCTTCGAAGGTTTTGAGGATTTAAAAGTAGTGATTATATTCTTCAGTTAATAATTTTTTCCATCAGTTTTTTATTTCAATAATATGGTTTTCGTGTATGTCTTTAAACCGTTGCCATTTTATGATGAAAAAAATGAGCACTGAGTAAGTTTTATCCATCATCCGATCGCTTCCACGGATAAAATAATTACCAGCTTTAATGTTTTGTTTTTGCAATATTTTTAGGGAAATTCAATCGTCACATCTTCCGAAAACATAGTTTTTGTAAACGCTCGCTGTGCCGCCTTACCTTGGAAAGTTTCCACAACTATGTTATTCTTTCCAGGCTTTAAATGGATTGGCGACAATAAAGTACAACTGCAATCGTAGATGCCGTAAAGATATTGTTTGCTCTGGCTGATTTCGTAAATTTTAATCTGCGCCCGGCATTCGTTATGAATAGTAATAAAAACATCGTCGGATGTTTTTTCTTTCGTACTGGATGCAGTGATTTTCATAATGATAATGAATAGTGAACCAATGAATCGATGCTCATTTTGATTTGGTTATGAAAGAGGAAATAAAGCAGCTTATTTTTTTAAATTTCCAGAAGAGTAAACGCGATTGCCCGAAATTAATTTTGGTAACTACGTAGAGTTGGAACAAGTTTTTTTACCATTTATATTTATAATTATTACACTCATAAGTGCCTTTAAGTTTGTTCGCCGCTAACCTCCCCACATTAAAGCAGAGTCAAGTTTAATTCCTTTGCTGATTTTTTCAATGTTAGTTGATTTACAAATTGGACATTTCATTTGGTACTACCTCCGCATTTGGAATCTCTTACCTTAAAGATACCCCTATTTTTCAATATCCTCAATGTAATTTTCTTTTCTATCTGAATTTCGCTGCATCGATCAAACATTTTGAATATTATTAGACTAATTTAAGTCATTATTCTTTTATTTTACATTTTCAAGTATAATAACAGATATCTAACTCAGGGAGCGTATAATATTGAAACGGTTTCAAGATAAAGTAGTTTT